>VSNY01000001.1:0-43237 GCA_009774535.1 Lachnospiraceae bacterium
TTCAGAAGCTACTGATGCAATATTGTCTCGATGCACACTCCTTGGTTCCTTTTTTCTTCGGGCCATAAGTTCATCTCCCTATAATTAAACTGACGGTTTAATTATAGGGCAAGACAGCCTGTTTGTCAACAGGCTACTTAATATTGGTTCAATCAGCGTACTCCACCTATATAAATTTCCAAGAAAAAACAAGGGAGTTTCTGGTTTGGGCAACCATAACTCCCTTGTTTGAATGTTTAGTTGTTGTCAGCAGCTCCGCATGGTTTTGTGGTCTTGTCCATATTAGTGAACGGAAATTACCGACCACATTTTTTAGCAATTCAAGATAACAAAAATGAAGAATTGTATTGGATGATTCCGATTAGTTCCCAAGTGGACAAATATAAAATTATTATCAAAAAGAAAATAAAAAGATACGGAAAGTGCAATACAATCATCATAGGAAAATTTGCAGGAAGGGACAATGCTTTTTTAATACAAAATGCCTTTCCAATTATAAAGAAGTTTTTTGACCACGTACATACGATTGAAAATAACCCTATTATGATACACAGTAAACTGAACAGGGAATTGACTGTTAATTTACGGGAAGTGATAGCGATGTATAGAAGAGGGATTCATCTGATTTTTCCAGATATTGATTATATACAAGGAAAAATGGAAGAGCTGTTAAATGCAAGATAATGGCAGAGGTTAAAAATACGCTGCTTCTATTTTGCTTCTAAAAAATCGAAAACGAAAAATAGGATAGGAAAATCCGTGTAATATAAGTAAATAAAAGGATGGAAAAGATACAAAAGTATCTTATATTAGAAACTGGGAAACGAGTTCGAATAGTAAACAGATGTTCCTGCAAAACAATTTTTTGCTGCTGGCAGATTATAATTTTTGCTGAACGGATGCAGATAAAAAAGCAAGGCTCTGGAATGAAGGAATTAAGGGTTTCTCCACATTCCTCCTTCTTTTTGCCTTTTCTACCGCTTTTACGACATGTTTTGCTTCTAATGTATTACTTAATACCCATGAGATGATCTTTCTCGAGTACAGATCCATAATACTCGTTAAGTATACAAAGCCCTCGTAAGTCCAGATATAAGTGATATCCGAACACCAGACTGCATCCGGTTCTTCCGGATTAAATTTTTCTTTCAGCATATTTCTCAGCCTACTGCTTAGATCCGGTTCGATTGTTGTAACGGTATAAGGTTTCACGTACTGTGCTTTGATCCCCAATTCCCTCATATAATTCCCCACTGTTTTGTCTGCTATTTTTTCTCCTTCCCTGCGCAGACATTCTGCTATTTTGGGGGCTCCATAATTCTGATGGGATTCCTGATAAATCTCAACGATCCTCTCTTTTATCTGCTCCTTTCTCTTCTCCCGGGTGGAAGGGAGGCGATTTTTCCATGCAAGGTATCCGCTTCTTGAAACACCTAAGATCCTCAGCACACCAGAGACATTCGGCCGGCGTTTCCCCTCTTCCAGAAGCTGCTCTTCATACCGGGCAGTCTCCAGGAAGAGAGCCTCTGTCATTTTCCCAGTATGCCGATTGCTTTTTTTAAGATATCTAAAGCATCTTGTGTATCACGCAGCTCTTTACGCAGGCGTGCAAGTTCCTTTGCATCATCACTCTCAAAATTCCCCCTTCCTCTGGTTGGGACTGTCCCCTCATTTGCATCATATATCTTTCTCCAGTTAGAAAGAGCTGTCTTACTAATCCCCAGATTCTTTGCACACTTAGCAATCCCAAGCTCTGGATGTTCCTTCCAATACCTTACTGCATCATTCTTAAATTCTTCTGTATATTGTGTAGCCATGTTCATTCCTCCATCTGTTCTATTATACTTTCCTGTTGGGAATTTTCCATGTCTAACTTGTACTAATTATATTCTAACACCAACCAGCTGTCACACAGGATGATGACATTTTTTCTGTCTCTGAATTGCGGCATTACCTGGCGGATCATCGATGCAGCCAGTTCCAGTTTGGATTCCTTTTTCTGCCACATACGGTATCCAAGCGGTACGGAAAGATAGTGAATTTTGCTTTTGTTCCACACTGGCACGCAGAGCATTACGCTTACAAAACAATGCCCGTTCAGATAGTTTGAGCCATTATGTGCGGCATGGTCAAAGAGTTTTGAGACATCCTCAAATTTTTTGCCGAATTTAGAGACCATCGTATCATCAATGCAAAGAAAAACAGGCTGCAGCCGGAGTTTTTCCGGTATAAGTTTCAGCGCTATGCCAGCAGTGGTATTCATAAATTTGGAATAATCAGCTTTTGCATAGGAACATACATAGTAGAATGCATTGAGGGATTTCTCCGTAATCCCTGCTAAAAAATGCCTGTATAAAGAACGGATAGAATCTGCTGACTCCATAGCCAGTATGGATAATACCAGCAGGAACAGGGTTTCAATCGTAGGCATGGAACAGGTTTTAAAATAAATATAAAAATAGTGATACAGTCTACCAATTAAATTGTTTTTGTTGTATAATAAGTCTAACGTACAAGGTCACTCTCTTTCGTATTTTTTAGTGTGCAAACTTATTATACATTAGAAAGTGCCCTGTGCGTTATTTTATTTGCCAAAAACTTGTAAAGTCGTGATTACCAATAAACAGAATAAAAATTACTTATTTCACATAATTGCAAAAAACGCGTCATTTTCTTTTATATCTTTAAATCCCATACCATGAAATCTCTTCCGTATTTGCATAAGCCTGTTATATGAATTCCCTTACATTTTTCATGAACGTATTATGAATCTATAGTGAACCTGTTTCACGAATTCAAAATAAAAGTAAAAATTTTATATGTACGATCATAAATACCTCTGAACAAATTCCGTCCTGCCATCAGACTTTGTACAGACTCTTTTGTTTCCATATAAACGCCAAATGACAAAGTGTATTTCCACCTTATTCTGCAACCTTTTACAAAAAGATATAACAAGAACAATTTTTTTAATCGATCAAATCAAAACATTCTCCAAATATACGGATGGGATCATATATTAAATATTTATCAAAAATATTTGACATTAATGAAATTATATGGTGGATTACTATAATCAAATAAATTAGATGAGAATCAAATATGAAAAAATATTGGAAGAAAAACATAGGAATTTTAATTTTGGCATTACTTCTGGGAACATGTTCTTCTTTATGTTCTACTGGCGTTTCACTGGTTCTTCAGGAAGTGATTGATGTTGCTGTTTCTGGCAATACAAAAATGTTTGCTAAATTATTTATTTTTACTATCGTGTATATATTGTTTTTGTGTATGATTAATTATCTTAGTGCTTTAGCATCCAAATATTTAACGGAACGAATGCTCAAACAATACCGTCAGGACGTATTTCAAGGGATTATAAGCCGTCCGCCAGCAGTCTATTACAAAGAAACTACCGCTGACTACGTTTCTGCTATGACAAATGATATGAAGCTGATCGAAGAACATTATATTGCGGCACTGCTTAGTTCTTTTGAACTGATGATGATGTTTACCGCTACTTTAGGATTATTAATTGCGCTCAGTCCGCTTGTAACTGCAATTCTTGTATTTGCACTTGTATGGATGTTTCTTATACCAGCCGGTATCGGGCATATGTTGGAAAAGAGGCAGGACTGTGTATCAAAACAAATGTCTGTCTTTACGGGCAAACTCAAAGAATTTTTTTCAGGCTATGAAGTGTTAAAAAGTTATAACCGTATTGAACATACAATTTTGAGGTTTCAGGATGAAAACGAAAAAGAGATTCACACAAGATTTCAGGCTGCCCGATTATTTGCATTCAATGAAGGCTTGTCTGATACCTTGTCTGTCCTGTCCACTATTGCTGTAATTTTTGTATCTGCGTATCTTGTTCTGATGGGACATATTACGATGGGAACGCTGCTTGCATTGGTGCAACTTAGCAGTTCCTTTATGGCGCCTGTAATTCTGCTTATGCAGAATATTCCTAAAATACAGAGTATAAAACCTGTGATGAAACGTTTGAATCAATACACGGAATGTGATCACAGCAAGACAATGGGAAAAGGAATTCCAACTTTTGATCACTCCATTGAATTCCAGCATGTATGGTTTTCCTATAACTCCGATACAGTTTTGTTATCTGATCTGAGCCTGAAAATGGAAAGAGGCAAAAAATATGCGATCATGGGACAAAGCGGCTGCGGAAAAAGTACTTTGCTTAAATTATTGACAGGTTATTTGGATAACTATAAAGGAGCAATTTTATATGATGGACAGGAATTGCAGACATTGGATAAAAGCAGGATTCACACTCTTTCCGCGGTTATCCATCAAAATGTTTATTTGTTCCATGAGTCTATCCGGGACAACATTCTTCTGCATGAGGAATTTACAGAACAGGAACTTGTTCACGCGATCGAAAAAAGCGGTGTTGCTATGTTTCTTCCTGAAAAGGAGGGGGGATTGGAATATATGGCAGGTGAAAATGGAGGTGCGCTTTCCGGCGGACAGAAGCAGCGGATTACGCTTGTCAGAGCCTTAATCAGACACGCCCCGCTTTTGATTTTGGATGAAGGAACGTCTGCACTGGACAAAAAAACGGCCTATGAAATCGAACGTTGGCTTTTAGAAAACAAAGAAATTACACTGCTCACCATCACCCATAATCCAAATGCAGAATTAATGATGCTGTATGATGAAATCTACGATATGGAGAATGGAAAACTTGAAAAACAGTCCGGAACCATTTATACTGATTAGAAATATGTGATACAGCTTATTATCCTACCAACTTACCATAAAAACGGAGGTTATAAAATGGAATACACAAGAGGGCTTCATCCTTTTTTGGAGACATTGGGACTGATTTATTTGACAAAAAATTTTGAGGCTGTGAAAGCAGATATGTTGAGATCATTAGACGAAATGAATATGGATGGAAACCAATTTTATAAGCAGTATCTTTCTTATTTAGATCATTATGTACGTGTGTTTGCAGAATCTTGTTCCATAAGCGAAGAAGAAAGTTTTTTCTTTGGAAATAATACGGAATTTTTCCTGACGGTTTTGGCTATGGCGGCGGAACTTTTTGAATCTGAGCCAGAACTGGACCAGTTAGAACAGCAACAGATTTTATCTGTAATGACCACTTTCCTGGCGGAAGAAAAAAAAGAAGAGATTTCAAATATAAACTCCTTGGAGAACTGGTTTCTGCTGCTCCAGTCTTTGGAATATTCCGAAGATACGAAATGGCGGCTTTTGGAACTGATTAGCAATCCTGTAAAAAAATTTATGGAATTGTTTGAAATTTATAGAAGGAATTGTTCTGCTTTTGATACTACCTTTCAGAAAAATAGAGCGGTTTTGGAAAAACTGGTTTCTGAAACGCCATCGGATCTTTCAGATGTCTTGCGCAACCTTGTATCTGAATTTCATCCTGAAACCAAAAAGGTCTATCTGACAGCGGTGCTTCCACTGATCGAATGGATTACGCCGACCATAGTTTTTCAGGGGATTTTGGCAGATAAACTAGATCTGTATCAGAAAAATATGCAAAATGCCAAAGAACTGCTCCCTCAGATTTTGAAGCTTCTGGGTGATAAAAGTAAGTTTGAGATTCTATGCCTGTTAAAATCGCATGGAAGATACAATCTGGAAATTGCAGAGGAACTTCATTTAACTCCGGCAACAGCTTCCCATCATATGGGTATGCTTCTTACCAACCAGATCGTAACAGTCGAAAAAAAAGACGGACGGGTATACTATCAATTAAATCAGGAGACATTGAGAGAAATTATGAAATGCTTTGAAGAAATTTTGTTATAAATGAAGTGCTGAAACCTCCGATCGTTTGGTAGTTATAGATCTTAGCAGGGAACACGACTTAACAACTTTTTGATGATGATCATAACGCACAGCATTAAGGATATCATCTGAAAAGCTGTAAAGTCGTGTTATCCTTACAGATCTTTTCGATATTTCGCATACAAATCCGATACCTTGGATTCCATATCTATCCGAATAAAATCGGAATCTTCCATGTGAAAGATGCTTTTGAAATAATCCTGAACCTGATAAGGACAGATCCCGATAAAGTTTGCAGCTTTGTAATTGTAACAGTAAAAAGCCGCTTTCTGTTTATCTTGTAAAGATTTGATGCAGTTATATACTTCATAGATCATAAGATTGCATTGTTTCATCTGCATTTCGCAAAAATATTCCAAACCGATATGCTGAAAGAGTTTTGCAGAATCATCGATGTATTTCGATTTATTGCGTTCAAACGTATTACATAAATTTTTTTCGATTTTGTCTTCTAAAAAAGCAATATAAGTGGAAGCTACAGGGTGTTTGATGACTTCTTCATATTTGATCTGTTCATCAGAAAAGCTGCAAATGGCGTCGTTATATTTGGTTCCGACCGTTATCACGGATACTTTTCTTTTATTGTAGCGGATACTGTTTAACAAAGGAGTCATATCCTTATCATTCGACATAATCATAAATTCATCAATATTATGATTCAGATGCATGGCGTTTAAAACATCGATGGTAATTTGCAGATCTGCAAAGTTTTTGCCCTGGTTGGAAGTGTGAATGGATTCCACGCCATAGGACTGCAGCAGAGATTGGTGGAAGGAATTGTGCAGGTCTTCATTGTCAAAATTACAATATACAGCGATTTTTACAAGCCTGCGGTGATTCTTCTTGCACCATTCCCGGATTTTCTCGAAAAATCCATCCCGGATCACATTTCGGTTTTCTTTTAAAAGATTCAGATAGACATTTTCATAGTCTATAAACAATGCGACATTATATAAATGGCTGTTCGTGATCGGCGTGTTTTCGTTATCCTTATCATTCATAAATATACCTCTTCGTTATCCTTTCTTTTATTTATCAAGTATATCTTACCGCATGATCGTTTTCAACACTTAATAAAATAAAAAACGCAACACAATTTACATTGTGTTGCGTTTTTTATTTACACACTATATATCGGCCGCGTTTTCAAATACTTAATACATGATTTTAAATTTTTTTATTCCGGTAAAATGGCAAAACAAACGCCGTCTTGCAAATCCGACTGCTTGTGTCTATATTGTGTATGCAGCAGTTTTTCGGCACGGCGCCCGCATGTCCTGCCAGGAAAACAATGAGTTCTATACAAAAGATAAAAGGAGGTCTGACATGAATACGGCACAGCCAATCAAAGATTTACAGGAATTGGAACGGTTTAAACGCTATTATCTTGAAGTACGGCCCAATATGCGCAATTATGTGTTGCTGATTCTTGGTCTGAATACAGCCCTGCGCGTCTCTGACCTGCTGGCCCTGCAGTGGCGGCAGGTGTATGATTTTACAAGTGGTACACTTCGCATGCATATGTGTCTGGTGGAGCAAAAAACAGGCAAGCATTCACAAATCTATCTGAACGCCAGCATTCAAAAAGCACTGGCTTCGTACAAAAAGGCGCTGGATGGCGAGAAGGCTGTTCAGCCGGAGCAGTATCTGCTCCCAAGCTATCGAAACATACCCATTTCCAGGTCCCAGGCATGGCGGATTATCAAAGCTGCTGCTGAAAACTGCAATATTTCTGGTGTGATCAGTCCGCATTCCCTGCGAAAAACGTTTGGCTATCATGCCTGCAGGCAAGGCGTACGCCCTGCATTGCTGATGGATGTGTTTAATCATTCTTCTTTTGAGGTAACAAGACGGTATCTGGGGATTGAACAGGATGACCGTGACGAAGTATTTCGGAAAGTCTGCATCTGAACAGAATGCGAAAACGCAACACAATGTAAAGTGTGTTGCATCACAGACCACGATGGGAATCGCATATGGGATATGCTAAAACAAGGAGGTTTGTATGTTAAAGCTGACTTTAAAGGCCGGAGAATATCTGCTGATCGGAGATGGGATCAAGGTCGTATATACCGGCGGAAGCGGAAACAACGGGCATTTGCTTGTGGATGCTCCAAAATCCATGAATATCGCAAGGAGCGGAGCATTGGAAAAATACGGGATGGCGCCGGGGCCTGGAAATGAAGTGCGGCATTATAAGGACAGAGATCTGTCGCCGCAGGCACAGGAGAAGATTAAAGCGATCCTGATGGAAGACCGGAAAAGGGCGAGAAAGGCGGAACGGGAGAGCAATGCCGGGAAATCTTTTACAGAACGTTTTTAAGAGGATAATAATGCGGGGTAACCTAGGGCCTGCGCTTATTATATAGATAGGTCTTTGGGAAGAGCAAAGACGCACATGCACGCAAACGGATTTGCGGCATTAAAGACAAGGAGGAAAATATTATGGCAATGGTAGTACAACACAATCTTACAGCAGTAAATGCAAACAGACAGTTAGGCGTTACAACAGGCGCACAGGCAAAGTCATCCGAGAAGTTATCTTCCGGTTACAGAATCAACCGTGCAGGCGATGATGCAGCAGGTCTTAAAATTTCTGAAAAAATGAGAAGCCAGGTTCGCGGTCTTGCAAAAGCTTCTTCCAATGCACAGGACGGCATTTCTTTGATCCAGACAGCAGAAGGCGCGCTGAATGAAGCGCACAGCATTCTGCAGAGAATGAATGAATTGGCTGTACAGGGTGCGAATGATACAAACGAAGGAATTGACCGCGACGCGATCAACCAGGAGTTAGATCAGCTGACACAGGAATTAGACAGAATTTCTACAACGACCCAGTTTAATAAGCAGAATTTGCTGGATGGGACGTTTAAAGAGAAGAACCTTCAGGTTGGTGCAAATGCGCATCAGAAAATTCAGATCACCATTGATAATATGGATGCAAAGTCTTTGGGATTAAAATCGATTACAAAGACAATAAGTAATGATAAACAGCTTGGAAATAAGCCTGTGAAGGTTATTTATGAAGGATTGGCAGCAAGCTACAAGAGTGCATACGCAACAAAAGCATCTGCTCTTAGCGCAGCGAAAGCATCCATTGGAAAAAAACTTACTGCAAGATATACCGAGTCTTTGTATGTAAAACAGTTTGACAAAGATACTGGCAGCGCTTTCTATGTAGGTCTGAATGATGGAAAACGGTATGGCACCGTAACAGCTGCTTTAACGGCTGATCGGAAAAATGCACTGACCGCAATGAATCAGGCATTGGCTGCTGATTTTGCAAAGTATGTAGTAGTAACAGCAATGTCTGCAGGAAAAGCGCTTTCTGGTTATAAAGCATCCGGACAGCAGGTATCTGTAGATAACTATGCGGTTGCAAATGATTCACTTACAGCTATTCAGGATGCAATTAACAGAGTCTCTACACAGCGTTCTGCATTAGGCGCAATCCAAAACAGATTAGAACATACCGTTGCTAATCTTGACAACGTGGCTGAAAATACACAGTCTGCAGAATCCAGAATCCGTGATACAGATATGGCTTCTGAGATGGTGGAATACAGCAAGAACAATATTCTGGCACAGGCTGGACAGTCTATGCTTGCACAGTCAAATCAGTCCACACAGGGCGTATTATCATTGCTGCAGTAATACAGGAAATACTTGCCGGATTTATACAGAGCAGGGGTATGGGCAGCCATATCCCTGCTCTTTTGCTGGAAAAAGACAGGAGATTTGCGTATGGAAGACAAGGCAAAGCAGCTTTGGGTTGTGATTGATACGATTTGCGGCGGATATCATATCTATAAAGATGAAAAAGTGATAGAGAAAGCAAAGCAGGCAGCAGGACAGGTGCAGGAATATTGTGAAGTTTTTCTGCAGGGGAATTATTTCGGCTTAGATGAAGAAGCGTATGGGGAATTATGCAGTTATGTTGTACAGGTACTTAGAGATTTTGTGGAAGCGCTGGAACAGGAGGATACCGTGTTGATGCTGGATACCTTGGATTATGGCCTGCGGGAGTTGATAGACCTTTATCGGGAAAAAGATGAGGCAGCAATATGAGAGAAACGATTTTTGAAAAAAACCTAAAAGCAATGGAACAGTGGTATCCGGATTTTGCAGATTTGATCAGACAGGGAAAATATCAGGAAGATGATACAAACATACGGACAGAACAGTCCCAGGATGGAGAACTGATTTTTCGCATTGAGACAAAAGAAAAAAGACTTTATCTTGGTGGAAAACGTAATGCGAAAGATCCCATACTGATGTGGCAGGAACGGCTGGGGGAGATTCATAAGTATGCTCCGGTGTTCTTAATGGGGATCGGTAGCGGAGCATATTTAAAATCTATGATTCAAAATTCACCAAAAGAAGCAAATATTATTCTATATGAACCATCGGTAGCTGTTTTTTTGGCAGCGCTTAAGGAAATTGATTTGTCAGAAGAAATAGGGAACAGGCCCATTGGCTTCGTTGTGGAAGGATTAAATGATACGGAATTTCTCCCAGTCGTGCAGGGTGTGCTGACATTGGAGACATTGGAATTTTTTATTTGTGAAGTACATCCTAATTATAAAACGGCATTCTCTGGTCAGCTGCAAAAAAGGATGAAGCAGCTTATGAAATATATCGAACGTTTTTTTGTAAATTTTAATACGAGAAGACTGCTTCAGGGGCATGCGGCCCAGAATGTTTTATACAATCTGCCATATGTAGCACAGGGTTATCATACGATGCAGCTTTCTAAAGTAATTCCATATAAAGGCGCAGCTGTATTAGTATCTGCCGGACCCTCTCTAAATAAAAATATGGAACAATTGAAACGTGCGAAGAACCATTTATTTATGATTGCCGTGGATACGGCAGTAAAGCCGCTGTTGAAACAAGGGATTGTTCCTGATGTATTTATTACACTGGATGGAAGAAAACCGCTGGAATTATTAAAGGGAGCAGAATGGTTGCCAGTCGTTTCCAATCCGGTCGCAAGATATGAATTGCTGGATCAGCAAAAAGGGAAAAAAATTTTCTTTTTTGACGGGTATCAGTTGCCTTTGGATTTGTATGTACAGAATGGAAAAGTACTGCCAGGAGTGGCTGTCGGTGGTTCTGTAGCCTGCAGCGGATTTTCACTGTTATATAAAATGGGGTTTGAGACAGTGATTTTGGTAGGACAGGATCTGGCTTATACCGATGATAAATCTCATGCAGACGGGACGTTTCGGGAGACGATGCCAAAAGAAAACACAGAATCTATGATTCGGGTAAAAGGAAATTATCAGGACACGGTTCCCACACTAACAAATTTAAAAATATATCTGGAATGGTTTGCTGATTACATTAAAGGCGCAAAAGAGAGAGGGAATTTCAGAGTAATCAATGCTACAGAGGGAGGTGCCTATATAGAAGGCACAGAGCTGATGACTTTAAAAGATGCGATTGATGAATATATTGGAGAAGAGACAGATTTTTCAGCCCGGATTGAAACAATGGAATCAGCATTTACGGCAGAAGAGAAAGAAAAAGCATATAAAAGTTTGAAAGAAATCCCAAAACAGTTTATAGAAATTGAAAAAATTGCACAGCAGCTGAAAAAGGAATATCAAAGAGTAGAAAAAATAGAAAAAAGCAAAAGCAAATGCAGTCAAAGCTATCAAAAGGTAATCAAAAAAATCAAGAAACTTACAGATCAATGCCATGGGTATTCCGGCTATCAGCTGGTGGAAGAAACACTTGGAACCGCGGAATATATTTTGCAGACAGAGTTTTTTTACGATCAGAATGATGTGGAAGCAAACGATCTGATTCTGCAGACAGCCGCCCAAGGAATCGCATACAGCGAAGTATTGGAAGAATGTGCAAAACTGATGCAGGAATTGTCCCGCCAGATGTTAGAGCGGGCTGACGATATATACGGAGGGAAAGATGCTGAACAATAAAACGATTTTGGTGACCGGAGGGACAGGTTCTTTCGGAAACGCATTTACGTCATATGTACTGGAGCATTATCATCCGAAAAAAATTATTATTTATTCCAGGGATGAATATAAGCAATTTTTAATGAAGGAAAAATTTTGTAAACAGAAAGACCTGCTGCGGTTTTTTATCGGCGATGTACGAGATCGAGACAGGCTGTACCGGGCCTTTGTCGGCGTAGATTATGTGGTGCATGCGGCAGCTTTAAAACAGGTGCCAGCCTGCGAATACAACCCAATGGAGGCGGTAAAGACAAATATCAACGGGGCGATGAATATCGTAGACGCGGCGCTGGACTGCGGGGTTCGGCGGGTAGTAGCGTTGTCTACTGATAAAGCAGTGAATCCGATTAACCTGTACGGAGGGACAAAGCTGGTATCGGATAAACTATTTCTTGCGGCTAACGCGTATGCGGGAGAAAAAGACGTATGTTTTTCGATCGTCCGTTATGGAAATGTGGCAGGCAGCCGCGGTTCGGTCATTCCGTTTTTTCAAAATATTGCGGACAGCGGAAAAAAGATACTGCCGATTACAGATTACCGCATGACCCGGTTCTGGATCAGTCTGGAGCAGGGGGTGGAATTGGTGATCAAGGCGTTACGGGAAGCCCGCGGCGGGGAGACGTTTATTTCCAAAATTCCGTCTTTTAAGATTACCGATCTGGCGCAGGCGATCCTGCCTGGCTGCGAAATGCCGGAGGTAGGCATTCGTGAAGGAGAAAAGCTGCATGAAATTATGGTAACCCGTGAAGACGCCGCGATGACTTATGAATATGAGGAGCATTTTATTGTCTATCCGCATTACAGCTGGTGGGACAGTAAACGGATTCTGCCGGGAGGCAGGAAGGTACCGGATGGATTTGCGTATAGTTCCGGAACGAATACGCAGTGGCTGGATACGGAACAGCTAAAGCAACGCCTGGCGCATGGGCATCCAGGTCATTTTTAGAAGATCAGTAAGGAGAGATTGCAATGGGCTATCATACAGAGCAGGAAGAATTTTGGAGTGGAACATTCGGTGAAACTTACATCAGACGTAATAACAACCAAAGACTGCTGGCTTCTAATATTGCGTTATTTTCTGCAGTATTAAAGCGGACGGAACCGATCAAAAATATGATTGAATTTGGTTCTAATATCGGGTTGAATTTAAAAGCCATGAAAACACTTATTCCGGATCTTTCCTGTGCCGCGATTGAAATTAATCATCAGGCAGCTGAAATCTTGCGGGAAGATTCCTTTTTTGAAGAAGGCGTGGAGGTATTTGAGGGTTCTATTTCAGAGTATGAACCAGGTCAGCGGTACGATTTTGTCTTGATCAAAGGGGTGCTGATTCATATGCATCCGCAGGAGCTGGAACATATATATGACAAGCTGTATCAATCTTCGCAACGGTATATTTGTATGGCTGAATATTATAATCCTTCACCCGTAATGGTACGATATCACGGAAATGACAATCGTCTATTTAAACGGGATTTTGCAGGCGAATTTCTGGAACGTTACCCGGATGTAAAATTGCTGGATTATGGATTCTGGTATCACAAAGATCCGAATTTTCCGCAGGATGATATTACCTGGTTTTTGATGGAAAAGAGCGGAAACAGGGAGGAAAGCAGAAAAGAAAATGCATAAAAATCAGACAGAACGGGACGCGATCGCAATTATTACTGCCCGCGGCGGCAGCAAAAGGATTCCACGGAAAAATATAAAAGATTTTTGCGGAAAGCCGATAATCGCATATCCGATTATTGCAGCGCTTGATTCTGGAATTTTCGATGAAGTAATGGTATCAACAGAAGATCCTGAGATTGCAGGTATTGCCATAAAATATGGGGCAGCAGTCCCTTTTTTGCGAAGTGCGGCAGCTGCGGACGACTATGCTGCGACGGCAGAGGTATTGACAGAAGTGATTCAAACTTATCAGAAAACAGGTCAATTTTTTGCAAGAGCCTGTTGTATTTATCCGACCGCTCCGTTTGTGACGCCTGAAAAATTAAAAGCTGCGATGGAACTCCTGCAAGAAGAACATACCGAAGCGGTCGTTCCAGTGACGGCGTTTTCTTTTCCTCCGTTGCGCGGCATGTATATCCGCGAAGGCAGTCTGCAGTATTGCAGCCCGCAATATGCAGACTGCCGTTCACAAGATCTGGAAACGATGTATCATGACTGCGGGCAGTTTTATTGTTTTAAGCCGGATGTTTTGCTGCGGAAAAGACGTCTGATTACAGAATACGCAAAAGCGCTGATTGTGCCGGAACAGGAAGTGCAGGATATTGATACGCCGCAGGATTGGGAGATTGCAGAACTCAAATACGGGCGGCTGCATTCGGTTTTATAGTTGTAGCTGCGAAGATGCAGATGGGTTTGGTATTCCTGGATGAAGAGATGCAGATAAGATTTTAAAAGGATTTGAAAATCTTATGGATACGATTATGGCAAGGATATAGAAAAGATATAGAAAGCATATAGAAAGCATATAGAAAGCATATAGAAAAGTTATATAAGGTTATAGGAAGGAAATAGAAAGGATGCAGCAGCAATGCAGGAATTACATATTCATGGAAAAACAAGAATCGGTGCAGATCAGCCCGTTTATATTATTGCAGAAATGTCCGCAAATCATACAGGAAGTCTCGCACAGGCAAAAGAGATTATTCATGCCGCGAAAGAATCCGGCGCGGACTGTATCAAGATCCAGACCTATACGCCGGATACCATTACCATCGACTGTCAGAATGCATACTTTCGTATAGAGAGCGGGATCTGGGCCGGAGAGAGCCTGTATCAGCTGTATGGCAAAGCATATACGCCATGGGAATGGCATCCGCAGTTAAAAGAAGAAGCGGAAAAGGCCGGAATCGACTTTTTTTCCACGCCTTTTGACCGCACAGCGGTTGATTTTCTGGAAGAACTTGGAGTGGAATTTTATAAAATCGCTTCTTTTGAGCTGGTGGATCTTCCGCTGCTTGCGTATGTAGCATCAAAAGGCAAACCGATCATACTGTCAACCGGAATGGCCTCCCTTTACGAAATTGCCGAGGCTGTGCAGACGATACAAGGGCAGGGCAACCAGCAGCTTGCATTGCTTCGCTGTGCCAGTGCCTACCCGGCTGTAACAGATGAAATGAATCTGACAACGATGCAGCATATGGCCGCTGTTTTTCAGCTTCCGGTCGGTCTTTCTGATCATTCTATGGGATCTGTAGCGGCAGTAACAGCTACAGCTTTGGGAGCGAATATGATTGAAAAACATTTCTGCCTGAGCCGGGAAGCAGGCGGCGCAGATGCTTCTTTTTCTATGGAACCAAAAGAGTTTGCAGCAATGGCAGCAGATATTCGCCAGGCAGAAAAAGCGATTGGCAGGGTGTGTTATGGTGTTTCCAGGCAGGAAGCTGAAAACCGCAAGCTGCGCCGCTCTGTTTTCAGTGTGGAAGAGATTAAAAAAGGTGAAAAACTGACAGAAAAAAATGTACGGGTGATCCGGCCGGGATATGGCCTTGCACCAAAGTATTATACCCAGGTGCTGGGACAGACAGCTTTGCGGGACATTCCGCGCGGTACACCTATACAGTTTGAAATGACTGGCTGTTTGTAAAAGGGGTGTAATCATGGAGTATTATTTAAAAACAGCGCAGTGGGAAGACATGGATTTACTGTTTGTCTGGGCGAATGACCCTGCTGTCCGCAGAAATTCTTTTTCTTCCAAAGAAATTCTTTATGAAGAACATCAAGTATGGTATCAAAAGCTGCTGTCAGATCCGGACCGCCGACAGTATCTGTATATGCACAATGGAGTGCCGGTTGGGCAGGCGCGGATTGCGGTATCGGGAGACATTGCGGAAATCAGTTACAGTATTTGTGCAGAAAAACGCGGGACAGGACATGGAAAAAGACTGCTGTGCCTGCTGCCTGGGCAAATAAAAAAAGACTTTCCACAGGTGAAATATCTGGCTGCAAACGTACTGACAGGTAACACAGCCTCCGCAAATGCGTTTTTGCGAGCCGGATATCAGAAAGCGTATGAAATATACAAGATGGAATGCAAGCGTATGTTTTAAATTTCATTTCCACAAACCGGAAAGCACATCTTATGAAAAGCAATGGAAAGACACACTTTGGATGCGGCAATATTGCTACAGAAAGGAACCGCGTATGCTTTTAGAAAAAGAAAATATACCATACGGGCATCAGACAATTGACGAAGCAGATATTCAGGCAGTGATTTCTGTACTGCGGTCTGACTATCTTACGACTGGCCCGTCTGTAGAGACATTTGAACAAAAAGTAGCCGCTTATACGGGCGCCGGGTATGCCGCTGCAGTTGCAAACGGCACGGCGGCGCTCCATACTGCCTGCCTGGCCGCAGGAATCAGGGAAGGCGACGAAGTCATCACGTCTCCGATGACCTTTGCGGCTTCTGCCAATTGTATCCTCTACTGCGGCGCCAGGCCGGTCTTTGCCGATATTGATCCGGATACCTGTAATCTTTCACCAGATCAAATCGAAAAAAAGATTACGCCAAGAACGAAAGCAGTGATACCCGTTCATTTTGCCGGGCAGCCCTGCGATCTGGACGCGATCGGCCGGATCGCGGATGCCTGTCATCTGACCGTGATCGAAGACGGCGCGCATGCCCTTGGCGCCTGCTGGCATGGGAAAAAAATCGGTTCGTTTTCTGCAATGACGACATTCAGCTTTCATCCGGTTAAACCAATTACTACGGGTGAAGGAGGAATGGTTGTTACCAATGACGCGCGGCTGTACGAAAAGCTGCGCCTATACCGCAGCCATGGAATTACCAGAGATCCGCTGCAGATGCAGGAGACAGGAGGCAGCTGTAAAGACCGCGGAGAAAGCTGGTATTATGAACAGACCGCGCTTGGGTTTAATTACCGGATGACGGATATTCAGGCAGCGCTGGGGATCAGCCAGATGGACAAACTGGATCTGTTTTTGGAAAAGCGGCGCAATATCGCAAGACGTTACCAGGAAGCGTTTCAAGATCATCCGTGCATTGGAATCCCATATGTCCCGGAAGGAGTGCAAAGCGGCTGGCATTTGTATGTTATCCGGATCCGTAACGGCAGACGTGCAGAAGTATTCCGCAGTCTGCGTGACGCCGGAATCGGGGTAAATGTTCATTATATTCCGGTATACCGGCATCCTTATTATCAGAAGCACGGATATCGCGGCACGAGCTGCCCGCAGGCGGAGAAACTTTATGAAGAGATGATCAGCCTGCCTATTTATCCGGGGCTTAGCAGGGAGCAGCAGGAGTATGTTATTGAAAAGGTGCTGTATGTCTGCGGCTGATACTCACACCCCCGCAGACAGTTATCTGTACATGCCATATGCCCTTAGTTCCCGGTGAAAAGCAGAACGCCGCGGAAACATTTTTTTATAATCCGTCATCACATGCTGCGCCGCACTCGGATTCCCGATGGACTCCCTGACTTCTCCAAGCGCTGCAACAAACGCCGCGCACTCTTCATAATAATTACGGCGATTGGCCTCCATAATGCCGCTTACCCGTTTTTCCACCAGCTGTTCCACCCAGTGCAGATATTTGTGCCAGTCTTCATCGGTCAGGGAAACCGTCTTCTTCCAGCTGCAGAAGCATTGCCAGAACAGTGCTTCATCGCTTTGCTCTGTTTTTTTCAGCAGTCCCTTTTCATAATCGGCTGTTTTAAAGTTTGCGGCTTCTGCAGCTATTTTACACATTCTTAGGCATCCTTTTCCGTTCAGATTTGCGCTCTTATACAACAGCAGCAAATATAAGGCAAGTCCTTTTTTCATAAACGTATAACTCCAGCCTAATGCTTCTTTCACATTCATTACATGTTCCATCACATAGGTAAATCTTTCCTGCAAAAATGACAGGTAATGCACAGTTGCATTTGCGGCCAGATTTTCGCGCAGTTCCAAATTTGTGCCGGAAGGAAACAAGCCGTCTGTTTTTCTGGTTTCCAGACTGTTACAGATGTTTGTTACTTCTGTGTGGACTTTGGAATAGTCCTCGCATTCGACGCGCAGGCGCAGGTAATTTACAATACCGGAGTCTGAGCGGAAGGCTTCCAGCCAGCCCAATTCTGCTTCCCGCTGTCTGCCGAGGCGAAGGGCAATCCGGCTGAGGCATAATGCGGTTTCACTGCGGGCAATATATTGGACGCCAATTGCGTCCAGTGCTTCTTTTGCGGCTTCCAGCAGGTTTTCATCTGGCGTGGTACCAGTATTGTTTTCGATATACTGCATGTACAGACGCGGATGCTGCGGATGGTATTTGCGTGCAGCTTCCAATTCCAGCTGCGGATCGTTGGACAGTTCCAGCGCTTCTTTTAACAGCGCCGCTGCCCGGTCAGAACCTTCTTCTCCCAGATACATCACCCATTGACGAAAAAACGCGTCTGTATCCGGCAGTTCTTCGCCGCTTTGCAGCACCATTTCTAATGTTACGTGCCTTCCGCAGTAAGATCCAAGCAGATCATACATCGCTTTTGGTCTTTCGGACGGCGTATGGATGGAGTAGGCCGCATAGGCGGCGTCTATGATCAAACGGTCAAGATTTAGTGTACACAGTCCTTGCTCCTCAAGTTCTTCGAGCGAGATCGTATCGCTGACATAGTCGGAGTATTCGCCTGTAACGGCAACTTCTAAAGTAATCAGCATCATTGCCAGTTCATATGCAGCCTGGTAATGTTCGCTGTCTACACAATGGTGGATAAACTGGCAGGCGTCTGTAAGGATTCGTACGATTCCATTTGGATCCTGAAATGTATATTCCGTCTCATCCTTGTCATACCAGTCGTTATAAGATCCGCTATCGTAACATTCCTGTATGGAACTGTCCAGCTCCCATTCCCCGTCTTCAATATTTATGATTTTTTCTTTATAGTCATCATACGCGTCGGACCATTCTGCTTTTTCTTCCGCATAATGGGTCTTGTCTTTTTCCGGATTCTTTAACTCGGCTAAAAACTGGTTTCGTTTTTCTGCTGGAAGTTTCCTTGCCAAAGAATGGATAAATTGTGCCAGCTGTTCTTTGGTTTGTCTGTCCGCCGCCTGGTCTGTTTCTTTTAAAAACTTTGGAAGGTTCATAAGCCGTGTTCCCTTTCTTCGTCTTTTGTGTATGTTCCATCGGTCCATGCAGGATTTGCACTAGTTTCCAGATTCTGGTAAAAATGCTGCACCTCCTGCGATACCCGAAGATCCTGTTTTTTAATACTTTTCTCCAAATGCAGGCGGTCCGCGCCCGGCACCCGGGACAGCGCGACATACAGCTGGCCTACATCAAAACAATAGGGGTCCAGGTTGACGCTGTCATACGTCTGTCCCTGGGACTTATGGATCGTAACGGCAAACGCTACCCGCAGCGGCAGCTGTGTAAATTTGCCTGTCACAACCTGCGTTAAAGAAGGAACGCCTGTTTTTTCATCTATAACTACCTGATACTCGATATCTTCCCACGTATATGGCGCGACTTCCACAGTGCCGCCATGGTCAAATTTTACAATTACCGAGTGGTTTTTCAGCTTTTCTACTGTTCCCAGCGATCCATTCTGATAATCCCCGCCTGGATCGTTTAACAGGCTCATAACCCTTGCGCCTTCACATAACACAAGCGACTGTTTGGTCGGAAGCGTATCTTGAAAATTCTCGTTGATTCCTTCATAGGACTTTTTCTCTGTATGCAGCCCGGCCATCTGCTGTTCATTTTTCTGATCGACATGTCTGTTCAGTGCGGACATATAAATGCCCGGCTGTTCTTTTTTCGCGGTATACTGGTTAAACCAGCTGATCGCGCTTTCGTCGCCGATGCGGATTTTATTCAGATTGTGAAGAAACTGCGCGTCTTCTTTTTGCCGCATCACCTGTCTTAAGACCACTGTCGTAAAATTCATATCCGCCCATCCGGGAGCCAGAAACGCAAACCCGGAGGAAATATTGCTGATGTGATCTTTCCAGCCTTCTTCCAGCACGTCACGGTCTTTGGCAACCACTGGCGGCAGCTGGCTGAAATCACCGACTACAATGACTTGTTTGTGTTTTTTGGACATCTGCTCTGCTTTTTGTATGTAGCGGCACAAATAATCAAACAGATCAAATCTGCACATACTGACTTCATCAATCACAATTACATCTGCGGCCTTTACGGTATTTTTAATTCCCCTCAGCGGCTGGCCGGGCAGGAACGGCTGGGGCTTGATTTTAAATACGCTGTGAATGGTAGCTCCGCCAATTTGCAGCGCCGCAATTCCGGTTGGCGCGCATACGAGGACATTTTTTCCCTGTATCCGGTTCAAAAACGCATTTAGCAAAAAAGATTTCCCGGTGCCTGCTTCTCCTGTCAGAAAGATATTTCCGCCTTCCTGCAGCATTTGAAAAGCGCGCTTTTGCTCTTCGTTTAGCTGTTTATAGGGATCATTATGCTTTTGCTTGTGTCTGCGCGGCCCTGATTTCCTGCTGCAAACGGAATCGCTTTGGACGTTTGCGGCGTTGTTAGGTGTATGCTGTTTTTTATTTTTTGTTATTTCGCTATTCCCCAGCCAGGTTTTTGCCTCATCCTCTGTTGCAAATCCTTTAAATTCACAGCCTGGATATCCGCTTACCTGATTTTCACATTCTTCCCAGCTGTAAAACAGCCCTGTTTTTCTTCCTGCACGGACTGCATAAAATTTATTTTTTGCCATTTTTCCTCCTTACATGAATGAACCAGAAGAAACACTTTTGACATAGCGTTGCTTGGCTTGACTTGGTTTCCCGGACGCGACCGGGTCGGCGGAACGGGAGGGCAGTCCGGCGGCATAGGATTGAGCGGACTGGGGCAACGCTGCGGTGAACTAATCGCTAACTGCGACTAAGACAGTCGGCGTGCGGGCCTCCTGTCTAAGTCTCCGTAAGCGCTGGATTTCACCTCCGCTAAAAGCGCCCCTTGGATGTCCTTTCAATCCTATGCCGCCGGACTGCCCTCCCGTTCCGCCGACCCGGTCACTGTTTTCTGGCTGCCGTAACATGCCCCCCAAAATTTAGGTATCGTCTAATTTTATACGGCCGAAAGCCAGATCTTGAAATAAACGGCTGATATTGTAAAGCCTGCCATAATCAGACTCTACGGGCGTAGGGCTGGGACTGGGCTGGGAGATACACCCTGGAAGGACGTTGGAGGGGCGTTTTTAGCGGAGGTGAAATCCAGCGCTTACGGAGACTTAGACAGGAGGCCCGCACGCCGACTGTCTTAGTCGCAGTTAGCGATTAGTTCACCGCAGCGTTGCCCCAGTCCGCCCAGGGTGTATCTCCCAGCCCTACGCCCGCAGAGTCGTCCGGGAAACTCCCAAAATGCAACACAATGTCAATTCTGTTGCCTGTGTGAGCCTTCCGGTGATTCACAATCGTTCCGCAGATATTTCCGTTTTGTCCGCCATACAAGTTTGATATATCGCATGTGTACGGCAGACATTTTTACACTGTCCGCAGTGAATACATTCCGGATGATTTACTTCCTCCACCGGATCAACCTGCATGCCGCATGCCTTTTTACAGGCGCCGCATCCAGTGCATTTTTCTTTGTCAACCTGGTAGCGGAACACAGAAATCGGATTGAACAGCGAATAAACAGCCCCCAGAGGACAGATATATTTGCAAAATGGACGGTAAATGATGATTGCAAGCAGTATCGTAAGTAACAATAGTACATTTTTCCATAGATACAGCCATCCAAGCGCACTGCGCATTGAGTGATTCAGCAGCACAAGCGGAATACCGCCTTCCAGTGTCCCGGCCGGGCAGATCAGTTTGCAGAAATATGGCGCGCCCTGTCCGAGTACGTCGGTTACGCATAAAGGCAGCAAAATCACAAACAGCAGCAGTATTACATATTTTAGCTTGCGCAGCAGTCTGTCACCTTTCCATACCTTGATTTTTTTGGGAAAAGGGATTTTATGCAGCAGATCCTGGATCAGTCCGAACGGGCATAGCCATCCGCAGGCAAATCTTCCGGCCAATGCGCCGATAAAAATCAATAACCCGGCTACATAACACGCAAATTTGAAGTTCCAGCTTCCAATTACCGCCTGCATTGCGCCGATGGGGCAGGAACCGAGCGCGCCGGGGCAGGAATAGCAGTTTAGTCCTGGTACGCATAGTTTTTTCAGCGGCCCTTGATAAATCTTCCCTCTGGCAAAACCTGCCAGATAACTATTTGACAATAGCGCCCATAGCGCCTGCATCCGGTGCCGGTGCCATTCTGTTGTTTTTTTCTTCTTCTTGTTATTATCCTTATCTTTATCCAATTCCAATACACTCCAAACAAATGCTGACAGCCTTTTCCATTACGACTTTCATTTCTCCGCGGGAGATTCCGTACGCCATCAGGACAAGGCCTGCGGCAGCCGCGCAGATTCCCCGCCAGTCCAAGCGTCCCGGGCGTCTCATGGCTGCGCTCCTTTCAGGTTAGCAAGTTCTGCTTCTACTACTTGTTTCCAGCCATCCAGGCTGTTGCTGCCGGTATAGGTCTTTCCGATCACCGATCCGTTTTTATCTACGAAAAAGGTTGTCGGGAATGCTTGGATGCTGTGCAGTCTTCCCTGCAAGCCGTCTGCGTCCGGAATTAAAAATGGATAGGAAGCCCCTGTCCGCTCTGCTAATACCTTTGCTTTCTCAACTGCTTCCTCGTCTATCGTGCCGTTTGCGTCCGTTACGGTATCCAGTACAATACCTATGACCTGCACGCCCTGGCCGGCCACTTCCTGATGCAGCTTTTCCAGATCCGGAATCTCATTGATACATGGCGTACACCAGGTAGTAAAGACATTGACCATTGTCAGCTCATAATCTTGGAATATTTCATTGGTATAGGTCTTGCCTGTAATGTCCTGCATGGAAAATTCTCCGAGGCTTCCGCTTTTTATAGTTTCATCGTCTGCATCTTCTGGTAAATCCGAAAGGTTGTCTGTATCTGTTACAGACGATGAAACGTCGTCGGTTTCTGTCTGCGCTTCTGTTTTGGATGGATTTCCTGTCGATTCCTGATTGGATGCTCCACATCCGGTGAGTGCTGCAAGACAGAATGCGCCTGTTAAAATGGATGCATGCATTTTACGGTACCATAGGTCCTTATATCTATTACCTCTACTTTTACTTCTATTCATTGTTCTATTCATTTTATACTCCTTTCTTCGCTGTGCGTTATAAACGGCGCGAGCGTGTTACACATCCAAAAATGAAAACGGCCCGTCTGCATGCAGAAAATGCATCATCAGATACGCGCCGCGCATAGATACGCGTTCTTGTTCCAGGATTTGCCTTACCTTCTGCTTGTCTGCAAGAAAGACCTGGATTTCTTCGGTATCTTCTGCAAACGCATTCGTAATCTCTCCGCTGACAGTCCCATATACAGCGACGCTCGTTTCATCCGTAAATCCGGGTCCCATATAGAACGGCCTGCGGTAGCAGGCTTTTCCTCCAGTATATTCCGTAAATTCCAGTCCTGTTTCTTCCTTCATCTCCCTGGCAGCCGCCATCCCTGGCGTCTCATCCCCGTCGACCAGCCCGGCCGGAAGCTCGTATAAAAAAGCGTCTACCGGATAACGATACTGCCGAATCAGCGCCAGCCGGGGCTTTGGTTCGTTGGTTACGGCATAGATCACGATTCCTTCTGCTTTCATGGATTTGGTGCGAATTTTGATGTGCTGTGCATCGTTTCTGGATGCAAAATAATAATGAAAATCTTTCCCTTTTGTATCAATGGCGTCCATCTGGTATAGATTCAAAAACGGATTATCTGTTAACTGATGGATCTCATGGTATTTTTGACTCATTTGATCTGACTCCTCCCTGCGCTCCCGCGTCTGTTGAAAGCCAGCCTGTCCATTTCGGAAAGCCGGCTGGCGGATGTTGTTTTTTCTTATTTTAACATAACACTTCTGCAAAAGAAACAGCATGTTACGGAGAAAATGCAGCATCCGGTATAATCATCACACTTGCACCATACTTTTATGTTTCTTCTGATATTCTGACGGCGTCATTCCGGTAATGGATTTAAACACTCTGTTAAAATGGGTCAGATTGGAAAAGCCAGTCTCCCTGCTGACCTGTGTGATATTTAAGTCCGTTTCCATCAGCTTGCGCTGTGCGTTCATAATCCGTGTGACATTTAAATACTGCACCATCGTACAGTCCATATGCCGTTTAAATTCCCTGCACAAATAATACGGGCTGATATAAAAGACTTTCGCCAGCTGTTCTAAGCTGATGTCTTCCTGATAGTGGGTATGCATATAGCTGATGATCTGGCGCATCCGGTCGAACTGTTCTTTTCTGGCCGGTTCTTCTTTCTGCACCTGGCGGATAATGCAATACAGCAGCATGTTTAACAGGGTATGCAGATAGCCCTGGCGCAGCTGTGAAGAATCGTCTTGTTCTTCCAGCAGGGTTTTGATCAGACGATGTACGTTCTGACGGTCTTGCGGATTTGGGTGGTACATGCCGTTGCCAGCGTCCAGTGCTTGTCTGAGTTCGGGCGAATCGATCTCATGGCCCTGGAAATATAAGACCAGACGCTGGAACGGGACATTCTGGTCGCCGTATGACCGGTGCATGACATAAGGGGAAAACAGGATCAGTTCTCCCGGCTGCATCGTGTAGAGATTGTTCTGCATAATCTGGCAGCGTTCGCCGGATTCCAGAAAATAGATTTCGTAATAATCATGATAATGGTTTTTTTCCATATTGTCGTTGACGCCGCAGACGCGTTCACACGCGATGGTATTTCCCTGCGCCATCATGATGCCTGCCTGATCCAGCACGTTCATTCCTCCTTATGCGGTTTCCTGCCGTCTTTGGTCTGATTAGTCTGAGATAACATTTTTTCTATTTTAGCCTGTGTCTGTTTACTTGTCCATTTCTGATTTTGCACATTTTTCAGATATTTATGGTCGTTTTTATGCATATCATCCCAAAAACCTGTTTTCCACACGCTGTTTCCTGTTAAATATTATGGTATTTGCTGTGTTTAAGACCGCAAGATATGTAAAAAATAGCATAATTTCAGGCAATTTTTGTCTGTATTTTCCCGTTCTGCTTTAGTAAGATGGTAACTATCAAATATTCCAGAGGGGGAACGAGCATGAAAATATGTACGACAGCCGCTCATATCCAGCAGCGGGACAACTATTTTTCTATTACGACAAACTGCGTAGAGATCCGGGTGTTGTTTCTGACGGATTTTATTGTGCGCATTCGTGCGGGCTTTGACGGGGATTTTGCGGAAGAATCTTATAGCCTGGTTATGACAGCCTGGGAAGACCGGATGGATGATTTTATGAAAAAATACCGGAAACGGGTCGCTGCGGCGGATGCTGTCCTGACGGACGGAGAGGATCAGGCGGTGATCCAGGGCAGGCAGCTGAAAGTGGTAGTGGAAAAGGAGCCGTTCCGTATTTTGGTGTATGACCGTGAGAATACGCTGCTGCATGCGGATATTGTGGATCTGGCTTATCAGGAAGACAGCAATCACAGACGCATCCATACGAGTGAAATTTCCGCGGATGACTATTTTTATGGATTTGGCGAAAAGAGCGGTGAATTTAACAAGGCGCAGAAGTTTATGAATATGAGTCCGAAGGATGCGATGGGATATAATCCGAAAGAAACGGATTCCTTGTATAAGCATATTCCGTTTTATATCAAGCTGAATGAGCGGTCAAAAAAAGCGGTAGGCTATTTTTACCATAATACATATGAATGTGATTTTGATATGGGACGGGAGAAGAGCAATTATTGGAAGATGCACAGCCGTTACCGGGCGGACGGCGGGGATATTGACCTGTTTTTGATTAGCGGGCCTGCGATTCGCCAGGTTGTGGAGCGTTATACGGATCTGACGGGTAAATCTGCGCTGCTGCCGCGGTACGCGCTTGGTTATCTGGGTTCCTCGATGTATTATCCGGAACTGGAAGCGGACTGTGACGACGCGATTCTGGAATTTATCGATACGACGAAGGAAGAAGGCATTCCGGTGGACGGTTTCCAGCTGTCTTCGGGTTATTGTGCGATTGAGACCGAAGAGGGGATTAAGCGCTGCGTATTTACATGGAATCACAAACGGTTCAAAGAGCCAAAGAAGTTTTTCCGGCAGATGAAAGAACGCGGCATTACGGTAACGCCGAACGTTAAGCCGGGGATCCTGCTGCTGCATCCGATGCTGGACCAGATGAAGGAAAAAGGGATGTTTGTCAAAGCCAGCGACAGCGAGGAACCGGGCGTTGGAACCTGGTGGGGCGGCAAAGGCGTTTTTGTGGACTTCACGGATGAAACTACGCGGGGAAACTGGAAAGCCTTATTAAAGGAACATGTACTGGAGTATGGTACCTGCTCTATCTGGAACGACAATTGCGAATATGACAGTATGGTGGATAAAGACTGCCGCTGCAGCTTTGAGGGTAAGGGCGGCACGATCGGACAGCTAAAATCTGTGATGTCCAATATTATGTGCCATATTACGGATGATGCGATTCATGAGACATTTGACAATACCCGCCCGTATATTGTATGCCGTTCGGGTCACTGCGGCATCCAGCGTTATGCGCAGACGTGGGCCGGGGACAATCTGACGTGCTGGGAAGCGCTGAAATATAATATTGCGACGATTCTTGGCATGGGGCTGTCCGGCGTGGCGAACCAGGGCTGTGATATCGGAGGCTTTTTCGGCCCGGCGCCGGAAGGGGAGCTGTTTTTACGCTGGATTCAGAACGGGATTTTCCAGCCGCGTTTCTCGATCCATTCGACGAATACGGACAACACGGTAACGGAGCCTTGGATGTACAGTGACTTAAAGGAGGAGATAAGAAAGGCTATTTCCTTCCGTTATGAATTGTCTCCGTATCTGTATGCGCTGACTGCGCGCGCGCATGAGACGGGGCTGCCGATTATGGAGCCGATGTGCAGCGCATTCCAGAACGATCCGGCATGTTATGCGCAGGGAGTTGACTTTATGTTTGGCGATTCTCTGCTCGTTGCTAATGTCGTAGAACAAGGCGCCTGCACGCGTTCGGTATATCTGCCGCAGGGCGCTGCGTTTTATGATTTTTATACAAGAGAGCCATATGCAGGCGGACAGACGATCGAGATTCCGGTTACGTTAAGCAGTATCCCGCTCTTTGTGAAAAGCGGCGCGGTCATTCCGATGGCGTCTCATCCGCTGGATAATCTGATGACGCAGCAGGCAGCTGGCATCCGGCTCTTATGTGCCGCTGATCAAGACGGACAGTTTACGATGTATGAAGACGACGGTGTGTCCATGGATTATGAAAACGGCATTTATTTAAAGACTGCGGTTACAATGACGGTTGGAGAACGTACCTGTCTGGACTTTAAACAGGAAGGCCATTATGAGACTGCGGTGGAAACGATAGAGATCGATATGATCCACAGGGAAAAAGCGCCTTACTGGGTAACCGTAGACGGGGCAAAACTGGAACATTTCCTGCACCGCCGTAAATTTGAAGAAGCGCAAAGCGGCTGGTACTACAGCCAGCGGCTGAAATCCGTGCAGATTAAATATCGGAATCCGAAGAAAGATTATCGGACGGTCGTTTCCTTTGAACAGTTTGATCTGATTGGGATGTAATATTGGGATGTCATAGACGCTTGCGGTTTTGGTTACTGCCATTGCCGCATGATAACAGGCTGCAGCCGATCCAGGATCTGGCGCGTATCCGGCTGCAGCGAAACAGAAAGGAGAGCTGCCACTATGAAAAAATTTGCAGGAATATTGACAGCCTTGGCGCTGGGAGTTCTGTGCCTGTCCGGATGCGGGCAGAACGGAGCGTCAGGCAGCGCGACCGCGACTGCAGACAACCCTGTGGTCCTGACGCTTGCCCACGGACTGAGCGAGTCGCACACGGTACATATCGCGATGATGGAATTCGCTGAGCAGGTGGAAGCGCAGACAGACGGAAGAGTCCAGGTTAAGATCTTCCCGAACGGCCAGCTGGGTTCTGAGAATGAAAATATGGAACAGCTGATGGCTGGCGTGATTGCTATGACAAAAGTATCCGCTCCGGGGCTTGCCACTTATAACGAAGCTTATCATACTTTCGGCCTGCCATATATTTTTGATGATACTGAAGATTTTTATCATGTTATGGATTCGGATGAAATGCATGATTTCTTTTTATCATCGGCGGATAACGGCTTTGTAACGCTGACCTATTATACTTCCGGCGCGCGTTCTTTTTATACGAAAAACAAAGCCGTGCGTAAACCGGAAGATCTTAAGGGTCTGAAAATCCGTGTACAGGATATGAAGTCCCAGACAGATATGCTTGATGCCCTTGGCGGGATTCCGGTCGCGATGTCTTATGGCGACGTATATACTTCTCTGCAGACCGGTATTATCGACGGCACGGAAAACAATGAAACAGCTTTGACCACCGGAAAGCACGGGGAAGTGTGCAAAGTCTTTTCTACAGACCAGCATGCCATGATCCCGGACGTTATGGTGATGAGCGCCAAAGTATGGGAAACGCTCAGTCCGCAGGATCAGCAGATTATTTTAGACGCGGCGCGCGCGTCCACCGAAAGCCACAAGATTGCCTGGGACGCGGCGATTGACGAGGCCATCGTTGAAGCAAAAGAACAGATGCAGGTGGAATTTGTGGATGATGTAGACAAAGAAGCGTTCCGTACAGCGACAAGCGGCATGATTGCGGATTACTGCAGCGAGTATCCGGGCGTGCAGTCACTTCTGGATACGATCAATTCTGTAGAATAAGGAGGAGTTTTCTTATGAAAGAACTGTTTACTGTCATAAAAACCGTTATGACAAAGCTCCTGGCAGGCATTGCGACCGTATTGCTGTCGGTGATGACCCTGCTCGTGCTGTATCAGGTATTTACCCGCTATGTCTTAGACAGTCCGGCTGCGTTTACCGAAGAACTGGTGCGTTATTTCCTGATCTGGACCGGATTTATCGGCGCAGCTTACGCGTTTCTGACGCGGGAACATATGTGTCTGGTATTGTTCAGGGATAATTTAAAACCGGAAAAACGCAGAATTCTGATGATCGTGTTAGACGTCCTGATCCTTGTATTTGCGATTCTGGTCATTACGGTCGGTGGTTTTAAATTGGCGATGAGCGCCAGACAGGTTTATTCTGCGCTGCTTGGCATCCCGCGCAGCCTGGTCTACGGTATGGCGCCTGTATCCGGCCTGTTTATTATTATGGCACAGATTATTAATATTTATGAAGATGTAACCGGAATTACGATAGAAGGAGGAAAAGACTGATGAGTATTGGCACAACAACCGTTATCCTGTTTGCGGTATTCGCTCTGCTGCTGTTTTTAGGCTGCCCGATATCCGTAAGCATTGTTATTTCCTCGATTGTAACAGGACTGTCTACACTGTCCTGGGATCAGATCACATTTATTACGATGCAGAAAATGAACAGCGGCGTGGAAAGCTTTTCATTGCTGGCGATCCCGTTATTTATCCTTGCCGGGAATATTATGAACAACGGCGGTATTGCCAGGCGGCTGGTGAACTTTGCCAAGCTGTTCGTAGGCTGGATTCCTGGTTCTCTGGCGCAGGCCAATGTTGTAGGCAACATGCTTTTCGGCGCGCTGTCAGGCTCTTCGGTTGCTGCCGCGTCCGCAATGGGCGGCTGTATTTACCCGATTCAAAAGGACGAAGGCTATGATCCTGCATTTGCTACAGCGGTAAATATCGCCTCTGCGCCGACCGGGCTTTTGATTCCGCCGACCAGCGCGTTTATCGTATATTCGACCGTTGCGGGCGGGGTATCTATTTCTACGCTGTTTATGGCCGGATATGTGCCTGGTATCCTGATGGGCGCAGGCTCGATGGCCGTTGCCTTTATCTACGCAAAAAAACATAAATATCCGACCAGCGGATTTCCTGGAGCGTCCGAAGCGTTAAAAGTAACGTTACAGGCGATCCCAAGCCTGCTGCTGATCATTATTGTGATCGGCGGAATTGTAGGCGGGATTTTTACGGCGACAGAAGGCGCGGGCATCTGCGTACTTTACTGCCTGATCCTTTCCATCTGCTACAAGAGCCTGACCATGAAGTCTTTTATGAAAATACTGGTCAGCAGCGCGTGTACAAGCGGCATTATCCTGTTTTTGATCTCCGCTTCTTCCGCGATGTCTTTTGTAATGGCATATTCCGGCATTCCGGCGGCGATCAGCTCCGGGATTATGGCTGTATCGACGAATAAAATTGTGATCTTTTTACTGATGAATGTGATTTTGATGGTTGTCGGAATGTTTATGGATATTACTCCGGCGATTCTGATCTTTACGCCGATCTTTCTGCCGATCGCACAGAGCCTTGGCATGACGGATATTCAGTTCGGCGTTATGCTGATTTTTAATATGTGTCTGGGGAATATCACGCCTCCGGTCGGCTCGGTGCTGTTCGTCGGATGCGGGATCAGCAAGCTGCGGATTGAAGATGTGACGAAGATGATGCTTCCTTATTTTGCGGTGCTGTTTGTGCTGCTGCTGGCAGTGACTTATATTCCGGCGCTGTCGCTGGGAGTTCCTTCGCTGCTGGGATTGATTTGATAAGCTGTTGACAGTCTGTCTTTTGTGTAGTAGAATAAAACCAGTGATCAGGTTTCAGCGATTCGTAAGGACTGGGACTGAGGGAGGACCTGCGGGCCCTCCTTTTTTCATGTAGGTCCGGCAGGAAGACCCTGCAGATCACAGTATTAAACTGCATGGAGAAAAAACATGAGGAAAGCAAATACAGGGAAAGTAAGCATCAGGGACGTGGCAAAAGAAGTAGGAGTATCCATCACGACCGTATCGCGCGCACTGAACGGTTATTCCGATGTGAGTGAGAAAACAAAACAAAAAATTCTGGAAGCGGTTGAAAAGCTGGACTATGCGCCGGATGCCAACGCTCGGTCGATGGGCGGAAAAGCGGAGCCTACCATTGCCCTGCTGACATCAGAACTTAAGTCCCGGGATGAAAATGGATTTGTGTACGGACTGATTAACGGACTGTACCAGCAGTGCAGCACGAACAGCTGTGAATTTATGCTGCTGGTGACGGATGCGGTCAAGCAGGAAAAGCTGAGTTTTCCGCAGCTGTGCAAAAAAAAGAATCTAAGCGGCGTCGTCGTAACGGGTCTGCGCACAGGCGATCCCTATTACAAAGAAGTGATGTACAGCGAGATCCCATGCGCGCTGATTGATATTAAGGCAGCCGGGAAAAATAAGTGCAATGTAACGACCGATAATGTGCTGGCTGCCCGCAAAGCAGTGGAATATCTGATTGGGCTGGGACATACCAAGATCGGTATGATCAATGGACAAAAGATCGCCGAAGTATCCGGCGAACGTTACAGCGGATATGTAGCGGCGCTTTTGCATGCAAAGATACCGCTGAATCTGGATTATATGCGCTATGGGGATTTTGTGGAGGATACGGCGTTTGCGCAGACGAAAAAATTGCTGGAAACGCATCCGGAGATTACGGCGATATTTTGCGCCAGCGATATTATGGCGATCGGTTCGATCCGCGCGCTGGAGGATCTGGGGCTGCGGGTGCCGGAGGATATTTCGGTGGTTGGATTTGATGATATTCCAATCGCAAGGTATGTGTATAAGGGCATTACGACCGTGCGCCAGTTTCCGATTGAGATGGGACGCGCAGGCGGGGAAGCGGTTTTTAAAATGCTGCATGGTGATCCGGTGGAAAAGGAGCTGCTGCTGCCGCATGAGCTGGTCGTGCGGGGAACGACGGCGAAGATTCCGGCATTTGTATGAACAAAATATATGCGCGGCAGAGGACCGGGCAGACGCCGCAAGTCCTTTCGTTCCTCCGCCGCCCGTAAAGCCGCCGGACAGCCCGGGCATGCGGTTATGGCTGCCCGGTCATGCCCAGATCAAACTGCGCCATATACAGTTTGTAATATGCGCCTTTCTTTTCCATGAGTTCCTGCGGGCTTCCCTGCTCTAAAATACCGCCCTGGTCAATCACGAAGATCCGGTCTGCATTCTGAATCGTAGACAGCCTGTGTGCAATGACAAAACTGGTCCTCCCTGCCAGCAGCGCCTCAATCCCTTCCTGCACCAGCAGTTCCGTATGCGTATCAATACTGGACGTCGCTTCATCTAAAATCAGAATCTTCGGCATGGAAACCATTGTTCTTGCAAACGCGATCAGCTGCCGCTGCCCGATGGATAATCCGGCGCCATGTTCCTTTAACTGTGTATCATAACCATGTTCCATTTGCATAATAAAATCATGCGCATGCACGGCTTTTGCCGCTGCAATCATCTCTTCTTCCGTCGCATCCAGTCTGCCGTATAAAATATTGTCCCGTATGGTTCCGTGAAAAATAAAATGATCCTGCGTCATAATACCCATCTGCCTGCGGAAGCTTTCCATTGATACTTTGGTCAGGTCGTATCCGTCTACAGAGATTACGCCTTCTTCAATATCATAAAATCGGCTGATCAGGTTTACAATCGTGGTCTTGCCAGCCCCGGTCGGCCCTACCAGCGCGATCGTCTCGCCAGGCTGCACCTGGAAGCTGACGTCGGATAATACCTTTGTCTCTGCAGGAGTCCCTTTGTCATAAGTAAAGCTGACATGGGAAAACTCTACAAGCCCTTTGACCGGAGGCAGTTCCCGGGCAGATTCCTGGTCGGTAATATCCGGCTGTGTGTCCAGAATGTCAAAAATCCGTTCGGCTGCTGTCAGGTTTGTGATCAGGTTGTTATAAAAATTGCTCAGATTTAAAATGGGATTCCAAAACATATTAATATAACTGCCAAATGCGACGAGCATCCCGACCGATACCGATCCGATCCCAAGGATACGGATTCCGGTCAGATACAGCATCATAGCGCCGATTCCCCAGCACAAATCCACTACCGGGCCGAACAGATCCGCGTATCTGCATGCGTCCTGAAACGAATCCCGATGCTCTGTTGTTAAATGTTTAAAAATTTCCGCTGTTTCTTCCTGCGCGCGGAAGCTCTGTACTACCCGCATACCCGCGATATCCTCATGGACATACGCGTTCAGATTGGAAGCTTTTTTGCGAAAGACCTGCCAGCGCTTATGGGAAGCTTTCTGCACCAGCCATACACCGGTTGCCATAATCGGAATGGTACTAAGCGCCGCCGCTGCCAGCCGCCAGTCCTTGACCACCATAATAACAACGACGCCTGCAACTGTAATGAACTCCGGAATTAACGTCGTAACGGAATTTACAAATACATCTTTTAACGCATTCACATCTCCGATAATCCGTGCCAGAATCTTTCCGGTCGGACGGCTGTCAAAAAAAGAAAATGACAGTGTCTGGATATGTTCGTACAGGTCCTGGCGGATCTGCAGCAGAATTTTATTGGAAACTACAGACATTAAGTACATGCGCAGTTTTACAAGCAACATAAAAACTACATTCAGCGCCAGCGCGAAAATTCCCAGCCGGACAAGGCCGTCAAAATCTTTCCTGGCGATATAGTGGTCTAACGCCCGTTCGATCAGCAGCGGATTCAGCAGAGAAATCCCAATGGCTCCCGCCATAAAAATCATTACGCTGCAAACTTCTTTTTTATACCCGAGCAGATAGCCAAGCAGACGGCGCATAATTTTCTTTCGGCTGGTATGGTCCATCTGTTCGTCATCACGATAAGAATTTACTGCCATTAGATACTCCTTTCCATGGATGATTCAGGAACCGTTCCATACTGTGCCAAAAAGGTGTGATAATAAAGGCCCTTTTGTTCCATTAATTCCTGATGCGTCCCCCGCTCCGCGATGCATCCGTTTTCCAGATACAGTATTTCATCTGCGTGACAGACTGCGGAAATGCGGTGCGCGATAATGATTTTGGTCGTATGGGTCAATGCGTGCAGCATTTTTTGGATTTCGTTTTCAGTTTCCATATCTAATGCGGAGGTGGAATCATCCATAACAAGTACCGGACTTTTCTTGGACAGCGCTCTGGCGATGCTGATACGCTGTTTCTGCCCGCCGGATAATCCGACGCCGCGTTCGCCGATGACCGTCTGGTACTGCTCGTCCATGCGTTCGATAAATCCGCTGGCCTGCGCGTCCTGCGCCGCTTTACGGACATCCTTCATTGCCAGCTGCCTGCGTTTGCCCATCTTGATATTTTCCTCAATGGTATCTGAAAACAAAAATACATCCTGCAGCACGACGTTGATACTGCCGCGCAGCTGCTGCAGTGACAGCGTGCGTACATCTTCGCCATCCAGCCGTACGGTTCCCTGATCCGCGTCGTAAAACCGCTGCAGCAGTAAAATCAAAGACGATTTTCCAGACCCGGTCGCTCCCATAATGCCGAGCGTTCCGCCTGCTGGTATATGAAAATCAATATCTGTTAAAATCTGTTTTCCATCCAGCCCGAAGGAAACGTGGTCAAACGCCACTGCTCCCTGAATCTGTTCCAGCAGACGCGCCGTGTTGCTGTCGGTAATCTCCGGCTGTTCCTGAAAGATCTGGTTCAGTTTTTTGTAAGAGGCAATGGCCGCGGACAGATCGTTTGCCAGCCATCCCATCATTTCCATTGGCCAGGTGCAGTTGCGGCTGTATTCAATAAACGCTACGAGCGCGCCCAGCGTCATACGCCCGCTGATTACCAGACTGCCGCCAAGCACTGCCATAAAAAGCGGCAGCGCTTTGCCAATCAGCTGAAAGTATGGATAAAAGCGCACCATAATATCAGCCTGCGTCATGTTCAGCGCGTAGTACCGTTCGTTATGGGACAGGAACTTTTCAATCTCGTGTTTTTCCCGCGCAAATGCCTTAACCGTACGCACGCCTGCCAGATTTTCCTCTGCGACGGTAGTCAGCGCGGCGTTTTCTTCACTGATCTCTTCGTATACCTGGTTGAGCCTGTGCTCCATGATAACCGCGGTGATCCCGCATGCCGCCATTGCCGCCAGCGGGATCAGCGCCAGCTGCCAGTTCAGCATAAACATACAGTATAAAACAAGCGACACGTGGATCACGACTTCGATCGTCAGCATGCCCACAAAACCAAGCGCGTTCCAGATCTTGTCTACGTCATCCTTCACCCGCGCCATTAGTTCGCCCGTATTCGCCTGGTCAAAATAACGAGCGGACAGCGTCTGGATATGCCCGAACAGATCGATGCGCAGCTGTGAACCGATCTTTGACGAAAGGACATCAAACAGTAATTCTTTTACATAGCCGCACACACTGCGTCCGATGCCGACGATCACAATTCCCGCCAGCAGTCTTGTCAGCAGTTCCTGGCGCCCGGCCAGAATCACGTCATCCACAATACTTTGCGTGATTTTCGGGTACAGCATGTCCAAAACGATCGAACAGACCATACAGCCGATGGCGAGCAGATAGGCATACCAGTTTCTACAAATATAAGTGCGTATTCTTTGCATTGTTAAGCCTCCTTCTCCTTTCCCATGTTGTCTTGCCATAATAAAAAAACCATGCAGTCTGCCTTCCAAATGCAGATACTCCATGGTTATAAACAGGCGCTATATTTCAAAAAAGTAAAAAAATAACATGGCCGTGTAGCCATGCGATCCATGTTACAATTTAAAATACAGGAAAGTATAGGTAGCACTTTGTAAGGCAAATGCACCAGCAAAATACCGCTGGTATCCGAACAGAGTTCCGGCCGATGTTCCGCCATCAGGAAAAGCCATAAGTCTGTTCTTTTGCAACTATTCAGTTTGCATCATTCTCCATTACGTCTAAGTACAACATATACAGTGTCTCCTTTTTTTATTGGCCCTATCATATACCATATGGAAAGATCTGTCAATAGAGAATTCTGATAAAAAACAGGCGGCAAAAAGTTTGCCGCCGCCGCAAGATGCTTCTTTTCAAGGGCAAAAAACCATGCTATACTAGAAACAGATCAGAAATAATACTACAGGATAAAGGATTAAGGATAAAAACGTAAGGAGAATAATATGGTTTACGTCTGCAGTTATCAATCGCCGTTCGGAAAGCTTACGGCAGCCAGTAATGGTATGGCGCTGACCGGCTTATGGTTTGAAGGTCAGAAATATTTTGGCAGTACGCTTTCAGAAGCATATGAAGAACGCCAGCTTCCGGTGTTTGCGAAAATGAAGGATTGGCTGGATCTGTATTTTTATGGGCAAAACCCGGACTTTATGCCGCCGCTGGCGCTTTGCGGCTCGGATTTTCGTAAGTCGGTCTGGAAGATTATCCGCCAGATACCATATGGTCAGACGATGACATATGGACAGATCGCCAAGGAAATGGCCAGGCAGATGGGGGTTGCACAGATGTCTGCGCAGGCGGTTGGTTCAGCGGTCGGACGCAATCCCATTTCTATTATCGTACCATGTCACAGGGTCGTCGGATCGAACGGAAGCCTGACCGGATATGCAGGCGGGGTGGAACGCAAGGCAGCTTTACTTGCATTGGAACAGGTAGATTTGGGGCGGTTTCAGGCGGAAGGGATCTGATATAGAACGTCTTTGCCGACGAATGGAATCCAGTCGGACAACATCATATGATATAGATAGGAGCAAATAACATGGCATTCGCACACTTACACGTCCATACAGAATACAGTCTGTTAGACGGTTCTAATAAAATACCAGAATACGTAGCCCGTGTCAAAGAGCTTGGCATGACCGCTGCGGCCATTACGGATCATGGCGCTATGTACGGAGTCATTGAATTTTACAAGGCGGCCAAAGAAGCAGGGATCAAACCGATTCTGGGCTGCGAGGTCTATGTGGCGCCTAATTCCCGGTTTGACAGGGAGCGGGTCAGCGGGGAAGACCGCTATTATCATCTGGTGCTGCTTGCGGAAACGAACGAAGGCTACAAAAATCTGATGAAAATCGTATCCAAAGGCTTTGTGGATGGTTTTTATTATCGTCCGCGCGTTGACTTGGAAGTGCTGCGGCAGTTTCATAAAGGGATTATCGCGACCAGCGCTTGTATTGCGGGGGAGGTGCAGCGGGAACTTTTGCGCGGCGATTATGCCAAAGCAAAGGAGACGGCGTTAAAATACGAAAATTGTTTTGGCAAAGGGAATTTTTTCCTGGAACTGCAGGATCATGGCCTTCCGCAGCAAAAAATGGTCAATCCGCAGCTGATCCGGCTAAGCGAAGAGACAGGCATTGAGCTGGTCGTGACGAATGATGTACATTATACATATGCCGAAGATGTGGAGGCGCATGATATTCTGCTGTGTATTCAGACCGGGAAAAAACTGCAGGATGAAGACCGTATGCGTTATGAAGGCGGGCAGTATTTTGTCAAATCTGAAGAAGAAATGCGCAGGCTGTTTCCGTATGCGGCGCAGGCGTTAGACAATACACAGAAAATTGCGGACCGCTGTTATGTGGACATCGAGTTTGGAAATATGAAGGTGCCGAAATATGATGTGCCGGAGGGTTATACGGCGTGGGAGTATTTGAACAAGCTCTGTTTTGACGGGCTGACAGAACGCTATCCGGGGCGGGAAGAAACGCTGCGCTCCCGTCTGGAGTATGAGCTGGATGTGATCCGGACGATGGGGTATGTGGACTATTTTCTGATTGTGTGGGATTATATTCATTTTGCAAAGGAACATGGCATCAGCGTTGGCCCGGGACGGGGCAGCGCGGCGGGGTCGCTGGTTGCTTATACGACGGGGATTACGAATATCGATCCGATCCGGTACAATTTGATTTTTGAACGCTTTTTAAATCCGGAACGAGTCTCCATGCCGGATATTGACGTGGATTTCTGCTTTGAACGCAGGCAGGAAGTGATTGACTATGTCGTGGAAAAATATGGCAAAGAATGCGTTACGCAGATTGTGACGTTCGGTACGCTTGCGGCGCGCGGTGTGATCCGCGATGTGGGACGTGTGATGGATATTCCCTATGCGTTTGTAGATTCGATTGCGAAAAATATTCCTTCGGAACTAAATATGACGATTGAAAAAGCGCTGAAAATGAATCCGGATCTGCGCAAGATGTACGAAGAAGATGAGACTGTGACAAAACTGATCGATATGTCCAAACGTCTGGAAGGGCTGCCAAGACATACGTCCACGCATGCGGCCGGAGTTGTGATCAGCCAGCAGCCGATGGATGAATATGTGCCGCTGTCCAGAGGTACAGACGGTATGATTACCACGCAGTTTACGATGACTACGTTAGAAGAACTGGGACTTTTGAAAATGGACTTTCTGGGTCTTCGCACGCTGACAGTCATTGACAGCGCCGTGCGTCTTGTGGAGAAAAGTTCCGGAAAGAAGATCGATATCGATCATGTGGATTTTGATGACCAGAAGGTGCTGGATTCGTTAGGCACCGGACGCACAGACGGCGTGTTCCAGCTGGAAAGTTCTGGTATGAAAAATTTCGTCAAGGAGTTAAAGCCGCACAGCCTGGAAGATGTGATTGCCGGGATTGCTCTGTACCGTCCGGGACCAATGGATTTTATTCCGGCTTATGTACGCGGGAAAAATACGCACGGGGAGATTCAATACGACTGTCCGCAGCTGGAGCCGATCTTAGCCCCTACTTACGGATGTATCGTCTATCAGGAGCAGGTGATGCAGATTGTGCGCGACCTTGCGGGGTATACGTTGGGACGCAGTGACATTTTGCGGCGCGCAATGTCTAAGAAAAAGAGCAAAGTCATGGAAGAAGAACGCAAAAACTTCGTCTACGGCAACCAGGAGCAGGGAGTGAAGGGCTGTATCGCAAACGGGATCAGCGAGGCAGTGGCAAATAAAATTTATGATGAAATGATTGATTTTGCCAAATATGCGTTTAATAAATCCCATGCGGCTGCCTACGGGGTTATTTCTTATCAGACAGCTTATTTAAAGTATTATTATCCGGTGGAATTTATGGCGGCGCTGATGACTTCGGTCATGGCCAATATTAGCAAAGTGTCCGAATATATCCAGACATGCCGGAATATGGGCATTCAGATTTTGTCTCCGGATGTCAACGAAGGAGAGAGCGGATTTTCCGTATCAGATGGAAATATCCGCTACGGGCTGTCAGCCATTAAAAGCGTCGGCCATCCGGTGATTGAAGCGCTGCTGAAAGAACGCGAGGAAAATGGCGTTTATAAAAATCTGGAAGATTTTATCATGCGTCTTTCTGAAAAGGAGATGAACAAGCGTGCGGTGGAAAATTTTGTAAAAGCCGGGGCGCTGGACGCTCTTGCAGGCAACCGCCGCCAGAAGATGCTCGTATTTCCGCAGATTATGGACAGTATTTCACATGAAAAGAAAAACAGCCTGAGCGGGCAGATGACGTTGTTTGATCTGGTATCCGAAGAGGATAAAAAAGATTACGAGATACGGATGCCGGACGTAGAGGAATTTGATAAGGAGATGCTGCTGGGATTTGAAAAAGAAGTACTCGGTGTGTATATCTCCGGGCATCCGCTGGAAGAATATGAAGAGAAATGGAAGAGGCATATTACAGCAAAAACGACGGACTTTTTGTTAGATGATGAGACTGGGGCAGCCAAAGTGACGGACAATCAGAAGGCGACGGTTGGCGGCATGCTTGTCCACCGCACAATTAAGTATACGAAAAATAATAAGACGATGGCATTTCTGACATTGGAAGATTTGGTCGGTATGCTGGAGATTATTGTATTTCCAAGGGATTATGAGAGATATAAAAAATATTTTGAAGACGAAGCGAGACTGTTTGTCGAAGGGCGGGTTACGATTGAGGAAGAAAAAAACGGCAAGCTGATTCTGGAGCGGGTCTATGCGTTTGATGAAACGAAAAAGGAGCTGTGGCTGCAGTTCGCGGATCTGGCAAGTTATGAACGGCAGGAAGCGCGTATGCTGGAAGAGCTGCGCGCTTCGGACGGCCAGGATGAGGTTGTTGTTTATATCAAAGACCGAAAAGTGATGAAGCGGTTAGGCCAGCGCTGGCGGGTAGCTGCCACGATGCAGCTGACACAGTCGCTTGCGTCGGTATTTGGAGCAGATAATGTAAAAGTTGTAGAAAAGAAGGTTGCAAACATTGGAAAAAGATATTAAAATAGGATAGAGATGGTTGATGCAGAAAATAGTATGACGGGGTATCGGAACGGTTACACAGTTACAAAAATATTTAGGAGGATAGAAAGAATGGCTAACGAGATTAATACGATTGGTGTACTGACGAGCGGCGGAGATGCGCCTGGCATGAACGCTGCAATCCGGGCAGTTGCTCGGGAAGCGATTTCCAAAGGCAAAAGAGTCATGGGTATCAAACGAGGCTATGCGGGACTTTTGCAGGAAGAAATTTATGAAATGCATACAACCGATGTTGCGGATATTATCCAGCGCGGCGGTACGATCCTGCAGACAGCACGCTGTAAAGAGTTTACGACATTGGAAGGCCAGAAAAAGGGCGCTGAGATCTGCAGACAGCATGGGATCGAAGGAATTATTGTAATCGGCGGGGACGGCTCGTTCCGCGGCGCGCAGAAACTGGCTTCCCAGGGAATCAATACCGTCGGCGTACCAGGCACGATTGATCTGGACGTGTCCTGCACGGATTATACGATCGGATTTGATACGGCAGTCAATACGGCGATGGATGCGATTGATAAAGTACGTGATACATCAACATCCCATGAGCGTTGTTCCATTATCGAAGTAATGGGCCGCGGCGCAGGATTTATTGCATTATGGTGCGGTATTGCCAACGGCGCGGAAAATGTCCTGCTCCCGGAAAAATATGACTATAATGAGCAGGCGCTGGTTAACAACATTATTGAAAATCGTAAAAAAGGTAAAAAACATCATATTATTATCAATGCTGAAGGCATCGGGCATTCCGCCAGCATGGCAAAACGGATCGAAGCGGCTACCGGTGTAGAGACAAGGGCTACGATCTTAGGATACATGCAGCGCGGCGGCCGTCCGACTGCAAGGGACCGTATGATGGCTTCTATGATGGGCGCATATGCCGTGGATCTGCTATGCGAAGGCAAGAGCAACCGGGTTGTAGGCACTAAAGACGGAAAGCTGATGGATATGGATATTGACGAGGCGCTTAAGATGGGCAAATCCATAGATGATTACGAATATCAGATTAGCTGCAGTTTATCAAAATAGAGACAGCAGGGCAGGTTGATGTGCAGGAACAGATACATCAGCCTGTTTTCGTCCTATAGACAGGACAGGGGATACGATGATTACCAGTGTTGCGAATAAACAGGTTAAAAATATCATACAGCTGATCAAAAAGACGAAAGAGCGCCAGGCGCAGCATGTATTTGTAGCAGAAGGAATCCGCCTTTTTGAAGAGATACCAAAAGAACTGATACAGGACGTTTATGCAGCGGAATCCTTTTTCAATAAAAAAGAGCATACAGAAAAATTAAGAGGCATACAATATGAGACGGTGTCAGACGCTGTATTTGAAAGAATGTCAGATACAAAAACGCCGCAGGGCATTCTATGCACCGCACGCCAGCCGCAGTATCAGCTGGAAGACCTGCTTGTGCAAAAGCAGCCGCATCTTCTGATTCTGGAAGGGATTCAGGACCCGGGCAATCTTGGAACGATGTTCCGTACCGGGGAAGGCGCGGGAGTTACGGGAATTATTTTAAGCGGCTGCGCGGATCTGTTCGCGCCAAAGACCGTACGGTCTACGATGGGAAGCATCTGCCGCGTACCATTTTATCATACGGACGATCTAAGCGGGACGTTGTCTGTATTAAAACAAAAACAGGTGAGGATTTACGCGGCGCACCTGCAAGGGACGGCTTATTACGATGCATACGATTACCGCGGCGCAACGGCGTTTCTGATCGGCAGCGAAGCAAACGGCCTGACGGATCAGACAGCAGCTGCGGCAGACATTTATGTAAAAATTCCGATGGGCGGGCAGCTGGAATCATTAAATGCAGCGATGGCAGCTGGCATTTTAATGTATGAGGTAAACCGGCAAAGAAGGAATGGGGAAGGAAAAAAGACAATTGCGGATATGGTTTAAGGAATGGGAAGACAGTCATATGCTGCGTGATCTTGTTGTCTGCGATGACGGAGAAGATACAAGAACGCATAAGATTTTCCAAGCGCTCGAGCAGGCATGCAATACCTTTGATTTAAGCGTACCGATCTGGCTGGATGTTAATATCAATGAATTTAAACGACATGCAAAGACGCGTTTTACTGCCGATAATTTTGTGGATGGGATCGAGTTTGATTATCTGGAGATGCAGGTGATCGAAGAGTAAAAGGGAAGAAAAAAAGAAGGATAAAAAAGAAAGATCAAAAATAATGTTTGTTTTTTAAATATAATGTTAACCAATTAGATAAAATATGATATAATATCCATATATAGTTATCCGTGCAACAACAATGCTGCAGCAGTCCGGCCCGCTGAACCGCTGCAGCCGCATACACAGCAGGAACAGCTTAGGCTGTTACAAAACAGGTAAGTTCCGTTCCAAACCGCTTGGGGAGGACACATTGGAAAGTATACAGCAATTGCGGTACGGAATTTACACGCACAGAAGACATCAGACAGCAGCAAAGTGTCTTTGGGCATGTAGGAGGTTTTTATATGGATGCACCAAAAAGGCTGAGTGAAGACGTCGAGAGCTGGGAAACGATGATGTTTTTATACCACTCAGCAATCAAGGAAGTTGGGACGAAGCTTGAGATTTTAAATGATGAATTTCAGCATGTTCATCAGTACAACCCGATTGAGTACATCAAATCAAGAGTGAAGACCCCGGAAAGTATCTGCAAAAAACTAAAGCGTTATGGCAAAGAAGTATCCATCGAAAATATGGTTAGTTATGTAAATGACATCGCGGGCATCCGGATTGTATGTTCATTTACGTCCGATATTTACCGGGTGGCGGATATGATCGGCAGACAGAATGACCTGACCGTCGTTTCGGTGAAGGATTATATCAGACATCCGAAAGAAAGTGGTTATAAGAGTTATCATATGCTTGTGACCGTACCGGTGTTTCTGTCCGACCGTGTGGTAAACACCCGGACAGAGATCCAGATCCGTACGATGGCGATGGATTTCTGGGCAAGCCTGGAGCATAAAATCTATTACAAATTTGAAGGCAATGCACCGGAATATATCAGCCGTGATCTGCGGGAATGTTCGGATATTGTGTCACAGCTGGATGCGAAGATGCTTTCTCTGAATAATGCGATTTTAGTGGCAAAAGAACAGCAGGCGAAGATTCATACCGCTTAGCCGGAGAGGGATGCGCCAGCAGCTTGCGCCGGAAGCAGAAGCAGGAGGGATGCGCCAGCGGTTTGTGTTGGAAGCAGAAGCAGGAGGCTGCGTCGGCGGTTTATGTTGGAAGCAGAAGCAGGAGGCTGCGTCGGCGGTTTATGTTGGAAGCAGAAGCAGGAGGCTGCGTCGGCGGTTTAT
>VSNY01000001.1:43337-55760 GCA_009774535.1 Lachnospiraceae bacterium
GTTGGAAGCAGAACTGTAAAAAGACAAAGATACTTTGGTATCTTTGTCTTTTTTTGTTAAGGGTTTATTACGGGGAAATTTCTTTATTGCTGCAGCAGACTTAAGACAACATTTGGGATCTGTTTTGCCTGTGCCAATACCGCTTCTGACGCCTGTGTTAAAATGCGGTGCTTCGTGTAATGGATCATTTCCAAAGCCATATCTGCATCACGGATTCTGGATTCGCTTGCCTGTGCATTTTCTGCCGCATTTGCGTTATTTGCGACGACATGTTCCAGACGGTTTTGCAGCGCTCCATAAGTGCTGCGCTTCGCGCTTAACAGGTTGATTGCTTCATCCAGGCGTACAAGGGCTTTGTTCGCATATTTTGGCCTTGTAATCGTCAAAGAATTGATGCGGAGGGCTACCGTTCCAACGCAGAGACGGGGAACTTCCATGCCCTGGTAGGCGTTGGCTCCTACTTGGAGCATAAACGGCGGCACACTGTCGCGGCTGTCAATCTGCAGAAGAAGCGTTGCTTTGGCGCTCCCGGTAATGTTCGTAATTGTATGAGATCCGACAACATTGCAGGACAGTTTCAGCTTGCCATTTTCAAGAGTAGCACTTAGCGGACATTTTTGCTGCTTCAACAGATTGTTCATCGTATCAAGCAGCTTGTCCGGTGGATAATACCCATCCGGAAATGTAAGTGTGTAGTTCTTGCCATCTACATCCAATGACAAAGTATTGTTATCCGGGCCGAATGTAACACCGTTGGAGAGGTCTTTGCCGCCGACAATATAGCTTGGAATCGGCTTGCCGGATGTTTTATAAAAAACGGAGTAAGAGGCGCTTCCGCGGACGCCATCCAAACGGTATGTACCGCTTGGAGAATTTTCCTGCTGGTTTTCAACCAAGGTGATGGAAAGTGCATTTTGGTCATTGGAGCCGGAAGCCGAGGTAATCTGGCCGCCTACTTCTGCTTTCAGGTCCAGATATTTTCCTTCCGGGTACTGATCTAATTCTTTGTTCAGCAGCTCTGTTAATTTTTCCGCAAGCTCCAGGCCAGTATAAATCCCAGGCGGAAGCTTTACTTTCAGTGTGTGCTGAGCCGTATCTTTTCCGGACGGAACAGTCAGATCAATGATAAATTCATCATTTACATCTTCGGCTATGGTAGTACTTTGCGTACGGATATCCTGCCGCCCGACGATGAAAACATCCTGCACAATATGGAGTGTGTCCGGATTTGGTCTGTCAGCATCATCCTCTATATCATAGTCGTTCTCTTTATTAAAAATTGTTGCGTAAAAACTGTCCGGATTTGCTGGATCAGAATCTGATACCGTAAAGGATTTCGTACTTGACATTACAATCTGACCGTTTGAGGATACCGTTACTTGTTTGGCCTGTGTCACAGGATCAGGCGGAAATTCCTTGTCGATTGCGTCTTGAATTGCCTGAGCCATGCTTTTGCCATCTGTATATTTACCAGGATCTACAGTAATCGTTTTTGTTGTCCCATCAATATTCAAACGAAATGTGTTATTTGGGGCAGTAATTGCAGGAGTGCCTGAATGGATATTTTGCCTGCCATAAAAATAACCAGGTTGTGCGCCGGATTTTGGATAAGAGAGCGGATGCAGCGTAGTTTTTTGCACTCCTATAAAGGCGCCCCATGCACTTCCATAATCGGAATCCACGGTAATATAAGGTTTGGCATTGTTACCAGTCATAACTGTAACCAGGGCCAGTTTGTTGCCTCTTAATTCTGCTTTAACCGGATAATTTTTCAGCTGTTCATTTAATACGTCCACAAGTTCCTGCCGGGTGTATCCGTTGCCGGAGCTGTCTGGCAGTTGGAGGGAGATACGTCTGGAATAAGGAGCGTCGTATAAATAAAATTCCAACTCATTATTTGAGCTGTCAATAACCGTATTTTCCAACGGGATATCCACATTCATGACCAGTTCAGCAGGAGTGAAATTGGGTTTTGTATTTCCTTGTATATATTCTTCATTTCCGACATTGCTGGTACCTGTAAAAGTATTGGGAGCGATATCAATACGTGTAAATAATTTTTCATAAGCGCTGCCTGAAACGGATAGTTCGGTAATGGACTCATCCAGACTTATAATTTGAAGATACCCGGAATTGTCCACAAATTGTATTTTGCTTTTTTCGTCTGCGGATAACTGATCGTTCAATGCTTGAGCAACGCGGCTGCCATTGTATGTGCCGGGAGGGACCGTAAGGTTAATTGTGCTGCCGCCGATATCTACGGAGATGGTGTTTGCGCCTGCAGGAAGCTCAACCGGCTGATCCAAATCGGCACGTCCGGACAAAGAGGCATTTGTTGGCGGTTTTCCGGATATATGATAAGCTTCATCTGAGTAGTGATAATGCGTCTTTTCAAACAGAAGCTTGTATACATCATCCGGATCTTTGGGATCACTATAAAAAAGAAGAGAACTCTGGGTGCCCTTGACATTGCTTTCTATTTGTAGGGAATAACCGCCATGTTCAAAATTATGCACAGCAGTAACGGTAACGTCTGCGATGCCTTCCAAATTTTTTAATAAGGTATACAGATTATTATCAGCAGTGCTAAAAGGATCTATAATATAGTTCTTGGCAGGGATATCAATGGTATCATAGGTCGAAGGATCTGCGGGATCAAAATTCGGATCGTCTGCAGCATTAAATTTAAATCTTAATACGGTATCCTGTTTGATCTCTATGCCAGCTGTTGTGTCTTTAATATAGTGCGTGGAACCCTTAATGTAATCGGGGTTATTTACAATTGCGCCTTCACATACATTATCATAAAATACGGAATGGATATTAGAACTGTCATGCTCCAGTGTAAACATATTTCCTTTTAAGCCTGTAATGCTGTACTGTCCGCCGCTGATCTGGATACATCCATTGCCATATTTTTTTGCCACAACTCCTGGAAGGTCCATTTTTGCCAGTTCGCTGTTTAAATAATTGATCATCTGTTCCTGGGTATATTCTCCGGGTGAAACTACGATCTCATATGGATTTTCTTTTGGAGCCGCATAAAATATAAGTGTATCATTCTTTCCCTGATAAATGTGCAGAGGGAACTCCGGTGCAATCTGTGTGGTGCCAAGCAAATTTACGTTTGAATTGTTATTATAGTTATCATAAAGAAGATAAGTCAGATAACCGTCGATAGAAGCTATTTCAGTTTGTCCGGATTCTTTTTGATATACCAGATCACAAAAACCTTCTTTTGTAAGCTCCAGTGTAAAACCTGGGTTTGATGGTTTCATAGCCTCAAAAGCATCATCAATTTCGTCCATCAGCTCCTGCGTTGTATAAGTGCCGTCGGGTACGGTAATAACATAATCCTGTCCACCAGGCAAACGGATTTTTAGATCATTGTCCGGTTCCATGATCGTATGCAGCTGATTGGGCGCCCATAGCTGGCAGCCGTTAATTTTATAATAAGAAGGCTCATACTTGTCAAAAACAGGCATTCGGTTAAAGTCTGTCTGTTCGTCTACCCGGTCAATTTCACATTGGAGCTGGTCAAATTCCGCAGCCAGTGCGGCACGGTCGCCAGGCGTATTGGTATCATTTAAAGATTGTACTGTAATTTCACGCATGCGCTGCAGCATAGCATGTGTTTCTGACATCGCTCCATCCGCTACGCGAACAAAATCAGCGCCTTCTTCAGCGTTTTTGAGCGCCCGCTGCATCCCGCGGACTTGGGAACGCATCTTCTCTGAAATTTTTAACTCAGCTGCGCCGTCGGATGCCCGGTTAATCTTATATCCGCTGGCCAGCTTTTCCGTACTTTTACTGAAATTGCTGGAATGAATGCCAACCTCCCGCGAAGCAGTCATCGCGGCCATGTTGTGTTGAATCTGCATGTTATTTCCTCCTTGATTTCTGTACACCCGTAAAAGTTGACTGCATAGAATGTCAGAGGGGTACAAAATACGTCCGTGTATTTTTGTAATGTATGAAAAACCATTGACTATTATATCGGTAAAAAGTAGTTAAGACTTAACCTGTAAGTAAAGAGGAAAATAGAAATATATTAAAAATATCTAAAATTCTTAATATATTTAAAATAGTTAGAAAAGAAACAATTATACACAAAAAAGAAAAGCCGTAAATCCTTGCTAATCCAAAGACCTACGACAATTCATACAAGCGATAGACGGGGCTCGAACCCGCGGTCTCGACCTTGGCAAGGTCGCGCGTTACCAACTACGCCACTATCGCACATATTATAAAACAAAAACTTGAAACCTGAGAGCGATAGACGGGGCTCGAACCCGCGGTCTCGACCTTGGCAAGGTCGCGCGTTACCAACTACGCCACTATCGCTTGTGTTTTGTACTTCTCTCGAACACAATAGATACTATAAACGATTTTGCCGAACATGTCAATAGAAATTTACAAAAAAATTTATTTTTTCATATTTTGCTCTGATCCGCATAAGATAAAATAAGCAGATCACGGAGAAGCAACCTATGAGTGCAAAGACCAGAATTGTTGTGTTACATATGAGAGAGGTTATCTACACCGTTATATTCGCGCTGCTTGCAGTCCTTTTGATTTTGCTGCTCGTCTTTATGTTCCGCTCAGGCAAAAAAGACACAGGCACAGCAGAGACAATGAAATACGCATCCGGTGTCTACACATCATCCATCGTATTAAACAACCAGACGATGGATTTAAAAGTCGTGGTAGACGATAACCGTATCAATGCCATTTCCCTGGATAACCTGGATGAAACCGCTGCAACCATGTATCCGCTGATGCAGCCGGCGCTGGACAATATCAGCCAGCAGATTTATGAAAAACAGTCTACCGAAGGAGTTACTTACGACGAAGCAAACCAATATACATCCGTCGTATTGCTGAACGCAATCGAAGATGCCCTTTCCCGGGCAGAGACAGAAAAAAAGACACCATGAACAAAGGTGTACTGCAAAATCCGGGACACTGTCTGCCGCAGGGCGTTGGAACGAGCAGAAGTGTCTCCGGATTTTTCAGAGTGCAGCCGTTATTTATGTTTTAGGAATCCTGGGTTTGTGAGCTCATATAGTCGCTGATTGCGTTTAAGTCTACTTCGGTATAAGATACAGGTTTGTTTGCCTGCACACGAGCGTTGATGGAAAGGCCGATCCAGCAGACAACCGCGATCGCAGCGATGCCTCCAAAAATCCGGTACAGCAGACGCTGTCTTTTTTCTTTTTGCAGCTGCTGTTTTCTGTTATATTTTTCTTTTTTATATCGATCTACTTTTTGCTGGCTCATTTTTGATATCTCCTATTCTAATATTGGTTGCATTGTGGTACAATAAAGCGGTATTACGCCGCCGTATCTGATTATACACGATTTGCATCCGTTTGTGGAGTGAAAAATATAATTTTTTTATGAAATTATTGTGAAAATCTTGCCAGACGCGGCCAGTATCATTTATAGTAGTAAACATGCAACTGTTCCAGGGGTTAACGGAACTGCTGCATAAAGATCTTGTTTAAACGAAAGGAAAAAAGATGAAAACAGGAATCATTTTCGATATGGACGGCACCCTTTGGGACAGCGCCAGTGAAGTGGCTGCTGCATGGAGCCAGGTAACAGCGGCAGAACTTGGAAGGCAGGTTACAAAAGAAGATTTGTACCGCACCATGGGAATGCCGATGAACGAACTTGCAAAAGCGATTTTTCCGGATTATGAACTGTCAGAACTGCTTCCGGTTTTTGAAGAGGGATTTCAAAAAGAGAACGATTATCTGCTTAAGCATGGCGCTGCGCTTTATCCGGAACTTATTCCTACGATCTGCCTGCTGGCAAAGACGTATCCATTATATATTGTAAGCAACTGTCAGGAGGGCTATATTGAAGCTTTCCTGAATCATTACCAATTGGAAAGCTATTTTCAGGATTTTATTTGTTATGGCACGAATCAATTGCCAAAGGCGGATAATATCGCGCGGATCATTGCGCGGAACCATCTGGACCGCGGCATTTATGTCGGCGATATCCAGGCGGATTATGAAGCAGCGCTTGCAGGCGGCGCGGAGTTTATACATGCCGCTTACGGTTTTGGTGTGGTAGATGCGGACGTGCCTGCAATTACGAGCTTTCAGGAACTGCCGGATGTATTAAAAAATATGGCTCCGCAGAGTCTTTCATCCAATTGCAAAAATGCATAAAAGATGGTAAAATAATCCAGACAGATGCAAAGATACAACGGAGCAACAGTTGCCCAAGAGAAGGGAAGGAAAGCATGAAGAAAAACAAAAGTAAACGATTGCTGCTGGCAGCGTGTACAGGGCTGTTTCTGTCCATGCAGATGCAGCATGCATATATCCCCTGTACGCTGGAGGCAGCATCGGTATCTGCTGCCCATGACAGTAAACTATCGGCCTTTGATATTGCGCCCGGTGTACTCAGTCCTGCGTTCCAGCCGGATATCACGGAATATACGTCTGTGGTGGACGCAGGAGTTACCAGCGTCCAGGTGCAGGCAGTGCCGCGAGCAGCAGCTTCCGGCGCTGTCATAGCTTCAGTGGAAGGCAGGGACGGACTGCGCCCGGGCGTTAATACGATTAAAGTAACCTGTTCCGCGCAGGATAACACGTATACTGTCTATACGATTGCGTTAACCGTTGGAAGCGCGGATGCGTCCGGACAGCAGCCCGATGTATCCCAGGATGGAACACAGACAGGTGCAGCCGGGGATCTGCCAGAGGAAAACGACTTGATAGACACGTCAGGAGCAGGAGACAGCGCAGACACGCCGGATCAGACAGATCCGTCGGGCGCGGGAGACAGCGCAGAACCACCGGATGCGGGAAACGGCGCGGATGGCACGGATGCGGCGGACAGTAACAGCGCTGGCACACAGGCAGGCAGTACGCAGACGAAGACAAGCAGCAAACGCAGCCTGGCACAAAGGCTGTCGGCAAAAGTGAAAGCGGACGGCACCGTAAAATTAAGCGGCGCTGCATACAAACTATCCAGTAATTTCACATATGGTTCCACAACGCAGGATATCCCGGCTGCATTCGGACAAGGGTCGGTGCAGATTGGAGATCAGACGTACCCGTCTTTATATCATGAGGCCAGCCAGATTCATCTGGTATATATGGAAAATACGGACGGCAAAGGATCTACTGGATTTTATTATTATGACGAGCAGAAAAACGCGGTAGAGCGTTTTAAATATGCCGCAAATGGCAGTCAGTTTATCGTATGGATCAGCAACGCAAGGCAGGAACTTCCGGCCGGATACGGCGAGAAAACGTTAAAGTTTTCTTCCGGCAAAAAAGTTGCGGCTTATCAGAGCCAGTTTTCCGACGAACTCAAAGATTATTACCTTGTATACGGCATATATTCTGACGGCAGCAGCGGATGGTATCTGTACGACAAAACACAGGAAACATTTCTTCGCTATTCCGACGCGTTTGCGTCGTTGCAAAGCCCGGAAGATAACGAAGAGGAAAATGAGGTGGAACGGACAGTATCCCTCACCAAATATAATACGCTGAACGAAAAATATACCGAATTAAAAGAAAACCGGGTAAAAATTGTCAGTATTCTTGTAATTGCAATTATTCTGGTTATCATTATATTTACCGCACTTTTGTTACGCAGCCGCGAGGAAGACGACGAAGAAGGGGAAGACACTGGCAGAGAATATGCCGGATCTAAGAAAAAGAAGAAAAAAGAGCGCAGGCCAGCCGAAACGATTTCCAAGAGTTCTCTGGCGGCAGGAAGGAATTTTGAAGGGAATGCAGGCAAACGCTCAAAGAAAGTGACCAAGACATTTACACAGGAAACAGCCGCACAGACGCAGCAAAAACCGGGCGCGCGGCAGGACCATATCAGTACGCCGGAAGAAATCCGCGCGCAGGTCAGCCGTCAGTCTGTATATGGTCAGGAGACGCGCATAAAAAGCGGCAATGAGCAAAGAATAAGTAGGCAGCCGCAGGCTTCTATAGATGATATGCAGCGTGATTCCAGGCAGGCAGATTATATGGCTGCTGCACAGCGCCCGCCGATGCAGCCAGAACAAAGGCAGTATAAGGCCCAGCCGGATGCCGTACAGCGCCAGGCAGAGCAGCGTCTGCAGGAACAGCTGCGCAATAGCCGCGCTGCAGACCTGCAGAGCATGCAGCCTTCCGGCTCGCCAGATCCGGTACAGGCAGCGGCGGAGCGTATGCGCCAGTCTGTAAAATATCCGCACCGGGCAGCAAAACCAGAAACGGCCCAGCCGGAACACGATCCGATGGATGACTGGGATATGGAAGAAGAGGTAAGCCGCAGGCCAAGAGCCGGTAAGGCGGCAAAAAAACGACGCGGCCGCAGGGATGAAGATATGGAGATTATGGATCTGAATGATCTGTAATCAGGAAAACTAATTTTGGAGGAAAATAACCGATGCGAAAACCATATACCGCAAAAGCGCAAAAAGCGTTAGATCTTGCGGGTAAGACATCAAAAAATCTGCAGCATAATTATATAGGGACAGAACATATACTGCTGGGCCTGATCAAAGAAGGGACAGGTGTCGCAGCACAGATTTTAATGGATAACGGCGTGGAGGGAGACCAGCTGCTGCAGCTGATCAAAGACCTGATCGCGCCATCTTCCGGCGTGGCTGTTGAGGAACGCGACGGCTATACGCCAAAGACAAGCATGATCTTAGATATGGCAGCCGCGGAGGCAGACCGTTTCCGAAGCGAACATATCGGCACGGAACATATGCTGCTGGCCATTATTAAGTCTGTAGACTGCGCCGCATCGCGTCTGATGAATACGATGAATGTCAATATGCAGAAAATGTATATCGATATTCTGGCTGCGATGGGCGAAGATACGAATGTATATAAAGAAGATTTTCAAAACGGCAAGCCGCGCCGCCAGTCCGGTGCGACTTCCGTACTTGACCAGTATTCCAGGGATCTCACCCGCATGGCGGTGGATGAGGAGCTGGACCCGGTGATCGGCAGGGAACAGGAGATCGAACGCGTGATTCAGATCTTAAGCAGGCGCGGCAAGAATAATCCATGTCTGATCGGTGAGCCTGGCGTGGGCAAGACTGCGATTGTAGAAGGACTGGCACAGCGCATCGTATCCGGCGTCGTGCCGGACAGCGTTGCAAACCGCCGTGTAGTTACGCTGGATTTGTCCGGTATGGTAGCCGGATCAAAATACCGCGGGGAATTTGAGGAACGCATCAAACGCGTGATTCATGAAGTGACATCTTCCGGCAATATCATTCTGTTTATCGATGAAATCCATACCATTATCGGCGCCGGAAGCGCTGAAGGCGCTATTGACGCGTCCAATATTCTGAAACCAGCTATGGCGCGCGGTGAAATCCAGCTGATCGGCGCGACCACCATTGAAGAATACCGCAAATATGTGGAAAAAGACGCGGCTCTGGAACGCCGTTTTCAGCCGGTAAACGTAGAAGAACCTACGGTGGAACAGACGATAGAGATTTTAAAAGGACTGCGCGGGCGCTACGAAGAACATCATCAGGTAGAGATTACCGACAGCGGTTTGGAAGCGGCTGCAAAGCTCGCGTTCCGGTATATCAACGACCGTTTTCTGCCGGACAAAGCCATTGATCTGATCGATGAAGCGTCGTCCAAAGTCCGTCTGGCAGGTTATCCGGTACCAGAAAAGCTGGTGGTCTTGGAACAGCAGATGCATGATCTGGAAAGCGAACTGGAACAGGCATTGATCGATCAGCAGTTTACACAGGCCAGTGAAATCAAGAGTACCCGCGACAAGTACAAAAAAGAATATGAAAAACTGTTAAAACGCTGTCAAAAAAATAATGAAAAGCGGCGCCTGTCCGTTGGAGAAAATGAAATCGCGGACGTTGTATCCGGCTGGACGAAAATCCCGGTGAAAAAACTGACCGAGGGAGAAGCGGAACGTCTGCAGAAGCTGGAAAAAATCCTGCATAAACGCGTGATCGGCCAGGAAGAAGCGGTAAGCGCTGTCGCAAGAGCTGTGCGCAGAGGACGCGTCGGATTAAAAGACCCGAACCGTCCGATTGGTTCCTTTTTGTTTTTGGGGCCTACAGGCGTAGGCAAGACAGAGATTTCCAAAGCGCTGGCAGAGGCTATGTTTGGCGATGAACAGGCAATTATCCGCGTAGACATGTCCGAGTATATGGAAAAACACAGCGTTTCTAAGCTGATTGGATCGCCGCCAGGATATGTAGGCTATGACGAAGGCGGCCAGCTGAGTGAAAAAGTACGCCGCCGTCCATATTCCGTCATTTTATTTGATGAAATTGAAAAAGCGCACCCGGATGTGTTTAATATTCTGCTGCAGGTATTGGACGACGGCCGGATTACCGATGCGCAGGGACGCAAAGTTGATTTTAAAAATACGATTATTATTATGACGTCCAACGCAGGCGCGCAGGCGATCGTAGAACCGAAAAAGCTGGGCTTTGCGTCTGCGGAAAATGAAAAGCAGGATTACGAACGCATGAAAAGCGGCGTTATGGAAGAAGTCAAACGATTGTTTAAACCAGAATTTATCAACCGTATTGATGAAATACTTGTATTTCGCATGCTGAACAAAGAAGATATGAAAAAGATCGTTGCGCTGATGACGAAAAACCTGGTTGACCGTTGTAAAATACAGATGGATATCCAGTTAGTCATCCGTGATACGGCTAAAAGCTACGTCGTCGACAAAGCTTACGATCCGAAATTCGGAGCAAGGCCGCTGCGCCGCATGATCCAGACGGAAATCGAGGATAAGCTGGCAGAAGAGATTCTTTCCGGAAATGTGAAAAAGGGAGATACCGTTGCAATCGGTACGAAAAATAAACAGATTCATTTTTCCGGCCAGGTATAAACGTGTGATCCGCCCGTTTGTGAACAAGAAGGAGGTCATCCATGCATCTGTTGATTGTTGAAGACGACGAAGCGATCGCGAATCTGCTCTGTCAGGATCTTAGCGATGAGGGCTATCGCTGCACCTGCGTTTACGACGGGCGTCAGGCGGCTGACCTGCTGGAAGAAAATACCGGGTTTGATCTGATTCTGTTAGACGTTATGCTGCCCCAAATCGACGGCTACGAACTGCTGGAGTATGTCCGGCCTCTGGAAATCCCCGTGATTTTCCTGACCGCAAAAGATTCGGTCAAAGACCGGATTCACGGACTGAAACTGGGCGCTGACGACTATATTGTAAAACCGTTCCAGACCGGAGAGGTGCTTGCCAGAATCGAAGCGGTACTTCGCCGTTATGGAAAAAAGGAATCCCGGCTTTCCTTCGCCAACGTTACGGCAGACTTAAATTCCCGGAAAGTCTTCTGTGACGGAGAGCCGGCAGAACTCACAGCAAAAGAATTTGATCTGCTTGTTGAACTGATCCGCAATAAAAATATCGCGCTGTACCGGGACAAACTGTATGAAAAGGTCTGGAACGAGCCTTTTTTCGGAGATACCAGAACGCTGGATACCCATATTCAGCGGCTTCGCAAAAAATTGGGCTGGGAATCTTATATCAAAACCGTATTCCGCATCGGCTATCGTCTGGAAGGTGAGGAGCATTCGCTATGAAACTTGGCGTAAAAATGTTTTTCGGCATTACTATTTTTCTCAGTATAGCTTTTTTAGGATGCGGTTTTGTCCTGATCTCCTGTTTTTATGAAACAGTCATTGAAAAAGAAGTCGAAAGCACCGCACAGCAATACCAATATAATAAATTTGTCGTTCAGGCAGCGCTGATCACCCGCCGGGACGACTGGATCGCAGATACTGTGGACGGTTTAGAACAGATGGAGCCAGTGCTGTCAGATCTGACAGGCACAGTCGCTTTGTTCGATGAAAATCATACGATGCTCTATTCCGGATTTCCGAAAGAAACCGATTTTTCCGGCCTTCTGCAGCATGCGGCGTCCAAAACGGTCAGCTATCAGTTCCTGGAAATCCGAAACCGGATGCATTTGCTTCTGTCCGGCTGTATCCGCCAGGAAGGTACCAGCGTTTATCTGATCGCCGGCGTTGATATTCAAAAAATCCTGCAGCAGCAGGAACAGATTGTACAAAAATTCGGATATATCTATGCAGGCGCGGTTAGTGCGGGCATCCTTTTGACCTTTGGATTTTCCGCGCTGCTGACCCGTTCCGTCAAACGGCTGACAGCAGCTACCCAGAGCATTGCAGACGGCAATTATTCCGAACGCGTCACAGCGTCCGGCAGCGATGAGGTCGGACAGCTTGGCAGAAACTTCAACCGGATGGCCTGCACAATAGAAGAAAAGATCCGGGAACTGTCAGAAAGCGCCAGGCAAAAAGAAGACTTTGCCGCTAATCTCGCGCATGAACTGAAAACACCGCTGACTTCGGTGATCGGCTACGCAGACCGCATATACAAAAAAGACCTTCCCCGCGACGCGCAAAAACAAGCCGC
>VSNY01000001.1:55770-75420 GCA_009774535.1 Lachnospiraceae bacterium
GGCACATCTGGAACGAAGGCATGCGCCTGGAAGCCCTTTCGATGAAATTAATGGATCTGACCGTACTGAACCATAAGGAATTTGCGCTGGAAGTGATGGATGCGCAGCAGCTTTTGAACGAACTGTCAGCTGACGTGGCGTTTCTGATGGAAGAAAAGGGGATTTCCTATACCTGTAAGGCGCAGCAGGCATATATTAAGGCGGATTATGACCTGTTCAAAACATTATTTTTAAATCTGACGGATAATGCCGTTAAAGCGGGTGCATCCTCCATTCAGGTAACAGGAACCACCCAGCCGTGTGATACTACATCAGACGGAACACAAGCGTACTTTATGCTGGAGATTACCGACAATGGGCGCGGGATTCCTCCGGATGAGATTCCGCGGATTACCGAAGCGTTTTATATGGTCGATAAATCCCGTTCCAGAAACATGCATGGCGCGGGGCTTGGCCTGGCGCTGACACAAAAAATCGCGCAGATACACGGCAGCTGTTTACATTTTCAAAGCGACGGAACAAACGGAACCAGCGTTTGGATACGCTTCCCGGCTGAAGCTCCGATCAAAGAGATACATTTAGGAGGTCTGTGAATGAACGTCCCGAAATCCCGGACATCTGCAAGATCCCGGATGCTTACTTTGCTGATGCCAGCACTCTCTGTGCTTGTTATTTTTGGCGGATGGTTTTTCACCGCATACCTGTTAAAAGCCAAAGAAACCAGGCTTCTTACAAAATCCGGCCAGCTGCATGTCGCAGATTCCGGCTATTCGCTCAGACAGACGGATACGCATAAAAATCTTTCGGATACGAGCGAAGAGCCGGAAACAAATGATGCGCAGGATTTTCATGGCGAAGCCGTTTCAGAAATCGAAATCGCAAAAATTCTGGAAATTTGGGAGGGTGACAGCAGTCTGATTTCCCACGAACCGCAAAGCGGGCAGATGCATATGAAACAGGCAATTACAGCCGCAAGTGAATGGATTACAGATCTGTCCGAACAAGGATTTTTTCCATCCGCGCTGGCTGGCGATCATGAGCCAAATATTACGGCAGTTTTGTATACCACTGAGGCAAAAACAGATCTTTCCAGTCATTTGCTAAGCCGTTGGCTCATTACTTATACATTAGGCAGCACACGCGTCAGCCTGACGATCCATGCGGCCAGCGGGCAGGTATGGATCGCGGAACTGTATACCGATAGCGACGATCTGCCGATCCCTGTTTATTTGAAGGACGCCGAGCTGCTGGATGCGGCGTTTCCATTTTTAGAAAAGGACGATTTCAAAATTATGCGGGCGCCGGAATATGCATCTGAAATACAACTGATATCTTCTGGAGGCAGTCTGGCTGCAACGGCGCATTGGACGCTGATTGCCACAGACCAGAACGAAGATTATACAATACTGACTCTGAAATTAAGCAGTATAAGAAAAAGCGCAGACGGCAAAAGCGTCTCTGCAGGATGACTGTCCTGCAGAGACGCTTTTTGATCATTATTTTGATTATTGAATCTGGCTCATCCGTTCCCGAATATAATTTTCCAAAGCCGCGCCCGTGCGTTCCAGACCCAGCTTACTGCTGTTAATGCATAAGTCATAAAATCTGGAATCCCCCCAGCGGAAGCTGGAGTGGCGGTTATGGTACTGCTTGCGTTTTTTATCATGCCGTCTTATTTTGGCAATGGCATCGGATTCACTTAACTGATAAACATCCCGGATCCGGCTGATTTTTGCCAATTCATCTCCGACGACAAAAATGGAAATCAGTCCGCGGCGTCCGCTTAGCACCGTTTCAGCGCAGCGGCCGACAATTACAAAAGATTCCCCGCTTTCCGCCTTTTTTCTGATATGCTCAAACTGCATTTCAGCGAGAATTTCTTCCATAGAGTTGGAAAATGCGCCGACTCTTCGGGAAAGGAATGCATTGCGCGGTTTTTCATCGTACTTTTCCAGCACTTCTACTTTCATATTGTTTGCGGTTGCAATTTCATCCAGGATATGTCTGTCGTAAAAGTTCAGACCATGGTCTTTGGCTATCTGCTCGGCAATCAAATGACCGCCGCTGCCAAATTCCCGGCTTACAGAGATAATTGTTTGTGCCATAAAAACACTCCTTTCTGTTAACAGTAACGGATAAATATAATAACCATGGATACAGAAACTACAATAATCGTTGCCGGTGCGGCAGATTTGCAATATTCTCCCCATCCAATCACATAGCCGTTTTTAGCTGCTACAGAAGTACCGACTACGTTCGCAGAAGCGCCAATCGGAGTGCCGCTGCCGCCGATATCCGTACCCATAGACAATGCCCAGGCAAGCGTTTCCAGATCAACGCCCTGTGTGGCTGCCAGGCTCTTGATGACTGGGATCATGGTAGCGGCAAACGGAATATTATCCACAAACGCACTGGCAACCGCCGATACCCAGATAATAATAGCGATCATCAGCTTGAAATTTCCTTTGCTGGCCTGGCTTATGTATCCGGCAATAATTTCCAGAATCCCGGTCTGCTCCAGTCCGCCGACTACCATGAACAGGCCGATAAAGAAAAGCAGCGTCTTATAATCCACTTTAGAAAGCAGCTCCAGCGCATATTTTGCATAAGCAGCCAGTGTAATTACCGTAATAACGGCGCCAATAAACGCTACGGTCAGTCCGGTCTGCGCATGTGTGACAAGCATCACGACCGCACAGCCAAAAATCAGGCAGCTGACGGTAAAATCTTTTTTATTTGTAATCGCTTCTTTCGGGTCCGGCATGGAACTGGTATCCACCGCATGCCGTTCCGCTTCTTCCAGCTCTTTATGAAATACAAAAAAGAAATAGATGACAACAAGTACAAGGCTGACTGCAGCCATGAGTCCGGTATTTGTCAAAAAGTCGCTGAAAGAATAGCCCAGCGAAGTCCCGATAATAATATTCGGCGGGTCTCCGCACATCGTTGCCGAACCGCCCAGATTTGCGCAGAAGATCTCAGACAGGATCATCGGCACAGGGCTGAACTTTAACAACTTTGCCAGCTCTACCGTTACCGCAGCCAAAAACAGGATGACGGTAATACTGTCGATAAACATGGCAAGGAAGGCTGACATAATCATAAACGCAACAAAGAGCGGAACCGGCTTATAATTAACCATTTTTGCCAGACGCATGCACAGCCATTGGAAAAAACCTGCCTTCGCCATCCCTTCCACCATAACCATCATGCCCGCAATAAAGAAAATCGTTGCCCAGTTGATACCGCTGGATGACTCTGACGATTCGCTGGCAGCATACCAAAATTCTAAAGTAAATATGCTGCGGATATTCAGCGTTTCTATGATTGCATCCGGGCTGTGCATAACGATACCGAATACGGCAATGAGCGTCAGCACACCGCAGCCGATTGTCACATAATGCCGTTCGATCTTATCCAGGACGATCATAAGGAACATGACGACGAAAATGGCTGTTGCTAAAATTTGAGCGAGTAACATGTTTCATCTCCTCCTTAAAGTTTGCTTAAATATAAAATGTGAATAAAGAAGATTAAATAAGTATGAAATTCCGATACCAAACTGAGTTTATCACGATTGGGGAAAATGTCAAGGATTTCATAGAAGAAATTTGAAGGGATATTCTGTGGGGAGACCGGACGTGTCCGAGGCAGCGGGCAGAGACTGCGGGCAGGCGGCATAGCCGCATCCCACCCGCCGCCCGCAGTGTCGTCCGCATAGCCATATCCACTTCCTTGACGCATAACCAGAAGCTGCCCCTGCATAATCTATGCAAAAATAGCACACATTGTGGATAAGTCTCCTGCATAGATATAGAAACAAGAAAACTGCGGCAGTCATAAATTATGAATATAACTCCACGCATCAGGTTCCGTACCACCCAGAAACATTTTTTTAGGAATTCTCCCGCCATAACGCTGCTGGCCATAATTACAATCGCATTGGTTCTGGCGCTGTTATCCGGCTGTATGGCAGCGAAACAAGAACCGAAAAAGCTGAAAGATATTGACTACACGATTTTGGAAAACAGGGATATTCCGGAAAAACTAATGGAAACAATTGAACAGAAAAAAGGGGCTGAATTTAAACTGTCTTTTGAAACGGACCAGGATTTATACCTCGTCCATGGATATGGCGAACAGGAAACAGGGGGCTATAGTATCGTAGTCAGGGACCTGTATCTGACCGAAAATGCACTGTATTTTGACACAGAACTGCTTGGGCCGAAAAACGGTTCAGACCCGCCGAAAAAGCCAAGTTATCCATATATAGTGGTCAAAACGAAAAAGTACAAACAAAATATAGTATTTGAATAGGGGGAAACGCATTGACTTTTCTAAAACAGAGTGCTATACTGATTCTAGTGTTTCGGACCGGAATGCTGTAAACTGCAATAAGAGGAGGACGAAAAGATATGCAGCGGACAGATATTGATAAAGTACGTGCTTCGGTGCATCAGCAATGCGGAAGCAAGGTAATGATTCAGCTTGACAGGGGCAGGAATAAGGTGGACATTCAGTGTGGTGTGATACAGGGGGCCTATCCAAGTGTATTCACGATCCTGGTGGATGATGAGGATGAGAAAAATCCTCCGCAGCTGCTGTCTTTTAGTTATTCAGATATTATTACCAGGGACATCCGGATGAAATTATGCTAAACGGAAAACAGATTCATAAAATCCTCGGATACTGAATAGGATATATAAACGATTCAGTATCGGAGGATTTTTTCTTGGATTTTATAAAGAAACTGTTACAGACCAATCAGGAGAGAGGACGGGCATCCATCCAGATTACGGTGGAAAACGACTTTAACCTGCCGGATTATGAACCGGATATGATCAAGCTGATCGACCGTAAAGGCACAGCGCGTATCCATGAGACAAGAGTGGAACCTGATCAGATCGTCGTCGATGGCGCCCTGCTGTTCCAGGCGTTATATAAATGTACGGAATCGGGCAGTATCTGCAGCCTGCAGGGCGATGTTCCGTTTACGGAAACGATACATATGGAAGGCGTCCAGGAAACCGATCAGCTTGTGATGCACTGCACGATGGATGACCTGACGCTTGGCATGATTAATTCGCGCAAGCTGAATGTCCGCGCATTGCTGGAACTTCATGCGGTCGATCAGATGGAACAGCAGATTGAACTGCCGACCGGTATCGAGAACGATTCCATACAGGCGCTCTTTCAGCAGCAGAAAATGCTGCAGCTGCTGACGCAGAAAAAAGACATCTGCCGGATTCACAGCGAGATCCTGCTGCCGTCCAACCGTCCAAATATTCATAAGCTTTTATGGCAGAGCGTGCAGCTGCGCGGCCTGGACAGCCGCATTCGTTCCGGCGAGATCGAGCTTACCGGAGAACTTTTGGTCAATATTCTGTATAAAGGGGAAGAGGATGAAAAGCAGGTTCAGTGTATGGAGACGACCGTCGCACTGCACGAACGCATTACCTGCAGCGAATGTGACCCGGAGACGATCTTTAAGCTGGCGCCATTGCAGGTGCAGCTGGAAGTCAGCCCGGCCGAAGATGAAGATGGGGAAAACCGTGTGCTGATGCTGGAAGGCACGTTGGATTTTTATCTGCGTGTCTGGCGGGAAGAAAATCTGCAGGTGCTTGAAGACGCTTATTCGCTGCAGGATGAATTGGTACTCGAACGTGAACCTGTCAGCCTGCAGAGCCTGTTAGTCAAAAACGATTCCAAATTCAAGGTGGCAGATCAGTTCCAGATTGAAAATCAGCCTGCTGAGATCTTACAGTTATGTGCCAGCGTCGGCGAGATTTTTATTGAAGACAGCCGGATCGTGCCGGACGGCATAGAGACGGAAGGTATTTTAAAAGTCCGCATGCTGTATATTACCGCCAGCGACGACCTGCCAATCGGCATTGCGGAAGGCGTAATTCCATTCAGCCGCCAGATCGAAGCGGAGGGCATCCAGCCAGGCGATACATTTGAACTGTCCGCAGGCATTGATCAGCTTACGGTAATTCTGGCCGACAACAGCCAGGCCGATATCAAGGCGGTCATCGGCCTGGACGCCATCGTCTTCCGCGGACAGCAAAACCAGCTGATCACAGGCATCAGCCAGCAGCCGGTCGATTTCGAGCAGTATGAAAAGCAGCCTGGGATCGCGGGCTATATTGTGAAGTCCGGCGACCGTCTGTGGGATATTGCCAAAGAACATCATACGACCGTTGCGGATGTTATGCAGATGAACCAGCTTTCCAGCGAGCATGTCAGCCGTGGTGACAAACTTTTAATCGTAAAGCAGATGGGTGTGTCTGGAAGCGCGTAAGTAAATGAGGCGGATGGATATGACGGATGGGAAGACAGCATAGACAAAGGGCTGCATTTGACCGCTTCCCGGACGTGTCCGGGCCGGCAGCAGCTGCGCGGGCCTGGACATTGTTTCCTGGCTGTTGTTTTGACAGACTATACAGACAGAACTTTTGCTATGAGGATTTCTTATTCAAATAATAAACATCCGTCAGCTCATAATGTCTCATAACCGCATCCGTCGCAGCCTGTGCGTCCCGCACCGCCAGCCCCTGATAAATCTTTGCATGGCAGTCCAGTATTTTGTTCCAATCTTTGTCAGAGACATGCATCCGTATTTCATCAATGGTGCTTTCAAACAGCTGAGACAGCGTCTCGTTAAATAATTTCAGCAGACGGTTTCCAGAGATCCCTATCAACGTATCATGAAACTTTTTATCCAGAATCGTACGTTCCTGCAAATTGCCCTGTTCCATAGCATGAAACGCGCTGGCCAACGTCCGGATGTCCTGATCCGTTGCCTGTGCGGCAGCAAGCAGGCAGGCGCTGGTTTCAATGCTTCTGCGCAGCTGGCTGATTTCCAGGTAACTGCATTCGTCCATAAATAACAACAGGGAAAATATACTGCCCAGACTTTGTCCGATATGATTGACCAGAAAATTACCTTGTCCGTGTCTGCTTTCGATAACGCCCATATTTTCCAGACTGCGCAGCGCTTCCCGGATGGAATTGCGGCTTAAGCCCAGCGTTGCCGTCATCTGCCTTTCAGAAGGCAGTTTTTCTCCAAAAGAGACTGTCTTATTTTGGATCAGCGTCTTGATATAATCGATTACAAGAAAATATACTTTTTTATTTTGACAACGATCTGCCGCAGTATCTTCTATGTTCTGCATATACATATCTTCCTTTACATCAGATTTGCAAATAACGGAGCGCCAATGACAGTCATAAGCCCTGCAACAGCGATCGCAAGGCTGCTCATCGCGCCTTCCGTCTCTCCCAGCTCCATCGCTTTGGCAGTTCCAATTGCATGCGCGCTGGCGCCAAGTGCAAGACCTTTTGCAGCTGGTTCCTGAATGCGGCATATTTTGCATAAAAATTCCGCCAGGACATTTCCAAGAATACCTGTAAGTATAATCACAGCAACCGTAATCGTTTCCACTCCGCCCAATTCTTTTGAAACGCTCATTCCGATAGCGGTAGTTATAGATTTTGGCAGCAGTGTCACGTACTGTTCATGGGTCAGGGAAAACAGCTGTGCCAGCACGAATACACTGCAAAAGCTTGTCAGCACACCTGCAGTAATACCCCCGGCGATCGCTTTCTTATTGTTTTTAAGCGTCTCAACCTGCTGGTAAAGCGGCACAGCCAGGCAGATGGTAGACGGCGTCAGCAGGCAGCTGATATATTTTGCACTCTCCTGATACTTCACATAATCGATCTTAAAAACCACTAAAACCACCATTACCACAATAACCCCGATCAGCAGCGGGTTTAGGAGGGCAAAGCGGAATTTGCTCTTGATCAGCCGCCCGGCTTCATATGCGGCAAGGCTGATCCATGCGCCGAAAAAGGCGGATTCTGTCAAAAATTCTTTCATTGCTGATAAGTTCTCCATTCTGAAACATACTTGAACTTGCATTCCGTGAGAAATACTTCCCAGTTTATGCCATAACTAAGACATACATTAAGATCTTTTGGTATTTTTTGCCCGCTCTTTGCGTATCAGGCGCTGTGTTACCTGTCCGGTTACTGCCATTACGATAATAGTCGTAAGAAAGGTGATCAGCATGACAGGAATCCAAATGGGCTGCAAGACAGGCCAGGCGTCCAGAAGTCCTACAGCAGCCGGAATAAACATTACTGGCATAATCTCAATCAAAAATACGGCGGCTTCTTTTACTTGCTCCAGCTTAAGAATACCTGTGTATAAGGCCGCGAACATAAGGAGCAGGCCGCATACGCTGGCAGGGATCGGGAGCGGTATGAATAAGTACAAAATCTCGCCGAGGAATGAGAAAAGCAGGATGATACTAAATTGGCGTAACAGTTTCATTTTTTTCATCTCCTAACTGGTAGTACCAGTATATAAGATAGAAATTAAAATGTCAAGTTAAATGTTGGGTATAATCCGGACGACACAGCGGGCGGAGGGCCTGCCATCCCCCCTCGGCTCCCTCAAAAAATATCCTTCCGCAAATACTCCCACATTCCGCACAATACCCCCACGACTGCAACTCCCATCCCAATCGTCACTTTCCTCCCATCCAGACAAAGCTCCGCAACCACCTGCGTACCATCCGCATACCCAAACGGCGTCAAAAACTTCAAAAACTCCGCCCGATCCGAGATATTCGCGATCAGATTCAAAAAATACATCAGCGCAGCAATCCCAAGCCCCACTCCGGCGCTGCCTGTGCGCAAAAACGCGGAAATTCCAAAACAGATCCCTGCAAGTTCCAGCTGCAGCAAAAAATAAGCCAAATGCAGCAGTCCCAGTTCTTCCCAGGGAATCGGTTCCCCGATTAGCGTAATACAGGCTGCGGACAGCAGAAAGACGATCAGATTCAGTAAAATAACCTGTATCAGCACGGATATCAGTTTCTGTGTGACCAGACGCACACGGCTGACCGGATGCGTAAACAGAAATTCCGCAGTATGTTCTTTTTCCTCCTTGGCAAGCGCAGACACAGCGCATATAGAAGCAAAAAACGCTCCGCCCAGTCCAAGAATATTGCCGCATTCTACAGCGTAAAAGCCGGTAAACGTACCAAAGCTGACTTTATCCATGCCAAAGGCTTCGGTAAAGCTGCCCATGGAAGAAAACATTTCGTTTATGCCGTCCATTTCTCCTTTCATTTCAGGGAACAGGAAAATGCAGACGACGAGCAGGAAACTGATCGATATTGTCCAGATGAGGAAAGAAATCCTGCCCTGGCGCAGTTCATGACGGATCATAGTCATTATAGATACCTCCATTAAATAAAGAAGGATCAGCCGTCTGTGCAGATGGCAGACGGACAGTTCCTTGCCGACAGTTCCGATACGTCAGCGTCCGGAATCCAGATAATAGTGCATAAAAATTTCTTCCAGATCTGGTTCCCGGGCCGACAGGTCTTTGACCGGATGTGCGGCCAAAAACCGGAGCAGCAGATTCATATCTCCGCTGAATAAAAAGCAAATACCCTGTTCATCCTGTGAAATGTCGCGAACGCCGTCCAGCGCGGTAACCGAGGCCAGAAAAGCGCTGTCGTTTTCTGTGCGGACATGGATGCGTTTTGCGTTCGTCTTTGCCAGCGCTTCCACGGTATCGCAGGCGATCAGACGGCCTTCCCGGATAATGGCGGCGCGCGTGCAGTAGCGTTGGATTTCGGATAAAATATGAGAGGAAAGAAAAATAGTCATCCCCTGCGCATGGCATTCCTGTAAAATAGCAAAAAATTCCCGCTGCATAAACGGGTCCAGTCCGCTTGTCGGTTCGTCTAAGATACATAGGCGCGGGCTGGACTGCAGGGCGCATACGATCCCCAGTTTTTTGCGGTTTCCCAAGGAAAGCTCCGAGACCTTTTTGGAGGTATCCAGGGTTAGTCTGGTACAAAGCTGCCCGGCATTGCGGCTGCAGTCTATGCCGCGCAGGTCAGCAGAGAGACGGATCACGTCTTTGACGCGCATGCCCGGATAAAAGACGGCTTCTGCAGGCAGATATCCGGTCTGGGAAAGCAGCTGTTCTTTTTTGCAGGATAAAATATCGTTTCCAAAAATGCTGGCCGTTCCGCTGTCAGGATGCAGCAGACCTAACAGCGTATGGATCGTTGTGCTTTTTCCGGCTCCGTTTGGGCCGATAAATCCGAAAAAATCCCCTTCCGGAATTGAAAAATGAATATCGGTAATGCCGCGCGAAGTTTTGTAGGATTTGGTAAGGTGGTGGATGGTAACTGCGTTCATAATTGTTCTCCTTTTTTCAGATCTGGCTTAGAGCGTGGTTATTTCAGATAAAGATGCTTCCAGAACTGGATCATACTGCCGAAATCCTGTTCAATGGATTTGCTGTCAAGCGGTGTGTGCCGCAGCATTTCCCATAAGTATCCTTCTGCGGCAAGGTACATTTCCCGGTACATCATCTTTAAGTCCAGGCCGTCTTTAAACTGGGACGGGTCCAGATTTTTCAGAGCGTCTTTTGCGTCCGCGTTTTGAAAGGCTTCATAGCTTTTGTGGATGGCGGGAGCTACGGCCGGATCTTCTTCATAAAATGCCTTAATTGCAAAATTGCCCATATCCGGATATTCGCGCATCAGATCCATCTTAGCCTTCATGCCGCGTTCCAACATTTCAAACAGGCTGGTTTGGCTGTAGCAGTCATAGGCGTTCATGGAGCGGATGGTTGCGTGTATACAATTTTCCCAAAGGAACAGATACAGTTCCTGTTTATTGCGGAAATAGTAAAACAGCAGGGATTTACTGATCCCCGCGGCAGCCGCGATTTCACTGACGGGCGATTTTTTATAGGAGTTTTGGGAAAAGACATGGTAACCAGCGTTTAAAATTGCCTGCTGACGCTCTTTTGGCAGTGAAAAAAATTTATCGTTCATAAGGGGCCTCCTGTGCTGACCATTCCAGTCAGTTTTATTATATCCGGTTGACCGTTTTTGAGAAGACCCTTTTTTGAAAAAATGTTGCATTTTCCTTATGGTCTGATTATAATTGAAGAAAGAATGACCGGGATTTTACAACAGATGGCGAAAATGAATTTTCAGACACGCCCTGGACAGGATGGTATTATTTATGAAACATTTACGTAAAGCGGCAGCGCTCTCTATATTGCTGATCGTTATAGTGATGGGGGCTGCATGGAAGGGCGTTCAGTCCACGGAAGAATCTCCGCAGGATCAGGTGGAATATTTCCTGGCGGAAGGCTGGTCGGTCGGGATTTTGGAAGATGCGCATGTTTCGGATGCGGGATGGGAAGATCCGGATCTTATGCGTCAAATGGTGAAAAGCGTATTACTGGGCAGTGGATGCAGGTCTGCGGATCTGCCTTACCAGGGAACCAGCGGCCCGAATGATATTGTGATTTATAAAAATATACTTCCCAAAGAAACAGCAGGGAAAAAAATCAGATTTTCCACGCAGGATTCCTCTGTACAGGTCTATCTGGATGGTGAAATTATCTACCATTGCAGACACGGCGTGGAGGAGAGTTTGGAAGAAACGGACGGCGTCGAAAATCATACGGTGCAGATTCCTGAGATAACAGGCATCGGGGAAATCTGGATCCTGCAGTGGTCAGCGCAGGCGGACGCGGCGGGCAGTCTGGATATGGTAATGATGGAACTGCGGGATATGGTGGTGGTCGGGGTCGTAGGAAACGATATTTTGGATATTGTCTGCTGCCTGCTGATTGTGATTATGGCGATGATTGCGTTTGTGATCGCTCTGATCAGGCGGTATACCGGACTGCCCGGCAGAGGGGAGCTGTATCTGGGACTGACGTGTCTGGCGGCGGGTATTTATTGCTTTATTGGAACGGATACACTGAGCATATTTTATAATCTGGAGGAAGCATATGCGATACAGGAGTATCTGGTATTGCTGCTTCCATTGTTGTTGGCGCTGTATTATGAACGGAGTCTGCGCAGTATTTATCCGCGACGGTTTCTGATGCTGATGGGCCTGGTCTGCGTGTATACGGTGGTACAGATTTTGGTGCATCTTCTGGGCATGTGTGATCCGGAAGAAATGACTGGGGCGTCTGCAGCTGCCATCGGGGTGGTCGGCGTGACTGCCGTCGTAAGCCTGATACAATATCACTGCAGGCACAGGACTTATCAGATCTGGCTTTCTGTACTGGCAATGGCCGCAGTGCTTGTAAGCGGAGCTGCGAATATCGTTTTGTATATCGTATTTCACAAGCTGTATGTCCGTACAGCGGGACAGTACAGCATTACGATATTCAGCCTTTTGATGGCTGTCCAGCATATCTTTCAGCTGGCAAAAGAACACCGGGCGGATGTGGAAGAGCGGGCGCAGGAGGCGGAGCGCCAGAACCTGCTGCTGGCGCAGGCGAAAGAGGACGCAGATGCGGCCAGAGTGGAAGCGCTGGAGGCGAACGAGGCGAAGGGCAGGTTTTTGGCGCATATGTCCCACGAGATCCGCACGCCCATCAACGCCGTACTCGGTATGGATGAAATGATTCTGCGGGAAACGAAAGAGCAGAATATCAAGGAATACGCGATGGATATTTACCAGGCCGGGCAGACGCTGCTGTCCCTGATCAATGATATCCTGGATTTTTCTAAGATTGATTCCGGCAAGATGGAGATCGTTCCAGTGGAATATGATATCAGCAGCCTGATTCACGATCTGCTGAATATGGCGGCCCAGCGCGCAGGAGAAAAGCAGATCCGGCTGGAGGCGCAGGTGGATCATAAGATTCCTTCCCGGCTGTACGGGGATGACGTACGGATCAGACAGGTGCTGACAAATATCCTGACGAACGCGGTAAAATATACGCCTGAAGGAACGGTCTGGCTGCGGGTCAATAGCCGCTGCACGAATGACCTTGCGGTGCTGTCGTTTGAAGTGGAGGATACCGGCATCGGCATTCGGGAAGAGGATCTGCCGAAGCTGACCGCAGAGTTTGAACGGATTGAGGAAAACCGCAACCGCAATATCGAAGGCACCGGACTTGGCATGAGTATTACACTGCAGCTGCTGGCTCTGATGGGAAGCAGACTGCACGTCGAGAGTGAGTATGGCAAAGGATCTAAATTTTCCTTTGAACTGGAACAAAAAGTGACAGACCATACGCCAGTCGGGGACTTTGAAGCAAGAGTCCGGCTGCTGAGTCAGGACTATAACTATGAGTCGACGATCTGCGCGCCGGATGCGAAAATATTAGTGGTGGATGACAATGCGGTCAACCGAAAAGTGCTGCGCAGCCTGCTAAAAGAAACGCAGATGCAGATCACAGAGGCGGAAGGCGGGATGCAGTGTCTGGAATTGGTGCGGCAGGAACACTATGACCTGATTTTTTTGGATCATATGATGCCGGAGATGGACGGCATAGAAACGCTACGCCGTATCCGTGGGCTGTCTGACTGCCCATGTCAGGATACGCCGATTATTGTGCTGACGGCGAACGCGGTTTCGGGGGCGAAAGAAGCTTATCTTGCGGAAGGTTTTGATGATTTTCTGTCTAAGCCGATCGTTCCGGATAAACTGGAGCATATCATTCGGCATATGCTGCCGGAACGTCTGTTTCAGGATGCTGCGGATTACATAGATAAGAATGAGCAGCAGCAGATACAGGCAGGCGCAAAGGCAGGTCTGCCGGATGATCTTGCGCAGGTGGACGGGCTGGACTGGCAGTATGCATGGCTGCATTTGCCGGATATAGAACTGCTGGAATATACGGTGAAAGAATTTCATGCACAGATCATAGCGGCTGCAGACCGTTTGGAACAGGCGTTTGCACAGATCAAGGATGACAGGCAGTATCTGGATCTTTACCGGATTCAGGTGCATGCGATGAAAAGCCTGGCAGCTACGGTAGGTATCGTTCCGCTGGCTGGTATGGCAAAGATTCTGGAATATGCCGCAAAAGACGGCGATCTGGAAAAGATGGTATCTGTCACGCCGGTATTTTTGGAAGAATGGCGCGGTTATGAGCAGAAACTGCAAGGTGTTTTTGGAATCGGGGTACAGACCGGGGAGAAAAAAGAAATTACGGATGGCTCGGTCATTCAGGCGCTTGTGGAAATGCTAAGGTTAAGCGTAGAGGAGATGGATATTGACCAGGCGGACGAGCTTATGCGTCAGCTGCGGGAATACAGCTATCCGCCGGAAGCGCGGGAAACGGTTCAAAAGCTGGCGGAAGCAGTTACCAGTCTGGATCAGGAAGAAACGGGCCGCCTGGCGGATGTGCTGGCTGGCCAGCTGTAGCAGGCGTACCGGCTGGTCAGGAAATGTTTGGAGGGGAAAATGAAAAAAATTTTATTAATCGGGAAATTAAACAGCATTGTAAAAGAAACAAACCACTTTTTATCACAGTATTTTCATGTGCAGCTTTGTTCGGAAAATGCGAATGTATTAGAAGGGATGCTGAAAATTGTCAATCCTGATCTGGTGCTGATCAGCCTGATCGGGGCTTATGATATTGATACGTCTATCTTTTTTTTATTAAACGATCAATATGCGCAAGTTCCGGTTCTGACGATTGGCACCAAAGAAGAAAGCAGCACGTTTTTTAAATATTATGAAGACGGACAGTTTGAAAACCTGATCCGTCCGGTGGAGAATACGGTGATCCTGGAAGCGGTCTGCAGAAGGCTGGATTTGGACAAACAGGCGGTAGAGCGGGAAGCGGCAGAACAACAGAAGGAACAGGAAGGCAAAAAACGCATTCTGGTTGTGGATGATAACGGCACCACGCTCCGCACGATGAAGGCGATGCTGGAAGAGCATTATGAAGTCGCCGTAGCGATATCCGGCGCGCAGGCGATGACGTCCATTGGAAAAAAAAGGCCGGATCTGATCCTGCTGGATTATGAAATGCCGGTGTGCGACGGCAGAATGACACTGGAGATGATCCGCGCGGATGAGGATCTAAAAGATATTCCGGTTATTTTTTTAACTGCTGTCAATGACCGTGCAAATATTGAAGCGGTACTAAAATTAAAGCCCGCGGGGTATTTCTTAAAGCCTGCGGTAAAAGACCAGCTGCTTGCAGAATTACAAAAAGTATTAGGGAGATAAAGATGGAGAAGAATCAAAATCAGGATATGGGGAGCGGCAGTGTGCCGAAATTAATGATGAAACTGGCGGTGCCGGCAGTGGTCGCACAGCTGATTAATATGCTGTACAATATTGTGGACCGGATATATATCGGACATATTCCGCAGGCGGGGGCGGCAGCCTTGACGGGCGTTGGTCTGTTTTTGCCGATTTTAATGATGATCAACGCATTTGCGATGCTGGCAGGCTCCGGAGGGGCGCCGCGCGCAGCGATTGCTATGGGAAAAAATGACAGAGAAGGCGCGCAGAAAATCTTGGGCAACTGCTTTAGCGTGTTAATAATTTTTACGGTGTTTTTGACGATTGGATTTTACATATTTGCGCCGCAGCTTTTAAGGATGTTTGGGGCGAGTGATGTTACGCTGCCTTATGCGTTGTCATATGCGCGGATCTATATTTTGGGTACCATATTTGTAATGATTGTCATGGGAATGAATCCGTTTATTACGACACAGGGATTTGCAAAATTCAGCATGATTACAACGGTTGTAGGCGCGGTTTGCAATATTATTCTGGACCCGATACTTATTTTTGTATTGAAGATGGGCGTGCAGGGCGCAGCAGTTGCGACCGTTGTCAGTCAGGCGGTCAGCGCGGTATGGGTGGTGGCCTTTTTAAGAGGAAAAAAGACGATGCTGCGTCTGACAGTCGCGGATATGAAAATCGTGCCAAAAGTTATTTTTCCATGTCTGGCGCTTGGCATTTCTACTTTCGTGATGCTAAGTACGGAGAGTATTTTGAATATCAGCTTTAACAGCAGTCTGTCCAGATACGGCGGAGATGTGGCGGTCGGTGCAATGACCATTATTTCTTCCTGCAACCAGCTGATTGCTCTGCCGCTGCAAGGAATCTGCCAGGGCGGGCAGCCGATTATGAGCTATAATTTTGGCGCGGGCAAAAAAGAGCGTGTCAAACAGGCGTTTCGATGTCAGTTTTTTGCCGGAACTGGATATGCGGTTCTGATGTGGCTGCTTCTGATGATCGTTCCGCAGGCGTTTACACGGATTTTCAGCAGCGACGCCTCTTTGGTGGATTATACGGTGTGGGCTATGCGTATTTATATGGCTGGTATTTTTTCAACAGGAATCCAGGTTTCTTGTCAGCAGACATTTATGGCGCTTGGCCAGGCAAAGATCAGTCTGCTGATGGCGTGCCTTAGAAAACTGGTGCTTTTGATTCCGCTTATTTTTATACTGCCGCATATTTTTACAAATCCGGTGTTCGGCGTATTTGTGGCAGAACCGATCAGTGATATTCTGGCGGCGTCCGTCACCGCATCCATGCTGTTTATGCGGCTGAACACGATTCTGGACAATGGGCCTGCGGGGAAAGCATAAGTGGCGCATGGATAATGATTTTCTCTATAAGCATCATTATTTCAAAATGTATCATGAGGTGTGGTATGTATAACATTGGAATTTGTGATGATGGAAAGAATATATGTACATCTATTGAAAATATGCTTTTAAAATATGCACAGAAAAAGAATATCCAAGTCGATACAAATGTTTGGTATACAGGAGAAAGCCTGAGAAATTATCTGGCATCCGGCGGTTATCTGGATATTCTTTTTTTGGATATAGAACTATTTAAGATGACAGGCATTGAAGTTGGCAATTATATCAGAAATCAGCTGGATAATATGGGACTGCAGATTGTGTATATTTCGGGAAAGGCATCATATGCACAGCAATTATTCAAGACACAGCCTTTGGATTTTCTGGTCAAACCAATCGAACAGGAGCAGATCCATGAAGTTATGGACATGGCGCTTAAAATTGTAAAAAAGAGAAATGAGAGGTTTGAATTTCAACAGGGTAAGAACTACTATTATATTCCTATGGGCGATATTGTTTATTTCGGAAGCGAAAGACGTAAAGTAAAAGTTGTAACCATGAAAGCGGCATATGAGTTCTATGGTAAGCTAAAAGAAGTGGCGAAATGTTTATCGGAGGATTTTATCATGATCCATCAGTCTTATGTCATAAACAAGGAATACGTTTTCAGGTACACCTATGAGACAGTGGAGTTGATAGATGGTACGATACTGACAATCAGTCTTGCAAACCGAAAACTTGTGAGGGACAAACTACTAAAGGAAGAATCATATGCTTGATTTTATACTGTGTGCATTGACAAATCTTTTTCGTATATTTCTGATTGATCGGTGCGTGTCCATCTTTTTAGAGACAGGTGTAAATAAAAAGAAAAGATACATCATCTGCGGCTGTTTTTATATCATAAATACTGTTTTGTTTTGGGAATTTCGTACGGTATGGATGAACATGATATGTAACCTGATCGGAATCAGTGCAATTGTATGTCTGTATACAAAGTCTGTCAAGATCAATCTGTTTGTAACGGGTACGATTTATTTGATCAACTGTGGTTGTGATGTGGCAGCTACATCCTTTTTTATCCATTATCAGGATGGAGAATCCAACAATCAGATTTATGCTGTTATATCGTTTTTTTTGATTTTCATAGGTGCGTTAGTGATCGAAAAAATAATTACCATTCATAAAGACGCAGAGACTGTTCAGAATGTTTCGCTGATTTTAATGCCTATATGTAGTATTATAGTTATCACACTTTTGATTTATTCTGGTACTTGTACGAACATAGGGCTTGCTATTGTGAGCATTGGTTTATTAATTACAAATTTTCTTATGCTGTATCTGTATAATTTATTGCTGCATTCTATGCTGCGGCAATATGAGACGGAAAGGTTAAAGACACAGTTTCAGGTGTACGCAAATCAATTGCGTGTCATTCTCAAGGGAGAAGAAAAGATCAAAGCTTTACGTCATGATATGAAACATCATCTCAATGAATTAATGCTGTTGGCGAATAAACATGATACCGCAGAAATACAAGAGTACATTGAACAGATGAAATTATTTCTTCAGAATCCCGATGAGATGGTTGCATCCGGAAATCTGGAAATTGACAGTGTACTCAATTATATTCTGCGAAAAGCGGAAAAAAATTGAAAACCGTAGATATCAAAGTAATGCTTCCCGAAAAAGTCCAACACTCTTTTGATCTTAATGTTCTGTTGGGAAATCTGCTTGAAAATGCGATTGAGGCATCAGAAAAAACAGAAAATAAATATCTGAGCGTTCATATCGCACTAAAAAGAGGTGTTTTAAAGATAAAAATTGAGAACAGTTTTGAATCTTCTTGTATTTTACAGGAAAAGCGGCAAGGAAAAGATATCGTATTAAAGACGACAAAACCTTTTACGGATCAACATGGTATTGGATTGAAAAATGTGAAGAAGATTGTGAAAAAATATAATGGCACGATGTCGGTCACGACACAGAACGGCATATTCTGCGTTAATCTGATCCTGTATATGGAAGATCTGGAAAATGGGATGCAAAGACAGGGACAAGAGTTATATCAATAAAAGGTGTGATAAGAGCATGGCAAAATTTTTGTCATGCTTTTATTAATTATTACAAAAATAAATACTAATTATGACAAGAAGCGGCACAGTATCCATTTTTTTGATAAGGTAGTTGTCAGAAAGGCTTGAAGGTGACAACTTTTGCTAACAATGAACCATCACCAACTCCAGATCGACATACTGGAAAGCGATTGAGTAAAATAGTTAATAGTGGTGGAGATCCAGCATACGCAGCATATGGTGAGACTTTGTGGTATTATAAGTATCATTATACAAATGCACGAATGGAACTGAGTAATGGGACTGTGAAAACAGAAAGCGGGCGTCAGTGGGGCCAAAATGCAACTAAAGCAACATCACCGTATTATATGCCTGGTTTGTTTGATAACACAGAAGCCAGAACATATTGGGGAAGTTAGATCCAGATATAAATTAAATACTAGGATAAGATGGATGCGGTGCAGCAAAAAATGTGCTGCACCGCATTTTTATTGTGCAACGAAAGAGTGGAGATTATATGAGAGCAGCCGGAAAATCAGTAGCCTTTTATTTTTCAATTAATATTGTTATATATATACTTTTGACAGGATTTTTGTTATATTCTGAGAATCAAACAAACTACGATAGACTTTCAAATCAATTATATTACGACAACATTTTATTGATTCATAATGGAAGAAATATTGATTGGACTGATGCAGGAGATTCCGAACAATATAGAGTATACGTTGAGGTTAACTCAAATTGCAGAGCATTGATCAAAGATACGTCAAAATGGACTCCGCCTATGCTGAAAGGCTATTATCCCAAAGAAGAGATGGGAGCATTCGCTGTTGTTGGAAAAAATGCAGAAAAAATGATTTATTCGGATGCAAAAGGCGATCCATGGATTCGCTATATTGAGCAGGAGTTCCGTGTCACTGGGGTTGTGGGGGCAGAGTACGCAACATCGTGCGATGATTTGGTCATATTGTTTGGAGCAAAATTGAAAGAGAGTGATTTGGATCATATAGTATATATTGTGGATGTTAAAACACATACGGGAGCTCAAAGGATGGCAAAAAATTTAATTGCTGAATATCCGGAAATACAAATTCAACGTGGTGTAATAAAGGGAACAGCCCGACTTACAAAAAGTTCATATTTTTATAGATTATTAACAT
>VSNY01000010.1:0-2140 GCA_009774535.1 Lachnospiraceae bacterium
TACGAGATTTCTGCCTTAAAAGAATATCTGACGTATGATCTGTACTTGCGTGAACATAGTAAAAACCGCCCTTCCTTCGCCCCGCCAAACGAGCGCTGGAAAGACAGTATCCGTGATCTTCTGCAGAAGGAAGCTGATACGCATACGCTGTTTCCGGAACTGTCCGGCTGCAGTTACCGCGAGCTGACCAAGCTGCTGCATGCAGAAGTATTCACCTGCATGTTTCGTCAGCCCGCTGTCATTCTGTTCTGCTATCAGCGCCGTGATCCGCTCACGAATAACTGCCAAACGGTTACGGTTCCCCTTGTGTAATTACATTTGGCAGACCGCATTCCGGACATGCCTGCTCAACTTCCTGATACATGCGTCCGCATCGGCGGCAGTATCCCATGCCGTCTGCGGGGCCATCGGCAAGCGGCTTTAACCGCGGCGCTTTATCCTGCAGATATCGTACAAAACGGTCCAGCACTTTTGCCCATTCCTTCATCTCATCGCCTTCCAGTACGCAGGGCAGCTTGTGCCTGACGCCGCTGGCGTCTTCGGCAATCAGAGATCTGTGGCTTAACAGTCCCGAGGAAATATAGATTCCTTTCAGCACATGCAGCGGAACCCGGTACCCGTTCATCCTCGAGCTGTAAAACAGGTTCTGTGTGGTCAGCAGCATCCCATCCCTGCCGCTGCACTCTCTGGACGTATCCACCATCAGAATCGGACATTCAAATCTGTCCCTTTTTTCCGCATAGGCAGAGACTGCGTTTTCAATCAGCTTTACGTCTTCCGGCCGGGCTGTTTTTGTCAGTACCTTTTGTGCCGGATAAAAATGGTGCCTTGGATTTTCACTGACCACGCCGTTTACCGCGTTTTCCAGGACACGTACAAATACGCTGCATTCACTCAGGCTGATCTGTTCCAGCCGCCTGGAAACTGCCTCCAGCGCTTGTTTTCTTAACGCCGGCAGGAAACTTTCTGTACGGATTGTCTGATATACGTTCCTCGCAGTTTCCCGATCCATCGTTTTTACATTGGAAAGCATGCCTTTTAGCCGTGCCTCGTCCAGTTCGCTGACCCAGTCTAAGATCCGCTCTATGTACGGTGCAGCGTTTTCTTTTGCAAAGCCTTGTTCTTCGATTTTACGAAGCAGATGCATATAGTCTTTCCGGTCTTTTTTCTGCGACTGCATAAGCAGGTTGCTGATCTCTTTGATTTCCAGTGTTTCGCGCATTTTGCGCAGCTGTCCTTGATATGCCGCCAGGTTAATATCTTCATAAGGAGCTAATTTTTCCAAAAGTTCCTGATACTCTGCCCGTTCCACATGCTGCGGCACACGCTCCATAATTGCCTGGACTTCCTGGATGCCCAGCTGCATATACAAGTCCTGCAGCCTTTCCATAACCGCCTTTTTCGTTTCCTCGAACATGTCTTCCTTCTTCGCCTGTTCGATCATTCGCTTTAGAGTTCCATACGTCCTGTTTATTTTCTGGCTCAGGATCTGCTCCAGTTCCTGCATTTTCATCTGGTATTCATAATCCTGGATCGGATAGTAGAGCTTTTCCTTCTCCTGATTGTTTAACAGACGGTCGTTACGGATATCACGCACCAGCGTCTTTTTCTGCAGGTCGGATAAACGGTCCAGCACGCCGATACGCGCAATATACTTTTCGATCCGGTCCCGGACGGCTTTGCTGTCCCTTGCCGGAGCGGACGCTGCAGAATCCGCAGGCGCCTTGCGTTCCAAAACCGGACTTTTTTCTTCGGTTACGCCCATCTGCGCGGCCTGGGCGGCCTGCTGGCGTTCAAAGTCCTCGATCGGATCATACAGTTCTTCTTTCTCTCTGTCCGTTAACAGACGGTCGTTACGGATATCGCGCACCAGCGTCTTTCGCTGCAGTTCGGACAGACGGTCCAGTACACCAATACGTGCAATATACTTTTCGATCCGTTCTGATACGGCTTTTGGGTCCCTCTGCAAAGCGGACGCGTCTTTTGCAGCCGCCTGTTTTTCCAGCTGCCGTTCGTAATCTTCAATCGGATATGACAGTGTCTCTTTTTCTGCGTCGCTCAGCAGCTTATCCCCCCGGATATCACGCAGCAGCGTCTTTCGCTGCAGCTGTGACAAACGGTCCAGCACGCCGATACGCGC
>VSNY01000010.1:2240-42783 GCA_009774535.1 Lachnospiraceae bacterium
AAACGGTCCAGCACGCCGATACGCGCATGATATTTTCCAATTCGTTCTTCTTTTTCGCTTCCGGAGCCAAAGATCACAGAAGCGGCATTCGCCATGCTTGCGCCAAAAACGTCAGACGCGGTCTGCGGCCATACGGCTTCCTGTATGGTCTGTGTATTCTGCCGGCCGGCAACAGGCAATTGCAGTCTTGGAGTCAACATTTTTACTCCCGTAAATGAAAGTACTGCTTCGATTACATCCTCATAAGTAATACGGATGCCTGACTGGTAAAATTCCAGTTTTTCTTCAGAAAAGAACGCCTCCATCTCATAGGCGCCTAATATTTCCGCGAAAATATGATCCAGTTGTTCTACATCCTGTTCTACATGAACGCCTTTTAACGCGCCCCATTTTTCAAAAGCATACACCGCAATCGCAATCAGTTCTTCCAGTTCCGGATGTTCCGTCATTTCCACTTCTTCTTCCTCATCCGCTGAAAGGTCAATCAGCTGCACTTCTGTCTTTTGAATATCAAAGTGAAAAAACAAAGAACGTACAACCCCTTCCAGAACGAGACGGTCACCCATGATCACAAAACGCCCGTTCCAGACGACTTGTGCATCCATTTCTTCGATCAGACTGTTAAATACCTGTTTCTGCTCCTGATTTGCATTAATGACCAGCATTCCAGACACCTCATTTCTTTTTTTGCAGCCGTATGAACAGCGGGTATTGTGTTGTTTGTTTCTTACAGGAAAGACACTGGTTACCCGAGACGGCTTTTTGTCATAATATCTGCAATAATTGATGGAATCAGGTCTTATTATAGCATAGAAATGTGGGAATGGAAAGGGTAGAAAATATGGGGGAATTGTGGCAGTCAGCATAGCCACTACCTCCCCCGAGATCTACCTCCGCTTCCGCAGCGCCTCCGCAAACGGCATATTTCCGCCCTGCGGCTGTCTCCCCAAATATTCGCTATACACCCGCCTGTTTTCCGCCCGTACTTCCTCTTCCAACTCCCTGGCAGAAAATAACCGGCATCCCTGGCCCCGGATAATAATCTGTTCTAACCCGTCCGAAGTCGCGACCGTCACATGATATTTTTTCCCATGTTCATGCGCAAAACGCTCAATATACTGATCAGCTGTTTCTGCTTCTTTTGTAAATACGACATGAATATTATGATAATCATAGTACTCCGTCTGGTGTCCCTCCACACGGTACGCGTCAAATACTACAATCAGACAGCATTTTTTCATTGCCTGATAATTGCACAGAAGATCCAGAAGCCTTCCCCTGGCCCCGTCAATATTGTCTTTTGCAAGTCTGCTCAGCTCTTCCCATGCAAATATAATATTATATCCATCTACAAGAAAATACTCTTTGCGGCTGGATGTTTGCGGTTTCTGCGAAACGGGCGCCTGGCCGGACTGCTGCGGTGTTTCTTCTGATGACGGACTTGTCCCATATACTTTCTTTTTTCTGTGTACTGTATATTTTCCTTTTGCGTTCTTATCCCGTTGGTTGGCCTGATAGGTACTGGCTATAATCTTGTCCACTTCTTCTGTGCCAATGTTCTGATTGTAAGAAGATGCATGTCTTTTTACTTTTTCCGCCTCTTCCAGCAGACGCTGCTCCTGCGGGATTGGTACTCGCAGCACGCTTTCCACATGCATATAGTCTTTTACCTCGAACCACTCTACCACAAATCCTGCCCCATGTACACAAAAAACAGAGGACGATGGATTTGCCAGGTCACTGAGCGGATCATAGCAAAGCCGCTCCAGCGTTTCTTGTGTATTATGGCATGGCGCATAGCCGCTTAGTACGCACTGGAGCCTTCCAAGCCCTCTTGTATACTCCGTTACTTCTTTTTGATAGCCGCGCATACAGACGACTGGTACACTTCCGGTGAGGACCGCCATTCCGTTTTCCAGTACCGGCAGGCCCGGCTGGCCATGCATATTCTGGATATCGGTCATTGCCCGTCCAACCATCCCCTCCGGGAGTTCGATGCGAAAATCATAATAAGGCTCCAGCAGCACCGACTGCGCCTGCATCAGTCCTTGACGCACGGCACGGTACGTCGCCTGTCTGAAATCCCCGCCTTCTGTATGTTTCAGATGCGCCCGTCCTGCTGCAAGCGTAATCTTCATATCTGTAAGCGCAGACCCGGTCAGAACGCCTTTATGCTCCCGCTCTTCCAGATGCGTCAGCACTAACCGCTGCCAGTTGCGGTCCAGTACGTCTTCGCTGCAGTCGGCGGCAAACTGCATGCCACTCCCTGGTTCTCCCGGCTCCAGCAGCAAATGCACTTCCGCATAGTGGCGCAGCGGTTCAAAATGCCCGACTCCTTCGACACTGTCTGCGATCGTTTCTTTATATACAATATTCCCTGGTCCAAACTCTGCCAGCACCCCAAACCGTTCGCTGATCATACTGGCTAAAATTTCCAGCTGCACTTCTCCCATGATCTGCGCCTGAATTTCCTGAAGCTGTTCATCCCATACGATATGCAGCTGCGGCTCCTCTTCTTCGATCTGACGCAGTTTTGGCAGCATCACAGCTGCGTCGCACCCATCCGGCAGTATGATCTGATACGTCAGGACGGGTTCCAGCACCGGCAAGTCTGAATCTGGCTCTGCTCCCAGCCCTTCCCCTGGCTTTGTCTGCGTCAGTCCGGTTACGGCACAGATTTCTCCCGCCCGCACTTCCTGCACAGCCTCAAACCTGGAGCCGGAATAGATCCGGATCTGATTGACCTTTTCTGCCCATGTCTCTTGATCCGGCCCGGACAGGGTTGTCCGTACTTTCAAGGAACCCCCGGTAATCTTCATATGCGTCAGCCGGTTTCCCTGTTCATCCCTTGTAATCTTAAACACCTTTGCCGCAAATTCCTCTTTGCGGCATGGTACTTTTGTATAACGGCAAAGTCCGTCCAGCAGCGCTTCCACACCTTTCAGCCGCAGCGCAGAACCAAAAAAGCAGGGAAACACCTCCCTCTTTTTCACCATCTCCCGGATACAGTCCTCATCCACAAATTCCTGTTCCAGAAACTGTTCCATTGCGTCTTCCCCGCACATTGCAAGCGCATCATAAAACGCCTGACTTCCAGGATCGGAAAAATCCACACAGTTTTCATCTAACCGTTCCTGCAGCTGGGCCAGCAGCGCTTTTGGGTCCGTCCCCTCCTGGTCCATTTTATTGACAAAAAGAAATACCGGAATCCGGTACCGCTGTAACAGACGCCAAAGTGTCTGCGTATGCCCCTGCACGCCGTCCGCGCCGCTTATTATCAGCACCGCGTAATCTAATACCTGCAGCACACGCTCCATTTCCGCCGAAAAATCCACATGCCCCGGCGTATCCAGCAGTGTAAGTTTCAGATCGTTCCACTGCAAAGACGCCTGCTTAGAAAAAATCGTAATCCCCCTGGCACGCTCCAGTTCGTAATTGTCTAAAAATGCATCCTGGTTATCTACCCGCCCCAATTTGCGGATACTGCCGCTTGTATAGAGCATCCCTTCGGATAAAGTTGTCTTTCCTGCATCTACATGGGCCAACAAACCCGCACAAATATGTCTGTTCTGTATCTTTGGTTCTCTGTCTCCTGTCTGTGTGCCCATTCAAAATCCTCCTCTGGTGAAAGTATCGCTCTTAGTATAACACAAGAGGAAGATATCGTCGAGATGCAGACGAATCAAATCCACGGTAAACTCTTGTAAATACATCTTTTTTCTTATTTTCCACAGATCATTATTTCCTTTCCAGGGTTAGAAATAATGATACACGACTGTGCAGAGTTTGTCCTTAACAAAATCTAATATAACAGAAAAAACCTGGAAATGCATAAAGCTACGTTTGCCGTGTCATCTGAACAATTCCCCAGACTTTGTACTTTGGATATGTTATACTTATTCGTAACTACACACTAACCAAAAAGAGAGGGTGGTCATATGACAGATCATGAATTATTACTTGTTATTAAGTAATCAATTATCGTCTATGAACAATCGGTTTGATAAAGTAGAAGACGCCTTAAATATTCTCAAATTTATGCAGGCACACATGTCAGAAAAATTAGACGGACTCGATTTAACAGTAAAATACAGCGACCACAACATAAGACGTGATCTAAAAAGTCTGCATGAAGACGTTGACACTATTGTAGAAATATTAAAAATACATGATAGGATACCGTTGGCAAAATAACGGTATCCTATCAAACCACAATCAAAAAAACAACGTGAATACCTAATGAAAAAGCAGGAGCAAACCTCTTTCGGATTGTCCTGCTTTCATTATAACAAGGTATTAAAACCGCTATTTTATCCATACGTGAGCCTTCTGTTAAATGTAGGTCAATGCATATATAGTGACAGCAATTTGAGGCATACGGCTTTTCATCCGGTACATCCAGGCCAATATTTTTGCCGCCTGCTCTGTACCAGCCCCATACACCATACAACGAATACACCAGGTTCGCCACCCTTTCCGGTAAGCAAGCAGCCAAACGACATCTTCGGCCTGCTTCCTCTGTTTTCCTTTCCTCTGCGGCAGCATCCCCAAAAACAGCAGCGCAACCTCTGCCTCATACGCCATCATCGCATAGATTTCCTTTTGGTAGAGTCTTCCTTCCGGCTCTGCCGCCAGTGCGGCTCCAAGGCGAACTGCGTGAATCTGGCATGCAAATCTCTCAGCGTCAAAGCGGCTTGTAATCGATCCGCTGCGGTTCTGTCTGTAATAGTAATAATCCGCCCGGATATAACGATAATTCCTGGCATACAGCATGCACTTTAACACCCATACAAGATCTTCTCCCAGCACGCCTTCTTCAAACCAAATCTGCCGCTGCTTGATCATACTGCGCCGGACCAGCTTGTCACAGGCGCTGCCCGGGTATTTTGACAATGTGCCAAACAATTGCATACATCCTCTTTTTCCAAACGTATTTACCAGCTGCAGCCGCGCATCGTTCAGCGCGCGCAGACGTCCCTGCCCAAAGTATTGATAACTGTCCAGAAAATAAAAATCTGCTGCCTCCCGTTCCAGTTCCCGGAAAATCCGTATCAGCGAACCCTCGCCGATAAAATCATCCGCATCCACAAACAGCAGATACTCTCCCGCTGCCGCCCGGATACCCGCATTTCTGGCGGCTCCAAGTCCCGCATTTTTCTGATGCAGCACATGAATAAAGCCGTACTGCCGTCCGAACATGTCACAGACCTGCCCGGAACCGTCGAAAGAGCCGTCATCCACCAGAATAATCTCATATCTTCCGTCCAAATCCCCCTGTGTCGTAATACTTTGTACGCATTGGCGCAAATACGCTTTCACATTGTAGACAGGAATAATGATACTAATCCATATCCTCTTTCCCAAGCTGCGCTGTTTACGGTTATTTTCCATACTTCACACTGATCTGTTCAAACTTCTTAAGCTGCCGCTGCTTGCGTCTGACTCTGCCGCGGCCTCCCTGATATCCTGCCAACAGCTTTACCAGCTGTATATTTCCGCTGCAGATAGCTGTAAAATACAGCTGGTCTTTCCAGGATGCAAATTGCCTGAGAATATATTTTCCTTCTTGATATGGAAAATTCGACAGCAAATCCTTTCTTGCACGCAGGCAGTATTCTCCCATAAATTCCGGTCGTATTTTTTCCAACGCCCACCTGTGAGTCTGTATTTTTACCACCTGCAGATAATCCAGCTGAACTTTTTCTTTTGTCTTAGAAAAAAATTTATCTAAATATTTAAAAATTAAAAAATGTACGTAAAGCCTTTCATCATCTGCCGACACATCTTGTCCGGGACGCAACATACGGTAATAATATAAATATTCCGGCACCGCTACGACTGACCGTGCCACTGCCAGCGTCTCCATTTTAAAAGGAAGGTCGTCAAAGCGTCGGATTTTCGTATGAAAGTGAATATGATTTCGGTCTATCATATCTTTGAAATAAATGCCGCGCCAGATTGCAACTCTTCGATATGCAATCAGTTCATCAATCCGGTTTCGGTCACTTGTGCCTTCCATATATGGCATACCTAAAACATCCGGCACTTCTTTTGTCGTCTGTGTATCCTCATACAATTCCTGATAACCACAGTAACTGATCTCATAAGATCCAGTCAATGCCCTGCTAAACAGTTTACGGAACATCGTTTCATCTACATAATCATCCGGGTCTACAAATCCGACATAACGCCCTCTGGCCCGTTCCAACCCATACTGTCTTGCAGATGCACATCCCCCATTCGTCTTTTGAAACAATCGGATCCGTTTATCTTTTTTTGCATAGCTGCGAATAAGATCAGCGCTTTCATCCAAAGAACCATCGTCGACAAATAAATATTCCACATAGTCAGCTTTCCATGCGGTAACAGAAGTGATGCATGTTTCTATGTAATCAGCCACACAGTAAACCGGAAAAATAAGACTCAGCTCAATCCCATCCTTGGCATTCCGTGTCCAGTTCATCGCCTCATTCTGATGATCTTCTTCCCAGGATAAAATATAAATGTACTCACAAACCTTACGGTATGCTTCCCAGATCTTTACCGGATGAATCTCCTGCCTGTTTACCATACCAATCAGATACCTTGGTTTGATCACAGAAAAAACATTGACCTGCTCTGCCTGTTCCAGACTGTCAAACATCAGCGCCAGATGATTTGTCTGCGCCTGATAAGCCAGAATCCCTTCCGCCCCTGTCCATTCGATCCTGCCTGGCATATGCATACCAGATCCGCACTGCATCTTCTGAAACATTTTTTGCACTTCTTTTTTTATATCCTCTTCCAGAGCCACAAGCACCAGACTGTCCAACTGCACAATCCGGCACACATCATATACAAGAGCCGCACTGCTTTTCACTCCCAAAACCAACACTAATTCTTTAATTTCATGATGAGTACCAAGATACGCCACAATATCATTCATTATAAACGCCTCCCGATCTTGCATAATTTTGCCGCCTTTCGATATACGGTTCCGGCAGCGCGCAGCTTATGGTTATTTTCCAGCATCTGATAAACAAACGGACTATTCAGGCCATACCAAATCAAACGGTATAACATAGGCGGTTTGATTATTTTGATATATGCGCGGTAATACTCTTTCGGAATCGCCCTGCACATCTCATGCAGCCCCTTTACCAGCCTGATCTGCACTTTTCTTGTCGTAGCACGCAAAGACCATACAATAAAATCCATCATCATAGAAACAATATAAGCTGTTTCACACAACATCCAGTCATTTTCCAGCGCATAGGCAAAAACTGAAGAAAATACCGGAATCACATCCATCCTGCTTTTTGATGCATGAGAAGTGGTCTGACTGCCCGAATTAATCCGGTAAAAAAAACCAGCTTCGCGGATTAATACACATCGTCTTGCCCAATACAATAAATAAAAATGAGGAAAAACGTCTTCCCATTTTACACCTTCCGGAAACTGAAACTGATGTTCCCGCAAAAAAGAAACCCGAAATACACAACGGCAAATACTGGCTTCTGTACCATACAGCTGCGGCGTCTGCCTGGCACTCACAACTCTCCCGCTGTGCTTAAATATTTCCTCTAAATAGTTATTATCCCGCCAGTCCTCATACCGGCAGGAGGACATATTATACACAACCGGCATCATAAATGCCAGATCAAACGCATCCGCACTATATTCCACTTCTTTTGTCACATGCTCCACTGTCCGCGGCATCATCCAGTCATCACTGTCTAAAAAAATCACATACGGCGTATCCACATATTTTAATCCGACGTTCCTGGCTGCCCCAGGTCCTGCATTTTTTTGTGAAATATAAGTAATCCTGTCTGGATACTGTCTGGCATAAGCCTTTGCAATCTCCCCGCTGCGGTCGCGGGAACCGTCGTTAACCAGGACAATTTTATGATTCTCAACACTTTGATGCAGCAAACTGTCCACACACTGCTTTAAGTAACGTTCCACATTATAAATCGGAACTACTACCGTAAGCAGATAATTTCTATCGTTTTTCAAAATTTTTTCTCCCCTTCCCTCGCATACCTGTCACATATTTCTTTTGTCTTTCCAAATGCCACTACATTCCCATGTTCCAGCCACAACACTTTGCTGCACATCTCACGCACCTGTTCTAAGTCATGCGAGACGAACAGCACCGTCGTCCCGCCGCTCATCATCTGCATCATCCGGTTTCTGCTCTTATCCTGAAAATCCGCGTCGCCCACAGCCAGGATCTCATCTACAATCAAAATCTCCGGATACACCGCGGATGCAATCGAAAACGCCAGGCGCATCACCATCCCTGAGGAATACGTGCGCAAAGGCGCATCCATAAACGCCCCCAGCCCGGAAAAATCCACAATTTCCCTATACTGCTCCTGTAAAAACGATTCCGTATACCCAAGAATCGCACCGTTTAAAAAAACATTCTCACGCCCCGTCATCTCAAAGTCAAACCCGGAACCAAGCTCCAGCATCGGAACAATCCTGCCCTGCACAGCTACAGAGCCGGACGAAGGCTTCATAATACCGGAAATCACTTTCAGCAAAGTACTTTTCCCAGCGCCGTTATGTCCAATAATTCCCAGCACATCCCCTTTTCGGATCTGAAACGTCACATCATGCAGCGCCTCCAGTTCCTGATACTTTAATTTCCCTGATAAAAACCGGACCGCAAATTCTTTCAGCGTCCCCGCCCGGTCTTTTGCCATACGAAAACGCACGCCCACCCGGTCAGCCTGAACGGCTGCTTGCTGCGCCATACAAACCTTCCTCCTTACAAATAAAATATAAACCGGTCCTGTGTCCTGGCAAACACAAACGCCCCGACAAGCAGGAAGATCCCCGCAAACGCCGCACACTGCACATACATCATCGGTTCCGGCGAAATACCGTCCATCACCAGCATTCGGAAAAATGTAACAAAATGATACATCGGGTTCCACTGCAGCGCCTCGCGTACCCCCTGCGGCAAAATCGATTACGGATAAAATACTGGCGTCGCATACGTAAGCACCATTAACAGCACACTCCAAATAAACTGGATATCCCGGAAAAATACAAGCGCAGCCGATAACAGCAGCGCAATTCCGCAGCAAAACACCAAAAGACACAGCAAGATAAACGGCAGCAGCAGCCATGCCTTCGTCACCCTGACGCCGGATGCCACCGTAATCACCACCAATGGCAGCAGTGAAATCAGCAGATTGACGCAGGTCGACAACACTTTAGAAACCGGATAGATATATTTTGGCACATACACTTTTGTAATCAGCCCGGCATTCCCGCTGATCGCATACATACCGACATTGCTCGATTCCGAAAAAAAGTTAAACAGCACAATCCCCGACAGCAAATAAACCTGGTAATGTTCAAGGTCTGACCGAAAAATCGTGGAAAACACAACATACTGCACACACATTACAAGCAGCGGATTCACGAAACTCCACAACACGCCCAGCACAGACCGCTTATATTTGATTTTAAAATCTCTGGCCACAAGCTGTTTTAGCAAAAACCGATAACTACGCAGCAGCGCCGCCAGATCCAGCAGCCAGCTCTTTTTTCCCGTGTTCTTTTTCACAATCAGCCGTATACATCCGGCCGCCAGTAAGATCAACAGCACTGCCGCAATCTCAAAAAAGTGAAATCCCGTCCATACTTTGTCTTTTCCATATGCACCGAAAGAGATCTTCCCTTCTATTGGCATTCCCTGATAAAACAGTTGGCTGTTCCCTTCTTCTATCTGTGCTGCTGTCCCGGACTCGGGTAATGCTGCAAGCCAGGGCGCCATACATGTTCCCATCGTGCCATCTGATACCAGTCTGATCGAAATCACATGCCCCCATGTCCCCGCATCGTCAAAGCTGCATTCCAGTTGCTGCTCTTCGGCCAGCGTCTGCATTTCCCAGGAATCCGCCGCCAGTCTGCGCCCGTCCGTCTCATCCCATACCTCCAACGTCAGAATACCGTGATTTTCCCGTGCAAATGCCGTAACTGGAACAGTGATCCGCTGCAGACGGTCGATCCGGCATAAAAATTCCTGCCGGATCTCAGCCCCGTCCGCAGGCTCCGGCGCGGCAAGTCCGCTTGGTACATATTCATACACTGCCCGGGATGTGCGCCAATACAGCTGTTCTCCGGCCGCATAATAAAAAATCCCTGTCAGCAGAAGAAACAGAAACAGTACTGCCGCACAGAATATGGAATCTTTCCATATACATTTCCATTGGAGCTGTTTTTGTGTTTTCTTTTTCATTGTGATTCGTTTCTTCCTGCCCTTTCTATCCTTCCTATCTTTCTATTCTTTTTAACCTTCCCATTACTTTCTATTGCTATATATGATCTTTGCAATCTATTTCTGTCTATTCCTTTTTAAGATCCCTGTCCATCCGCACTGCCACAGCTTTCGCACACGCATCCATCCCAGGATCTGCTTTTCGCCCATATGCAAAAACCCCAGACATTTCAGCACCCAGTATCTCCCACGCACTCTGTCGGCCAGCGCAGGATACCGCCTTTTAAGCTCTCTCATAAATCGGCCCGCCTGTGTCCTCCCGGCACGTTTATCCTGAAAACGCAAAAAACAGGTGATCCAATAATCTGTCAGAAAGCTCTCCGTCCGATATTCCCAATACGCCTGCCCGCCCGGTGACCTGGGCTGCTGCATCGTCGCACAGACAGCCCTCGCTACCTGCCGCGCGTCAGCCAGATGGCGCACGCGGTTATCGACCGACACACTCTGTCCGCTGTCCCCCATGCGATATACATATGGACAGCTGACAGACAAATAGATCCTTTTCGCATGGCTTGCAGGCAGAATGGCATAATAAGCGTCATCATAAAAAACCCTTTCCGGCAGTCCCCGGCAGTTTTCGCGGTAAAACGCAGTCCGGTACGCAATCCCGTGAAAGGTACATACCGGCTGGTACTGCTTCCACCGTGCTGCCAGTTCCTGAACAGTTATCCATTTTCCAGTACGCCGCGCCTGCACCCCGGCGCTGATCCGTTCCATCTTTTTTGACAATATATCAAACGTCTGATATCCGCTTAAAATGACATCCGGCGCTTTCTGCCCTGTATGCAGGCAGCACAACTCATTCAGCAAAATCTCCAGTTCCTTCGTATCCATCCAGTCATCCGCATCCAGAACTTTAAAATAGATCCCCGTGCTGATCCGGACTGCCGCATTCACCGCAGAACCATGTCCGCCGTTTTCTTTTTGCAGAATACGGAACAGATCCGGGTATTTTTCCACGTATTCCCCTGCATCCACTTCACACCCGTCCAAAGAGCCGTCGTTTACAACGATTACCTCCAGATCCTGCCTTTTTCGCGCTCTTACCAGCAGCGACCGGAGACACGTTCTGATCCAGGGCCGGGCCTGATACATGGGGATTATGATCGTAAGTAATTTTTCTGTCATCCTGTGTTCCTCATTTCCCTCTTTTAATATCATAGATACTGCCCGTAAATCTGCCGCATTTTCGCATTCACGCGCTCTGCCGAAAACTTCCGGACCTGTTTTTGCGCATGGATAGCATATCTTTTTGCCAGCTGCGGCTGCTCCATGATCTGGCGCACCGCTTCCGCAAAACCTGCCGCATCATCCGCATCCACCAGCCGTCCCTCTCTGCCGTCCCGTACCAGATCACAATTCCCGCGAATCCGGCTGCAGACGATCGGAACTTTGGCAGCCATTGCCTCCATCAATGCCACCGGAAGTCCCTCCTGTCTGGACGGAAACGCAAAACAGTCCGCCATCTGCAGCAAATCCGGAATATCATCACGGTAGCCAATCAGATGTACATTACGCTCCACGCCCAGCCTGCGCGCCAGTCTGCGGTAACGGGCCGCCTGCCCGCCCAGCCCTGCCAGCACATAATGAACATGCTCCTTTGCAAGCAGCGCCAAAGCCCGGATCATCACTGCCTGGTTTTTTCGCCGGGATAATTGTCCAACACTAAGTATCACAAAATCCCGTTCCCGAAAACCAGCTGCCTGGCGTATCCGTCTGCGTTTTTCCGCATCCGGACAATGATCCGCCAGATGAATCCCAATACCAGGCACATAACATACCTGTCTGGCAAAAAAGCTTTGTGCAAGACGATAATCCTGCGCGTTAATCGTAATAAGCGTATCCGTAACCGCAGACAGCCATTTTTCTACCGGATAATAAAGCAGCCACCGCAAAAACGGCGCGCCTTTATAAAAATGAAACCCATGCGCCGTATAAATAATCCTGCAGCCCTTCTTCCTGGACGGCGCCGCGGCAAGTCTTAATACAGCGCCGCCAATTGGCGACTGGGTGTGGATCAGGCTGTAATCAGCTGTCTGGCAAAGTTTTTTCAGCATCCGGTAAGACCGCAGGATATTTGCAAGATCTAAGGCCTTTCTCGGAACCGGAACCGAATGCGCGACAACGCCCATCCGCTGCAGTTCCATACGATACTGCCGCACACGCTCCCGGCTTGTAATATTCCCAAAGGAAAAGTTTGCCGCCACCTCCACCTGACAGCCGTTTTCCATAAGAATGCGGATATTGTCTCTATTAAACAGATCCAGCATGGATGCAACCGAGGCCATCACCAACACTTTTTGTTTCCGGCGCCGCGCTTTACGCTTCATTCATAATCTCCGCCACAGACTTCATTATACGAATATACATCGAATAACTGTCGACATCTTTTTTCCCGGACACCGCGCTTGTGACCGTATCCTTTTTTGGCGCCTGCCACAGATCCAGCACCGCGTCCGACGCATGCGCCACTCCCCAGAGCAATTCATCCGCAGCCACATCCAATGCCGCACAGATACCGACAAATGTCTCCAGACTCATAATCCTCGTGCCGCGTTCAATATGCCCTAAAAAAGACATGCTGATGCCGCATTTCTTCGCAAGCTCATCCTGCGACCACCCCTTTGCCTTACGAATCTGTCGGATGCGCATACCCATTTTTCCATACTCCAATTCCTTCATAGCTTCCCTCCAGGATACAGCTGCCTTACGAACAGCATCGCGCCAACCTCTGCTTGTGTACTACAAATCGTTAGCAGCTGTCTATAAAAACATAACATTTTCTGATAAATTGTTATGTTTTATAATTGTAGATAAATAGTCCAAAAACCGCATAAAATAAAGGAACTCACAAAGATTTTCTTCTGTCTTGCCGCCGTCCGGACTTTTTAACGTCATCTGTTTTTTCAATTTTTTGCGTGTATGCTGCATCCTGTTTTTGGAGATTTATTTAGATATTTTTCATAGACGATCTGCGAGAACTTCCAGCAGAATTTAGCAATAACTGCCAATTTTTTCATTTATATTGCAAAATGCAAAAAATTGAGTTAGAATACTTTCAGATAACAATTTATCAGATATTGTTATGTTTTAGCTGATCTTTTCTCAATCATTTGGCCTTCATGCCCGTTCTTCCAATATCATCCTTTTCTTTTCGCTAAATGCGCAAAAAGGCGTTTATTCAGGACATCTTTGATCTTACAGACCCGTATAACATCCCAGGAATACATACTGTCGCCCGCACTGTAACTGTTCAATGATTGATTTGAACTGTTGCATCCCGCACTCGCGATATTCTAAAAAATTTTTAAAAAATATATTGACATTTCTCTATTTATCTCCCATAATAGTCTTCGTCTTGTTTATTAATAGTAAACAAGAAATTCATTAATATATTTACACCGAAAAGGAGGCATCAGAATGGATATCGGACACCGCATGAAAGAACTCCGCATCCAGTACGGACTCACACAGCAGGAACTGGCCGACCGCTCCGAGTTATCCAAAGGCTTTATTTCCCAGTTAGAACGCGGCCTGACCACGCCTTCCATCGGGACACTGTTAGATATTATCCAGTGCCTCGGCACGACTCCGGCAGAATTTTTTTCGGACGACGAACCGGAACAGATTGTATTTTCACCGGAGGATTATTTTGAAAAAAACTATAAAAAGCGCAGCTGCCTGGTGGAATGGCTGATTCCGAACGCGCAGAAAAACGCGATGGAGCCTGTGCTGATGACCCTGGCGCCCGGAGGGAAGTCTGAGACACTCCCGCCGTTAGAAAGCGAGGAATTCGGATATGTGTTAAGCGGCAGTATCCGGCTGCATTATGGTACAAGGACTTATATCGTCCGCGCAGGAGAATCCTTTTATTTTAACGCCAGTAAAAAACATTACATTGAAGCATACAAGGAAGAGGCAAAGCTGATCTGGGTCAGTACTCCGCCCTGCTTTTAGCCCGCTCCTGAACCGACTGTAAACTGTGGGAGGTTATGATATGGAAAAAGAACTGATCCAGCTGCAGCACATCTCAAAGTCTTATGAGGGCTGCATGGTTTTAGATGACCTGGAGCTGACGATCCATGAAAATGAATTTGTCACTCTGCTTGGCCCGTCCGGGTGCGGCAAGACAACGACGCTTCGCCTGATCGGCGGTTTTGAAACGCCGGATACAGGTAAAATTATTTTCGACGGGGCGGATATTACGGATCTGCCGCCAAATGAACGCAGACTGAACACGGTATTTCAAAAATACGCTCTGTTCACCCATATGTCGATTGCGGAAAATATCGCTTTTGGCTTAAAAATCAGCAAAAAAAGTAAATCCTATATCCAGGATAAGATTCAATATGCCTTAAAGCTCGTGAACCTGGACGGCTTTGAAAACCGCAGTGTAGATTCGTTAAGCGGCGGACAGCAGCAGCGCATCGCCATCGCGCGCGCCATCGTCAACGAACCGAAGGTGCTGCTCTTAGATGAACCGCTGGGCGCGCTGGACTTAAAAATGCGCCAGGATATGCAGTATGAGCTGATCCGTCTGAAAAATGAGCTTGGCATTACGTTTATCTATGTCACACATGACCAGGAAGAAGCGCTGACCATGTCGGATACGATTGTTGTCATGAACCAGGGCTATATCCAGCAGATCGGCACGCCGGAAGATATATATAACGAACCAGTCAATGCGTTCGTGGCTGACTTTATCGGGGAAAGCAATATTATCGACGGTATCATGGTGCGTGATAAGCTGGTGCGCGTGCTGGACGTGGATCTTGCGTGCGTAGATACCGGATTTGGATGCAACCGTCCGGTCGATGTAGTGATCCGTCCGGAAGATTTGATCATTACGGAGCCGTCTGAAGGATTTTATACAGGCGAGATTTCTTCAGTTATTTTCAAAGGGGTTCACTATGAAATCGAAGTCATTGCAAACGGCTATGAATGGCTGATTCATACGACGGAATACCACGAACCTGGAAAACAGGTCGGGCTGCGCGTGATTCCGTTTAATATTCAGATTATGAATAAGCCGGAATCGAGCGATGAAAGGATGGTGGAACCGGATGCGTAGATTTGGAAAACAGCTGCTTGCAGGACCTTACCTCGTGTGGATGGTTGGATTTATCCTGCTGCCGCTGCTGCTCGTTGTATATTACGCCTTTACGAACTCGGCGGGCAGCTTTACGCTGGCCAATGTAGCCTCGATCTTTCATAAGGTGCATATGAAATCGCTCTGGCTGTCTGTGAAGATCGCCCTGCAGTGTACGTTGATCTGCCTGGCGCTCTCCTATCCGCTGGCGATGATTTTAAATAAACTGGACGTCAAACACCAAAATTTTATTGTATTCGTATTTATCCTGCCGATGTGGATGAATTTTCTGCTGCGGATCTTAGCCTGGCAGCTGCTGCTGTCCAATAACGGGATTCTCAACGCGGTACTGGATGTATTGCACTTGCCGAATATCAGCATCCTGAATACGCCGACCGCTGTTTTATTCGGTATGGTATATGATTTCCTGCCTTATATGATCCTGCCGATTTACAATGCGATGTCCCGGATTCGCAAGGATATTATTGAAGCTGCGCAGGATCTGGGCGCGAAAAATTATGTGATTTTCTGCCGGATTATTTTTCCGCTGACGCTTTCGGGCGTTATGAGCGGCATTATTATGGTATTTGTGCCTGCCCTGACTTCGTTCGCAATCTCGAACCTGCTGGGCGGCGGTAAAGTGCTGCTGATTGGAAATATTATCGAAGCCGATTTTATGCAGTTTTTCAACTGGAACCTGGGCGCCGGCCTGTCACTGGTGCTTATGATTTTTGTAATCGCTAGTATGGCTGTTATGAATAAGCATTCTGAAGACGCTGGCGGAGCGGCTGTGTGGTAATTACTACGGGAGGGTACCTTATGATGATGAAAAAAAGCCTGGAACGGGTTTACCTGGCGCTGATTTTTTTATTTTTATATCTGCCGATTGCAGTGCTTATAATCCTGTCTTTTAATAACTCCAAATCCCGGGTATTCTGGGGTGGATTTACGCTGAAATGGTATCGGGAACTGTTCGACAGCAGTATGATTCTGGACGCCTTTCGCACGACTATTATCGTGACGCTGTCCGCATCCGTAATCGCTACGCTGCTTGGCACGATGGCTGCGGTCGGTATTCATGCGATGAAAAAAAACAACCGTATGCTGATGCTGGGCGCTACGAATATTCCGCTGCTGAATGCAGATATTGTAACAGGAATTTCCATGATGCTGATCTTTGTGCGGTTTACCAGCCTTGGTCTGCATACGGTGCTGCTTGCGCATATTACATTTGACATTCCGTATGTGATCTTAAATGTACTGCCGAAGCTGAACCAGACCAGCCGTTCTACGTATGAGGCTGCCCTGGACTTAGGCGCGAAGCCGGTATATGCGTTTTTTAAGATTATATGGCCGCAGATCAGCCCTGGCGTGCTTTCCGGTTTTTTAATGTCTGTAACGATGTCATTAGATGATTTCAGCATTACGTATTTTACAAAAGGCGCCGGAGTCAATACGCTGTCGACAATGATTTATACTGAACTGCGCAAGGGTATTCTGCCTCAGATGTATGCGCTTTCCACGATCCTGTTTCTGATGGCCTTCTTTCTGCTGCTGGTGATTAATTTCCGCTCCAGCCGCGCAACGAAGCAGACAGAACAACGTACCTGGTAATCAGACCGCTGTGCATGCAACGGGCCATGCGCCTGGCAGATGGATCACTGTGTATGTAACATACAGACCTTAACCGCTAAGAAAGGAGACCTGCCATGAAAAAACGGCTTACTGCTCTTATATTGGCCGCCTGTACCGCTTTTTTGCTGTCCGGCTGCGGCTCCAAACATGATCCGAATACGGTCACGATTTTAAATTACGGAAAATATTTTGAGCCCGGGCTGCTTGACCAGTTTGAGGAAGAGACTGGCATTACCGTAAAATATGAAGAATACGAAAGCCCGGAAGAAATGTATGCAAAATACAAGGCTGGCTCCATCCGTTATGATGTGGCATGTACTTCTGATTATATTATTCAAAAACTGATCCAGGAAGGCGAAACGCTGGAAATTAATTTTGAAAATATTCCGGAATTTCAAAATATTGATGAAACTTATCTTGGATACTGCAAAAATTTTGATCCGGAAAACCGTTATACTCTGCCTTATTTTTTTGGAACGGTCGGTATTTTGTATAATACAAAAATGGTTGATCCTGCGGAGACAAACAGCTGGAACGTGCTGTGGAATCCGAAATATAAAGGACAGATTATTATGGAGAACAGCGTGCGCGACACTTATATGGTAGCGGAAAAGCTGCTGGGCGCATCGTGCAATACGACAGACCGTGAGATTTTAGACCGTTCTTTGGATCTGCTGCTGGAGCAAAAGCCGCTTGTTTATTCGTATCTGAGCGATGAAACGGCTGATTGGATGGCGGCGGGAAATGCTGCGCTGGCGGAAGTTTATTCTGGGGAAGCTGCTTATGCGCAGACGCTGAATCCGGATCTTGCTTTTTGTGTGCCGGAGGAAGGGTCTAATATGTGGGTTGATGCGTGGTTTATTCCGAAGACCTGCCGGAATAAAGAAAATGCGGAGTTGTTTTTGAATTATTTGTGCAGGGCGGATGTTGCGATGGAAAATTTTGATTATGTGTATTATGCGACGCCGAATAAGGCTGTGTTTGAGCAGTTGGATAAGGAATTGCAGGAAGATGAGACTATTTTTCCGAGTAAGGAAACGATGGATAATTGTGAATTTTTTCAGCCTTTGGATGAGATTACGACGAATTATTATACGGAATTGTGGGAGGCGCTGAAAGCTTATTAGGGGATGGCATTGTGATATTTGGTGGCTATGCGGACGCCGGATGAGGGGGAAATGGCCTGGCTTGCGGCTCCTGTTCCAGAATGTTAAGAATCCCTAGGCATTCTGCATTTACGCAGTGGCACCGTCCGGTCGCGGCACCCAGTTCGCCCTGGCTAAACGCCAGTGGCTAAAGGTGCCGCTGGGCTTCGCCCCTTGGTTATTGAGCAGAATGCCAAGGGATTCTAAACATTCTTCCAACGTCGCCGCAAGCCAGGCCATTTCCCCCTCATCCGGCTGGTTTTCGCTGGCGATCAGTGCGATCAGTGGATGCGTCCAAAATTTAGTTTCAATGCATCCTGGTAATCCTGGCACATATTTCCTGACGGACAGACAAGAAACAGGTTTTTTCCTGCCACTTTACTAAGTCCCCAGTAACAGAGATTATTTCAATCTGTACAAATTTATTCATCATACACCGCCATATCCTCCAGATCATCCCGATCATGGTAAATAGGAGTAATGGGCTTTGTCTGCATAAACCAGCTGTCATATTCTTGATCCTGAACATCTCCGCAGAACACAAGCTTTCCCGTCCTGCTTTCCATATTGTCAAATGCCACAATCATATATTTATTATAAATTTCACTGAGCTGTTCCACACTTACTGCCATACCGATATGCAGGTCATTGAAAGAATATTTTTTTTCTGATACTGCCATTCTCGCACACCACATTCCTTTCATGTCTTTGAACTACCTTATGGATGACACGAACCGCAAGGCTGATAACCGTCCTGGATCAGCTTCTCTCTGTCCCCGGTAAAATCTTCCCTGTTTTCCTGACGCATATTTTGCGCACTGCCGCAGGACGGCAGATGGAACTTCTTTGTATTTGTATTCAGCACATAGGACGCGCCGTCCGGATCTTCTGTTTCGCTGTTGCTGGAAACTGCCTGCCTGCTTTCGCCAGTCGCATAATCGATTTCCACGCCTGGCTGGATATTATAGACATAGACGTTGTAAGACACACCTTTGCCGTGATCTTCTACAGACAGCGCTTCCATCTTAACGCCATCCGCAATCAGGTTATCCCCTTCAAAAACAGGCGTTACGCGGTACATTACATGGTTGCCTGTTTCTCGTACATAATCTCCAACCTGTTCTTCAAAAGGAAGCATCCCGGTGACATTCATATACCGGGTTCCGGTGATCAGGTTTTTTTCATTTGCGTTTTCACCGGACAGCTGATACGCAATCAGGTGACAGCGGTTAAATAAGTTTTTCCCTTCCACAAAATCATATCTTGTGCTATGCCATCCGGTAGGCTTGACTCTGCTGATACTGCCGCGCTTTTCTGTCGGCATCAGATCCGTCCCGACACAGGCCAGCGCTTCACCGCACCTGCCAAGGCTGTCCAGCTCGGAATAAAATTCAAAAGACTCTGTCGTAATCTCATCTTTGGTAAAGCCTGGTACATTATCATTCAGGGTTTGATACGTGGTATCCGGGTCTGTCGGATTCTCTGGGCCTTGCGGCTTCTCTTGTCCGGTATTTCCCTGCGTCTTGTCCGAAGACGGGTCTTTGATGGACACGGAACATCCTGTGAACAGCAAAGACGCCGCCAGCAGGATGCACAGCAGATTTTGGTAAAGTTTTCTCATGTTTTTTCCTCCCGTTTTTCCAGTATGCAAATTTGTATTGGTGTTTATCGTTTGAATTTTGGCGTTCTGCCGTCTTCTTCACCAGCTTTGAAATTATAAATCGGCCGGATTCTTTTTACGATATGCGCTGTATCTGTAATATTCTTTACGATATCATCCATCCCCTTATAGGCCATCGGACATTCGTCCAGTGTTTCTTTATTGACAGATGTAGAATAAATGCCGTCCATCTGCTTTTTAAATTCAGACACTGTAAACGACTGCTTTGCCGCCGCCCGGCTCATGAGCCTTCCTGCGCCATGCGGAGCTGACTGGTTCCAGTCTTCGTTGCCTTTGCCAGTACACACAAGCGAACCATCGCGCATATTAATCGGTATCAGCAGCTTTTCACCCTTTTTCGCAGAAACAGCGCCTTTGCGTAAAATCATAGCGTCCGTGTCGATATAGTTATGAATTGTTGTAAACTGTTCCGTTACATGCAGCTTCATTCCTTTTAAAATCACATGCAGCATAGCTTGGCGGTTCAGCTGCGCATACTGCTGGACGATTTTCATATCATGGATATACTGATCAAACAGTTCCCCGGATACATAGGCCAATGTTTTCGGAATCTCGGTATGCACGGTGCTTTTTAATGCTTCGATGCTGCTTTGAATTTCCTTGTCCCGTCCCTGTGTCTTATAATCTGTGATCAGTTTTTCGATATCTTTTTTCGTTGTGCCGTTTAACGCCCGATATCCTTCTTCCTGATAGTACCCCGCCACTTCCACTCCCAGATGACGGCTGCCGGAATGTATTACCAGATAAAGATTGCCTTCGTCATCCCGGTCCACTTCAATAAAATGATTCCCTCCGCCCAGCGTGCCAAGGCTTTTTTCTGCTCTTCCAAGGTTGACGCGGCTGCTGCAGTATAAATCTTCCAGATCCAGTTCATCAAAATACGGATGTGTCTGTTCCCGGATTTGGAATCCGGACGGGATTTTTTCATAGATCAGCTTATCCAGCTTCTGCAGTTCCAGATGCTTTTCCCTGATCACGGCTGTTTCCATGCCGCAGCCGATATCAACGCCGACCAGATTCGGTACGATTTTATCCGTAATCGTCATCGTCGTCCCGATGGTACATCCGGCTCCTGCATGGATATCCGGCATCATGCGAATGCGGCTGCCCGCGGCAAATTCCTGGTCCAGCAGCAGACGTACCTGGGAAACAGATGCTTCGTCTGCAGTGTCAGTGAATATTTTTGCGCTGTTATAGCGGCCTGTTAATTCAATCATACACACTCCTTTCGTATTGTGGCTGAAATTTTTTATATATTAACATAAAATGGTATGTTTCTCAACTGGGAAGTGAGCGAAACGCGAAGAATTGCAGATATGCGGATAACTCTGCCCGCTGGCCCGGACACGTCCGCGCATCCACAATCTTATTTTTGCGGTTGCCACCATCATAGATCCGTGCTAAAATTCTAACATACAACATTCCCCCACCCCTAAAAACGGCTGCAGAAATAAAATAAGGATACAGATTTTTATGGAACAGAAAAAAAACATTACATTCAGCGACATTGCAAAATATACGCATTTTTCCAAAACAACCATATCCAGATACTTTAACAACCCTGATTCCCTGACATTGGAAAATCAGGAGATCATTGCCAATGCCCTGGAAGAGCTGAACTACAAAGAAAACAAAGTGGCACGGATTCTTGCAAATGGGAAAAGTGAATTTATCGGCATTATTATCCCAAACCTTTTTTACCATTACTATTCCAAAATGCTGACGCAAATATTATCCACTTATGAAATTTTCGGCTATAAATTCCTTGTATTTATTGGGAATGAGGATGAAGACGCCGAGAGGCGCTATATCAATGAACTGCTTGCCTATAAAATCGAAGGGCTGATTATTTTAAGCCATACCATTCCATCGCAGGAACTGGCCGGGCTGCAGATTCCGATTGTTACGATCGAACGGGAAGACCAGTATGTATGCAGCGTTAATACGGATAATTATATGGGCGGCATCCAGGCTGCCAGCCTGCTTGCCAGAAACGGCTGCGGCGCCCTGATCCATATCAACGCGCCGACAGACCCAAAACGCCCGGCTTATGGGCGGATTCAGGGATTTTTAGATTTCTGCCGGGAAAAAAACATGGAACACCGGGTCATTTACAAAGACTTTCAGAGCAATTACAACCAGATCCAGCAGCAGCTGTCCGATGCGCTGCAGGAAATGGAAGATGCCTACGCTGGTATAAAAAAGGGGGTTTTTCTTTCCAGCGATACGAACGCAAACGCATTTTTAAATTTGCTGATCCGCAAATACGGCGCGCTGCCGGATGATTTTTTGCTGATGGGATTCGATAATTCCCCGATCTCTGCCGAAGCTGTCATCCCGATCAGTACGGTTGGACAGCAGATTGACGTGATTGCTTATGAAGCAGTCAGCCTTCTTGTACAGCAGATGGAAGAACGCAAAAAGCGCAGGCCGGTTCCGTTAACAGAGCCTGTCCATAAAATTATCGCCCCGATTCTGATCCGGCGGGAAACGACGGAAAAGTAACGGTCCCTCTGCCTTTGTCCATGATAAAAAACTGCCGGATCAAGCTGCGGATCGATCCGGCAGCCTTTTACCGTCCGTTAAGCAATAGCAGGATCTGTCCGCAGCTTCCCGTTCCAGCCCGTCATACATTGGCGCGCTCTAATTCTTTTTCTTATTTTTATGTTCTTTCGGCAATGCGATCTTCTGATCAACCACCACCTGCTCTTCCAGGCATGTGAAAATCTCTTCCACATCCCTGCCGTCCATCTTCGGTGTCACCAGACTAACCAGCGGCACAACGATCAGCCCGGCAATCATCGCAAGCGCCCCGGCATTGATCGGTGAAGCGATATACGATAAAAACAGATTGGAAACCGTAATCCCAACTCCGCATACAAAGCTGGCCCAGACCGCGGCACGCGTTACCCCTTTCCAGTACAGCCCATACAAAAACGGCGCCAGAAACGCACCCGCCAGCGCTCCCCAGGAAATGCCCATCAGCTGCGCGATAAACTGCGCAATGGATTTCGGCGGAAACAGCGCCAGAACCACGGAACAGATAATAAAAAATACAAGCAGCACCCGCATACACAACAGCTGCTTTTTATCACTCATTTTTTTAATAATATTATCTTTTAAAAAGTCCAGCGTTAATGTGGAACTGGAAGTCAGTACAAGCGAAGACAGCGTGGACATGGAAGCAGAAAGCACTAAAACGATCACAACGCCTACCAGCAGGTCCGGCAGTGTGGAAAGCATGGCGGGAATAATCGCGTCAAAAATAACGCTGCCGTCTTCCTTATGAATCGCCGCCGTATCAAACAGCCTGCCAAAACCACCCAAAAAATAACAGCCGCCGGATACAACAATCGCAAAAAAAGTTGATATAATCGTACCGGACTGAATGGATTTTTCATCTTTGATCGCGTAAAACTTATGTATCATCTGCGGCAGTCCCCACGTACCGAGTGACGTCAGGATAATAACACCAAGCAGGTTCAGCGGGTCAGGCCCGAAAAAGGAAGTAAACGCCCCCTGCTGCCCGCTCGTAACCGCCACGTCGCTTTCAAAAGCTGACAAGCTGCGGACTGCGTTTAAAAACCCGCCCTGCCCGTTTAGCACCGCGGCAATCACCGCCACAATCCCGGCCAGCATAACCAGCCCCTGGATAAAATCGTTGATGGCTGTCGCCATATAGCCGCCCAGTATCACATAGACACAGGTAAGAGCCGCCATAACAATTACACATACTTCATACGGTATCGCAAAAGCCATTCCAAACAGCCTGGAAAGCCCATTATAGACAGAAGCCGTATAAGGAATCAAAAATATAAACGAGATCACAGACGCCGCAATCCGAAGCTCATTGCTCTGGTAGCGTTTTCCAAAATAATCCGGCATGGTAGCCGCCGAAAGATGGTTGCTCATAATACGCGTCCGCCGTCCTAAAATTACCCAGGCCAGCAGCGACCCGATCAGCGCATTGCCGATCCCGATCCACGTAGACGCCAGACCATATTTATATCCAAACTGCCCCGCATATCCGACAAATACAACCGCTGAAAAATAAGACGTTCCATAAGCAAACGCCGTCAGCCACGGCCCGACACTTCTGCCGCCAAGCACAAAATCATTTACATTGGAGGCATGTTTTCTGGAGTATAAGCCGACTGCAATCATAACCGCAAAAAAAATCACTAAAAATATAATTTTAACAAACACGTTCCTACTGCTGCCCAGCCGAATTCCGGACAGCTTCTCCTTCCTGATGATTCATCTGGCTGTATCTAAAGCAAACAACCTCCCTTATTCAATCTGTATCAGCTTCTGTGCATTGATCCCAAGTATTTGATCCCTTTCCTCTGCATTCCCTACCAGCCTGCGTATATGCGCGAGCGACTCTGCCTGCCCGCTCCAAGGGCTGTCCGTTGCAAACAGGATTTTATCCGCGCCATGCTTTTCTAAGATTTTCAAAAAGATCTCATCCGCAATCAAATCCGCCGTATAAGCCGTATCCAGATAAACGTCCCTGCCCGCAATCTCCCGCAGCACTTCTTCCCAGAGCCGAAACCCGCCGTAATGCGCCAGTACCAGTTTTTTTGGCGCCACCTCATCCAGCACCCTTAAAATCGAAGCCGTCGTACACCGCACATTGTCCGGGTATCCGATATCAATGCCCGCATGCGTGACGCAGACAAGGCCAAGTTCCGATGCGTAATCCAGAATGCGCTTATAACGAATATCGTCAAAAAAAGTATTCTGATAATCCGGATGCAGCTTGATTCCCTGCAGTCCCAGATTTTTGATTTCCCGCAGATCCTTTTTATAATCCTCCGTATCCGGATGAATGCCGCCAAAAGACAGCAGACGAACGTCTTTCCCCTTATACGTTTCGTTCAGCTGCGCGGCGAACTGATTGATCGAGTGAAACTGCTGCGGTGATGTAACGACCGGAAGGATCACGGAAACATCAACTCCAGCCTGCTTCATCGAACGGATCAGGCTGGATTCCCTTCCATCCGAACACGCATTGACATTCGCAATTTTTTCCAATTTTTCTATTGTCTTCACCGCGATCTTTTCCGGAAAAATATGTGTATGAAAATCTACAATCATAGATGCTTACACTCCTGCTTACAAAGAAATACCCGCAGTGTGCTGCAGGCATTTCCGTTTTTTATGCCGCCTGTCCCAAAAAGCTGTCAGCCGCATGTGCTGTGCTGGCAGTTTTTTGAAATCCTGTTTTAACAAAACATACGCAAAATATCTTCCTGGCTGTAAAGCTCTACGTCTTTGCTCTTTAAAAGCGCAGCCGCCTCTTCCCCATTGGAAATCTTGCAGATAATAGATGCCTCTTCTTCTTTTTTGTTGGACAAGGCATACATATATTCCACGTTCAGCCCGGCCTGGCAGACGTGACGAAGGATTTCCTGCAGGCTGCCGATCTGATGCGATAATTTTACGGCAAGAACGTCGGATAACATTGCCGCAAACCCATGTTCTTTCAGCGCCGCCTGCCCGGCCTGCGGGTCGCTTGTAATCATGCGCAGCAGGCCATACTCGCTTGTATCCGCAAGGCTTAGGGAAATAATGCTTACCTCGTTTTCCCTAAGCACATCCAGCACCTGCTCCAGACGTCCTTCCTGATTTTCCAAAAATACTGATAACTGTTTAATATACATATTTCCCTCCCGTCTGGTTTTTATACGGCTGATCCTTCATACCCTGCCAGAAATGCCTTCTGGTTGATTTCTACCGTCTTTTGCGGAACGGTCTTTTCAATGACCTGTAACCATGCCTCTTTGCTAAAATCCATATGCTTTGCAGCCATTCCAAGCACAATCACGTTAAAGACTCTGGCATTGCCTAATTTCTTCGCTTCGCCCATAGCATCAATCGCATAAACGGTATGTTCCTTTTTCAGATCTTCCAAAATATGCTCCGGATACTGCGCCGCGCCTGTAACGACCGTAATCGGGTCCATCCGCTGGTCATTGATAATCAGCACGCCGTCTTTTTTCAGGAAATGCGCATAGCGCAGCGCTTCCAGCCTTTCAAACGCAATCAGCACATCCGCCTGTCCTTCTTCTACAATTGGTTCCGCCACCTTTTCGCCATAGCGCACAAACGTTACAACGCTTCCTCCTCTCTGCGCCATTCCGTGGACTTCTGATAATTTTACATCATATCCGGCGTCTAACGTAATTCCGCCAAGAATCCGGCTTGTAAGCAGTGTCCCCTGCCCGCCGACTCCTACAATCATAATATTTTTTGTCATGTTTTCCTCCTGTCCGTTAAGCCTTCACGCGTTCGATCGCGCCAAATTTACACAGCTGTTCGCAAAGCCCGCAGCCATTGCACATCGTATCGTCAATGGCAATCGTTCCGTCTGCTTTTTTGGTCAGCGCCGGACAGCCTGGTTTCAGGCACATGCCGCATGCTTTACATTTGTCTTCAACTGGCTTACACTTATATGGGAATACATTTCCTTTTAACAGCACGCAAGGCGCTTTTGCAATAATGACGGAAACAGCATCCCTCGCCGTCTCTTCTTTTACAATCCGTTCCAATTCTTTTGTATCAAATGCATCCACTTCTGTCACTGCTTCAATTCCCATGGATCTGCATAAATGGTAAATGCTGATCGCCGGTACTGTCTCGCCCTTTAATGTCTTTCCGGTCGCCGCATGGTCCTGGTGTCCGGTCATGCCTGTGGTGGAATTATCTAAAATAATTACGGTTCCGGTACCCTGATTGTAAACCATATTCATCAGAGAGTTGACGCCTGTATGCATAAAGGTAGAATCACCGATGACAGCTACCCAGTTTTTTATATATTCTTTGCCTTTTGCCTTCTCCATACCATGCAGCGTGGAAATACTCGCGCCCATGCAGATCGTCGTATCAATCACACTAAGCGGCGGCACAGCGCCCAGCGTATAGCACCCGATATCTCCGGCCGCATGGATATGAAGACGGCTTAACACGGAAAATACACTGCGGTGCGGGCAGCCCGGACATAGAATCGGCGGCCTGGCCGGAACTTTTGCAGGCGCTTTTCCCGCAGCCTTTTCCTGCAGGACACGTTCCCGGATCATATTTGCGGAATATTCACCCTGCACGGTAAACAGTTCTTTTCCAACCGCTGCAATGCCCCAGGATTTTACCTGTTCTTCAATGACTGGTTCCAGTTCTTCAAATATGTACAATTGATCTACTTTGGAAGCAAACTCTTCGATTAGTTTTCGCGGGAGCGGATGCACCATGCCCAGTTTCAGCACGGAAGCATTCGGGCAGGCTTCCTTCACATACTGGTACGGAATGCCGCTTGTAATAAATCCGATCTTTGTATCGTTGTATTCCGCATGGTTCACTGCAAACCCGCAGCCGTCCTCCGCCAGCGCCTTCATCCGCTGCTCTGCATAGATATGCCGCCCGATCGCATTGGCTGGCATCATTACAAACTTCGCAGGATTGCGTTCATAGGTCCGGTCTGCCGGTTCTGCACGATCTTCCAGCGTCACGGTTCCCTGGGAATGCGCCAGGCGCGTAGTTGTGCGCACGATTACCGGCGTATCATATTTTTCACTCAGTTCATAAGCAAATTTCACAAAATCCTTCGCTTCCTGACTGTCGGAAGGCTCCAAAACCGGTACCATCGCAGCCCTTGCCACACAGCGGGTATCCTGTTCGTTCTGGGAACTGTACAGCCCTGGGTCGTCCGCCGCGACAAGCACCAGTCCGCCGTTAACACCGCTGTAGGACACGGTATACAGCGGGTCACTCGCCACATTGACGCCGACATGCTTCATCGAAGCCATCGCGCGCACGCCGCTGATCGAAGCCCCTATCGCCACTTCTGCCGCCACTTTTTCATTCGGCGCCCATTCCGCATAAATATCATTATATAACGCAATATTTTCACTGATCTCGGTACTTGGCGTGCCAGGATAAGCTGCGGATACTTTTACTCCCGCTTCATAAGCGCCCCTTGCGATCGCCTCATTGCCCAGCATAATCTTCTTTTCCACTCGTTTATACTTCCTTTCTTAAGTCTGTGACTCTTTGTGCTTTTCCTTCAAACCGTTTTAACGTATGCGGAGACTCCAGACGTATTTTGGCATCCAGGCCCAGAACCAAACGCAGTTTGTGTCTGATCTTTTGCTCCAGCGCCTGCAGCTTTCTAAATTCATCCGCCGCCTGCGCCAGTTCCACCCGGATTTCCAGCTTATCGGTATGATTTGCCCTTGTAACAATAATCTCATAATGCGGCCCGATTTCGTCAATGCCGAGCAGCACTTCTTCAATCTGGCTTGGAAATACGTTGACGCCGCGGATCTTTAGCATATCATCCGTCCTGCCGTCCAGGTTTTCCATACGCACGGTCGTCCTGCCGCATTTGCACGGCTCGTAAAGCAGTCTCGTAATATCCTTCGTGCGGTAGCGGATCAGCGGCAGCGCTTCTTTATAGATGCACGTAATAACCAGTTCCCCTTTTTCTCCCGCAGGCAGCGCTTCTCCGGTCTTTGGATCGATAATCTCCGGGATAAAAAAGTCTTCGTTGATATGCATCCCGCACAAATATTCACATTCGCCGGATACTCCCGGGCCGTTTAACTCACTCATTCCATAATTGGACGTTACCAGCATGTCATCTCCCCAGAGTTTATGCATCTCGGTACGCATCGCTTCTGTTAAAAGCTCGCTTCCCAAAAGGCCGATCTTTACGTTAAGATCCTTCTTCGGGTCCAGACCCATGGACAGCGCGACTTCTCCGATACGCAGCGCATAAGACGGCGTTGCCACCAAAAGCGTCGTGCCAAAATCTTTCATAAACATGATCTGCTTTTCCGTATTCCCGGTGGACGACGGCACCATAGCGGCGCCAAGCTTCTCCAGCCCGTAATGCAGTCCCAAAGCGCCGGTAAACATCCCATATCCGAAACAGATCTGTGCCACATCCTGTCTGGTCGCGCCGCCCATAGCCGCAATTCTGGCAACGGTTTCTGTCCACACGTCCAGATCCCTTTTAGTATATCCTACAACCGTCGGTTTCCCAGTCGTGCCGCTGGATGCGTGGATACGCACCAGATCGTCTTTTGGTACTGCAAACAGGCCGAACGGATAGTTGTCCCGCATATCCTGCTTGGTAATAAACGGAAGCTTCTGCAAATCCGAAAGCGAACGGATCTCCTGCGGCGTTACGCCTGCTTCTTCCATTTTTTTGCGGTACGCAGGTACGTTTGCATAGACGCGCGCAACGGTTTCCTGCAGTCTTGCTAACTGGACCGCTTCGATTTCGGCTCGTGACATTGTCTCTTCTTTTGCCCAGATCATTGTACTATCTCCTTAAATGTATATATTTTCAGTTGGTTTGTTTGCGCAGATGGGATTATTTTATCATATAATTGGGTGGGATGCTACTAAAATTTGCTGGACAAAAATGTAACAAGCAAAAACAAGGCAATTCTTTTTCTGCAAAGGAAAAGCACCACCAAAAGCCTGACCTCTCGTGATGCTTTTCAATTTCTCTATTACAAGCCCTGCTGCTTTCGCACGTTTTACTACCTGCTCATCTGTTATATAATCCGAACTCATATTTTATACCACCTTTCATTTTTTCTCTTTATTTTCCGATTATCCCAATAATAACTATCGCTAAACTCACTTCTTCCCGGAAAATCCTGAAAACCCATACCTCCAATTTTTTGTTTTTCTCTTAAAATATATCTAAATTTAATGATAAAGTTTATACTTGTTTTGTCATTATGTCATTTCATTGACAAGTACCATGTTGTCCCAATTCTCATTCCAGCGCTAAGAAATATGGTTCCTTTCATTTGGCGCATCTCGTATAAAACAAACTTTGGTACGTGTCTATTGATAAGAATCCTTTGCATAAGGTATTGTATTTTCACAAAAGCCAGACTATAATGTATCAAGATACGAAATCCAGAGGAAATAAACAGGGCAGAAGCCGCAGGCACTGAAAAAGCAATTTATAAATATAGATGCATAGGAACAGGAAACACCAGATAAACCAGATCAGGCGCAGGGATATCGCGTAAAAGACAAAAATGAGAGGAAACAATAAAGATGGAAATACAGAAGATTTTCATATGCTATCTGCTGCTTGTAAACCTGCTTGCTTTTAGCATGTTTGGGATCGATAAATGGAAAGCGGCGCACCGGAAATGGCGGATCAGGGAAGCGGCGCTGCTTGGTATCGCATTTGCGGGCGGTGCGGCTGGCGGTTGGGCAGCTATGTATCTGTTTCGGCATAAGACGCAAAAGCCGTATTTTAAAATTGGAGTGCCAATGATGCTGGCGATACAGGGAGCGGCTTTGTATTTGTCTGTAAAATTCTATTAGCGGCAGGCATCTGCAAAGCGCTGTATTTTGCGGCTGTCTGGTGCCGGACATGTAAGAAATCAGGAAGGACATATGAAAATGGAACAGGAAATATTTTACAATCAAAAAAAGAAAGATCTCACGATTATCGGCGCTGCGATAATCGATATTTTGGCAGGCCCGATCACCCCGGATGTATTTCGCACAGGCTCCCAGCCCGTAGATACCATCCGGCTTTCCTTTGGCGGGGACGCCCTGAACGAAGCGGCCATTCTGGCTAAATTTGGCAAAAATGTAGAACTGATTTCCAAAGTCGGCCTGGACGACGCCGGCGAACGGGTGCTGGATTTTATGGAACGGCTGGGAATGCCCACAGACAGTATTGTAATCGAAGACGGGCTTGCGACAAGTATGAACCTTGTCCTTGTAGACGAAAACGGAGAACGCTGTTTTCTGACCAATCCGGCTGGAAGTCTGCGCAGACTCAGCCTGCAGGATATAGAAACATATCTGGACGGCGCGGCAGACCTTGTCAGCTTTGCAGGTATGTTTGTATCTCCGCAGCTGGATATTCCGGCCATGGAACATATGTTTCGCACGATTAAGCAAAAACCGGGACGGACACTGGCCGTCGATATGACAAAAGCAAAAAACGGAGAGCGGCTGGAAGATCTGAAAGGGCTGCTTCCTTATATCGATTATATCTTCCCGAATGAAGCTGAGATCTCGCTGCTTACAGGGCAGACAGATCCCGCCGTCAATGCCAGGCTGCTCGTTCAGGCAGGCGTATCCTGCGCCGTAGTAAAATGCGCCGGCAACGGATGCCTGATCTGCACAGCTGACGAGACGCTCTCCATTCCGGCGTATCCGACAGAAACAGTCGCGGATACTACAGGCGCCGGAGATTGTTTTGCGGCAGGATTTTTATGGGCGCTGTCTGAAGGGATGGCGCTGGAAGCCTGCGGGAAGTTTGCCTGTGCAGCAGCATCCTGCGCGGTTGAGACAATGGGCGCTACGGAGGGAATCAGTTCCCTGGAAGAACCATTGCGGCGGTTTTCCGCTTATTGGAAATGATACTGGAAATTCCCGTTTGATTTCGTGTTGGAAAAGACAGCATGATGCTTCCTGTATGAATGCAGGCCGGTTCCTGCTTAAAGCAAAAATTTTGTTTAGAATCCTTTCATCATGCGCGTGGACGTCAAGCAGGTTTCGCCGTTGGCAAAATAAATGATTCGATTTTTAGCGTCTACTTCTTTAATATTATTTTTGTTTACCAAAAATGACCGATGGCAGCGTACAAAAGCGCCGCCCAATGAATTTGCCAGTACTTTCAGAGTACCGGAAAATTCTATTTGACGGTCTTTCGCATGGAGAATGACTTTATGGATATTACTGGACGTTTCAAAAAATAAAATCTCGTCATAATCTATACTAATTTTTCGCCCGCCTGCCTCAATGGTATAGGTTTTATGCGTCTTGTTCGTTTGGAGCGTATGGCGGTCCATTGCATTTAGCAAACATTCTCTGACTTTCACTTTCACTTCGGCAGGGTTGTCTTTCAGTACAAAATCCATTGCTTCTACCCGGTACTGAAATGTCATATAACTTAGTTCCGAATGCGCTGTTATAAATATAATAAAACCGCGTGGATCAAACAATCTGATTTGCTGTGCCAGTTTCATTCCGTTTATGCCGGCGTTTAAGTCAATATCCAGAAAATAAACGCCTGTGTTCTGGCTGTCCCTGACGGTTTCCAGTAACTCATAAGGGTCTGCCGTATCTAAAACAAGCTGCATATTTAATTCTTCTATTAAAACGGTATTTTGAATCATTTGTACAACCGTCCTGCGCTGTGCGTCATTGTCTTCGCACACAAAAATGTCCAACATTTGATGTTACTCCTTTCCATCAAAATTGTTTTGAGCTGATCCGCTCTTGCTCTATTCGCCAAATAGATTTCTCTTATGATATGGAATAGTAAATTTTGTTGTTTAACAGCTACTCAGAGTAAGTTCCATATGCTGTATGAAACAGCCGCCTTGCATCGTTGTTTCCAGCAGCACATTGTCATAAGAACTAATGATCTTTTTGGCGTTGCAAAGCCCGATTCCTTGATGGCCCGCTTTTGTGCTGAATCCTTTTTGATTACATTGATGTAACAACACCCCGCGATCCTGAAAGCTGTTGCTGATCATGATAGATACGCCATTCTTATGCTGAATAATGTTTAAGCCTATTTGGGGCTGCTGCGTTTCCAATGCGGCTTCTATCGCATTGTCTAAAAAGATTCCCAGTATTCTGGCAAGGTCTACCGTGTCGATCAGAAAACTCTCCACTTTGTCAGGAAGATCAATGGTGACATCAATCCCTAATTCATGGGCATAAATCATTTTTGCGGAAAGCAGGCTTTTTATTTCCAACACACCGATATTACTAAGCTGGTTCAGCTTATAATCTCCCTGCGTAATCAGATTTTTTGTTGGAAAGATTTTGTTTTCAAAAAATTCCTTTAATCCATCCATATTACAATCATCGATGTAGCCAGATAACGAGAGCAGAATGTTCACATAGTCATGCTTAAAAGAGCGCAGCCCGTTATACATGGATTCTAAATTTCGTGTATAATCCTGCAAATCCTGCAGCGCTTTCTGTTTGATCTCTGTCTGTATCTGTTCCTGATAGGAGCGGCGCATAGCCAGAAGCAAAAAAAGCATTACAAGCAGATATCCTAAAATATGTAAAGCATTGTTATAGATCATTCTGCCAATAGAACCATTTTGTCCCGGAAGCAAATCGTCGAACAGATAAATGGTAATCAGAAGCAGTAATACAGCATCCATTACATACCACGTCTGCGGAAGGCGTAAAATGCCTTTGTTGGACAATAATGCTTTTTTCAGCAGCCTGCCGCAAAACAGTGTAATATAATAAAACAATAAAATATGAATCAGTCTGACGCCGAAAGAAACATACTGCCGTTGAATCAAAGACAGCGGAATCAGCAGATGCAGAAAATTTGTCAAAATATTATCTATTACGACAGTAAGCACACATCCAATCATGCCCATAAGCACATTTTGGGATGCGGTGTTCCGGCAGACAGCCAATCCATAAATACAAACTGCCGCCAGAATCCCAAACAGACCATATGGTATACAGGCCAGGAGCGTTACAGGCATTGCGGCAAGCAGCAGCAGTATATAAAGAGCCGCAAACGCTTTGAGCCTCATACGCTGAGGCCATACATTACGAATCGCAAGAGAAAGCTGAAAAAATGACAATAACATTTCCATATATTCCTTCTTTTTATATTTACTTCCCTGATTATACTTGATCTCGTTCTTTGTATCAAGTACAACTGCGCGAAAATGACGAATAAATGCATATATGAATGATCCGGAACCCGCACTTATGCATGAATTGGGATATTTTATGACTGTTTTGAAAAAATTGCTGTATTCTCTGGTATACTATTTTGCAGTAAAACAATTTATTTTTGGAAAGGAAATTGGCAACTATGAAACAAGAAGTTATGAAACATTTTTTAAAAGGAGCTGCCTCAGTGGCAATCGTATTGCTGTTCTCCATGCTAATCCACATATTTTTCAATATGAAGGGCCTTGACCTTAATAACTATGTGGGTAATTATATAGAAATTATGTTGTTATCAAGTATCGCGATCTTGATCTATCGGGCATTGATCAAGAATGAGAACAATGAAGAAAATCGTTAAACAATACCTATGGATTGTATTTCATTGTTATTTATATTTTCATTTTTTGTTGATTTTTTTCAACAATAGTAATATACTATCTGCAACGTAGTTATGAAAAAGCTGGAATGCGGCTCGATCTCATTTAAACTATGTGTATATTATATATTTTGAAAGGAGTCTCAAAATGAAAAAAATCAGAATGGGAAATCTTAGCATTGGAAGTCCCAAATGGATCACGAAAGTAATGATCGCTGCTGCGCTTTGCGCCGTCATCACCGTGTCCCGGATTCTCTCAGGGGCAGCGGTATCTTACGCCGCCGAAAAGAAGCAGCCTCTAAAGGTGGATTTTTGTGGAAAAACAGCGACACTCATGAAGGATGTTTACCAATGGGAACAGGGAAGCCAGGTCAAAATAAAAACCATAGAGAAAAAATGGGGAAAACCTGAAAAAAAGGAACCTGGGTTTGACAATGGTACCTGGGATTATACCTGGAAAAAAGGAAAAACCAGCATCACCATGAACAACTATAGCGGAACTGCCTTGGGCGATGTGGGAGGAATTTCAATTGAAATTAATGACAAAAATGCTTCCATCTATGGTGTGAAAGTTGGGATGAAAAAAGATCAGGCGTTAAAGAATCTTAAAAAAGCAGTTGGCAGTGAAAAAGTCATTGTTTTAAAAGAGGGCGAGTGGCCGACCGGGGAAGACAAAGACGGCTGTTTGATCCGTTTAACTTCCGGTTCCGGGGAAGCTACTGGTGACAAAGAAGTTATCCATGTTGCAATGGGGCCATATATGCCGATGCAGATCGAATTAACGGCTGGCGGAAAAGTAAAAAAAATCTACTATATGAATTCATAACATATTTCTATCAAAAGAGCTGCATACAAAAACTTTGTGTGCAGCTCTTTAAAAAAACTGTTTTTTTCCCATAACCCCTGCCAATGCTGTCTCGAGATGATCCAGATATATTCTCTGCACCTGCGGTATTTGTGCCAGTCCTTCCAGCATACATACTACCTGATACCCTTCCCGCTCCAATACACTTTTCCATGAACCTGGCTGCCCGCCTGCCAGATCCTGTCTGGCATGTTTGCCCGTAAAGGCCATCAATGGCGCTAATACCACTTTTTTATAACATCCCGCAGCGCATAACGCTGATCTTACTGTATCGAGCGACGGCTGGGCATGCAGCGTGCCAATGTAATAGTTCCCATGTCCGGATTCCCGGAATTTTGCCTGCAAATCCTTATACACATGATTCGCTGCGGATCTTGTCCCATGACCCATCAAACAAATCGCCGTCTCCCCATCGTCAGAAGCGGACATGGTTTCCATCAGAGCCAGAGCCGCGGCTTTTCGATCCGCATCATCTGCAAGCAGCGGCTTTCCGACTGCAAGGGCGTCAAAATGCCTGCGGTAAGATCTCAGTGTATCCATCAGCCTGTTGTATGCAAAGCCATTCAGCAGATACAAAGGCTGGACGGCCAGTACACGAATGCCTGCTGCCACAGCCTGATCCAATGCCTGTCTCTCTGATCCACCCGCGGCTGTATACAGTTTTATATTTGAAAGCCGCTCTGCGGCAGCTGTTATGGACGTTCCTGCATCCATCAACGTTTTGCTGTCTGCAATGCAAGTGATTAGAATCGCTGTTTTTTGCTGTTTCATAGGTATCTGCCTTTGCATCGTAATTGCAGATTTCTGGTATCTGCTTTGATTAATGGGGTATTCCGGCCTGCATCCACTGGATCGTCTGTCGGATGCCTGCTGCAAAGTCTGTTGCCGGAATGAATCCGGTATCCTGCGTCAAAGCGCTGATATCCGCGCACAGATGCATAACCTGGCCGCTGCTGTACGGAATTTCTCCAAACTTTACCGCAGAGCTGCTTTGGGTCAGCGCTTTTATTTTCAGGATATATTCTTTTAGCGGCAAAGCCTGACCGCTGCCCAGGCAGTATACCCGGCCATGGAGCGGGCGCTGTCCGATCCGGTACAGGGCGTCCGCAGCATCCGCGCTGTAGAGAAAATCCCAAAGCTGTTCCGCTTTTGTAAAGGCGCAGTCTTCCCCCCGCAGCATCCGGCGCAGCGCCGTACTCACCATCGTTCCCGCGCCATCGAATGGGCCATAGACACTCAGAATACGCACCCATACATGACGGATGCCCTGCTGCTCACATGCTTTTCGGCTCATCTGCCCGGCACAGAGCTTCGCCATACCATAGCCGCTTTCCGGAAAAGCCGGCGTATCCGGCCGCAGCGCCGCGTCGGTGCGGCCGTACTCTGCCTGGGAACCTGTCCCGATAAATACGCTGCAGCCCAGACGCTTTGCCAGCGTTACCGCCTTTAAGGTGCCTTCGATATTTTTTAACTGCAGCAGAACGTCCTCCCGGTCCGCGCCGAATGTGCCGCCCCAGGCCAGATGGTAAAAGACCCCATATGGCTTTTGATCCAAAGGCTCCACCTGGTCCAGCCTGCTTAAGTCCGTCTCGATCACCGTAATCTTCGGATCTGACGGAATCCGGCTGTTTCTCCCCGAACCTTTGCGGCAGACTGCCAGCACTTCCCAGCCTTCGCTTCTGTATTTTTCCAGCAGCGCCATCCCCACCGCTCCGGTTACTCCGGTAATAACTACTCTTTTGTACATTGAACTTCTCCCTTAATCAAGGAATTTATTTAAAAAATCCAAATATTTAAATCGAATTTTATATTTCCCACTTTTTAATACGGCATCATATTCCTCATCGGAAAGTACCTGCTTTAAGTTTTTTTCTGCTTCTTCGTCTTTGACTTCATAGACCGCGCCGTGAAAGCATAGGTTCGGATACATCACGCACCACCAGTTGCGTCCCTTTCCGCTGCCGATTACGATATGCAGCGCCTGATAATCTCCTGCCGGAAACGTATAGTTTCCATAAGTTTTCTGCGGAAAAGCCGCCGTCCCGATCTGCGCTGATACCGGATATGTATACCCTTCCTGCGCAATGACCTCCTCTGCTGTTTTGATAATACGCGGCATCTGCTTTTTCACAATGTCTTCACACTGTATCCGGTCCTGGACGCCTGCCAGATCCTGCTGCATCACCGCGCCTACCGCATCCCGCACTTTCAGCTTTAACGCCTGGTCTGCGGGACTGTTGCTGTTGGCACGCACATGAAAACGCAGAATCTTTCCCGCGATTTCTTGCTGCGTCTGCTGCAGCTTCCACTCCTCATACTTCCACACACAGCCGCCCGCCAGAATCATAAGCAGCAGCAGTGTTTCAAAAAGAGTCTGATATTTTTGGAAAAAAGCCTTCATGGTCTGTATCCTCCTGACTAATCAAATCATGTTTCTATCTTATATCTTAACCACTTTTTTCCAACTTAATCAAACTCGATCAAACTCGCGGCAGAAACGCAAAATCCATCCGAAAATAACTTCCGGAATATTCCCTAATCTTCGATCAGCTCGTACTGGAGCATTTCATATTTCAGTCTGCTGCCATTTCTTAAAACATCTTTGAAAAATCCGCCATATACCCAGCCTGTCCGGACTCCTGCTGCCAGCCGTCAAATCCGCCTGCCTGTGCAAATTTTACAATCTCGCTCTGCGGCAGCTGCTGTATCTGCTTTTGTGCGTTTTCATCTGTCCGCATCTCACGGATCTGCGCAAATACCTTCCCTGCGCCAGCTGCTGCAAACGCTTTTTCATGCTCCCCATGTTCAACCAGATAAAAAGCCCCGTCCTTTTGCGTAACCAGAAAACTATCCTCCGCACACAGCGTCTGCTCGTTTCCTGATTCCGGACGCACCTGCCTGTCAAACCCCTGCTGTTTTATCTGATTGAACTGATGGCTCTGTTGTATTTGTCCGATCTGATCAAATGACACGGACGGATGCAGGCGTCTGAGATTTAATTCCAGCTTTGTCGGAAACGGCTGCCGCTGGTACAGCTCAAAATTGCGCTGGATCTCCTGTGCAATCTGATCCGGCGACGCACAGCTGCTTTCAATAATTAAATCATAATTACATACATCATAATAATCAATTCCATACAACTGCCGGAAACGTTCCTGCTCCAGCTTTGCCCGTGTCTCCAGCCCTGCACGCGCCTTTTCCATATCCTGGTAAGACTCCGCGCTGCGGTCGGCTCCTGCGAAAACACGTCTGGCTGCTTCCTGCGTATCCACGAGCAGAAATACTTTAAAGCTGTTTTCCACAAAATGCCAGGCAAGCCGGGAATCAAATACCGTATGATCCATCTCTTTGCCCAATTTCGTACTGCGCTGGTCTAACAGGTCATCGATACTGCGGTCTTTTTTCGCCGCTTCGTTCAGTTCCAGCACGGTCATACCTTTTTCCGCCGCGATTTCACGGAAAATATCTCCCGCTGAGATAATGGTAAAGCCGGATTTTTCCAGTTCCTTGCAGACACTGGATTTGCCGCTTCCTAAGTTGCCAGTAATTGTAATATTCATGATAAATCCTCCCCGTTGTTCTGTCTTAAATGTCTGAGTCATTGATTTTCTGATATCTTAACACAGAATCTGTCTGTTGGAAAGAAGAATTAGATTAGTCAACACGGTAAAAGCTGTTATATGATACGTTTCATAAAATCTTGCTTTGAACAGCGACAGCCATAACAGCAGCATATTCTCCTGATTCACATCATCTGGTAACTTTGGAAGTTCAAAGAAATGGAAACAGAACAGATGCGTTTCTCCTTTGCGAAAAATATCATCTCCTTATCCGCCGTATTTTTATTGTTTAATAAATTCCATTCATTTCAGCCACATACAATTCATCCACATTTACATCCCCATCTGCAAACAGCTGAACACCCTGTGACCCAAATTCACTATATACCCGCATACTGATCGATTTCTCGTCATTAAAGTACGCTTCCACCAGCGAACGGTCAACATAAATCTCCATCGACAGCTTCCCGTCTTCCAGTGAAAAATCACCAGAAACATGATTTGTAGAAGCCTCGCTCCCCTTATTCTTCGTATCACCGGTTATTTTTCCCTCTTTCAGATTGTATGAATACCAGGACCTGTCCTGATCTCCGCCCGTTTTCAGCTCTATGCCGAATGCTTCTGCATTTTCCGGCGCAAGCACAGCTCGGATGTACAGCAGGTCACCTTTCACGGAACCCAGCTTCTCATTCGCCTGTTCCAGTGTAAGTTTTTTTCCTTCTGCCAGAACATCTCTCTCCAGCGTATGCAATGATTCTGCAGGACTCATTTTCAAATCCGTACCTGCATCATTCAGCCAGAGATTCCTCGTAAGGCCTACACAGTGTGCCCAGCCTGCCCCGCCTTCTTCCGCTCCGTTTCTCTGGTCCTGCATAATGCTGAACATACAGATTTTCCTGCTTTGCGGATCAATAAACGCACTTGGTCCCGTAAATACATTGCTGCCATAATCAAGCAGCGACGGTTTATGATCATACTGTTTATCCGGCGTAAATTTTCCTGTATCAACATCAAAGTCCCCGATAAAATAAAAAACTTTATTGTCCGCCGTACCCGCTGGCGCAGGTGAAATGAAAAAAGCATACCTGGTAACCGTCCCTGCTTCATTGGAAACAGGCAGAAGAATCGGCAGCTCCCAGCTTGTGCCATAAGTAACCGGCTGGTCTTTCATTTCATAAACCGGTCCCATATACTGCCAGTCCATGTCTATCGTACCATCTTCTTTTACTTCCAGAGTCTTTGTTTCATATAAAATAGCACTTCCTCCGTTCGTCTGCACACTTCCGGAGCATATAAGCATACACCAGGCGTCCCCTTCTTTCCATATGTGCGGATCACGGAATTCCCCGGCACGTCCCTGTCCGTCTTCCTGCCGGACAGCAAGTTCATCGCAGATTACCCAGTCTGTTAACTCCGGATCGGACAGATCTGCCGGATATGCAGCTCCTATGTTCTGATTCGATATCAGCCCGTCCTTTGCAAAGCTGTCATTACCTGCCGTAAAAAACAGGACCGGAATACCATTCACATCTAAAGCTGCTCCTCCCGACCATACTCCATCCGGAACAACAGAATCTTCTGTCGGGGTAATCGCTTCCTTCACCGGCTTCCAGTTTACCATATCTTCACTGACAAGATGTCCCCAGCAGATATTGCGCCAGTATGTGCCAACTATATTATTCTGATAAAACAGATGATACATGCCGTTATAACACAGCGGTGCATGAGGTTCATTCATCCAGTGCTGATATGGTCCCCCATGGTACTGCGTCTTATAGATATCCTGCGTGAGTATATTCTCCAGCCAGATGTCCTCAAAAGCAATTTCAGGCGCTTCTTTTGCCGTAATCTCATCTTCTGATAATGCACGGTTATATAGTTTCAGTTCATCCATCATGCCTGAAAACATATTATATGATACGTTTAATAAAATCTTCCATATTGAAGAAGAAATCGCACAGGCCTTTCCAGAACAGACAGCTTTTTACGAAGATGATGAAGCATGGCTGAAAAGAAAACAGGCGGAACAAAACCAGGAAAACTGATACCAAATTACATAACACTTGGTCTGTGTAATAAACGCACAAAACCTCTGCGGCGCTTCCCGAATCAGAACAATATAGATCTAAATTGTACCCCTTGTCAAGGACATTTTGAATTTGTGTAGTACCCGATTTTTGGACATCTACACACAATCCATACC
>VSNY01000100.1 GCA_009774535.1 Lachnospiraceae bacterium
TTAAGACAGAGGTCTTCCACCTCCGTACCTCTGGAAACCTTGCCGGAAGTGTGATTGAAAAGATAATCACACTTCCAGCAAGGCTTGAATGTGCCGCCCACTACACTTTGTCTGGCTTATGGCATCTCTATTCCCGCTATCTCTGCGAAATGCTGTTTCCAGCCCATAAGCTCCCTCTGCTTTTCTTCCGTCAGCCGCTGAAACACATCATCATACACAATATTGGATATTCCCATTTCCTTTGCGAGTATGATAAGCTGCGTGTGCAGCCATTCCTCCCACAAATCCTCAAAAAGCTCCATGCTCTCCGTAAAGGTAATGTCATTTTCAAAACCCTTTTGCGGCACATAGTATTGCAGCTTGACAAAGCCATACCTGCCGACATCGACCACAACAACGTCCACATCTTCAAGCTCCGCAAAGGCATCCGCCACCTTCCGGCACTTTCTCCGTTCTTCCTCTGTAATATATGTTTCTTTCACCATAAATTCCTCCGTTTCCAGTTCCATAGCAGTATCATACACCCTGCCTTAAATTTTTTCCACCTCTGGACATTGTGTCCAGAAGTCCGTTATGTAATTCCTTTTTCCGCCCACCCTCCGCCATACATATCATGCTGAACCGCCTGCTGGTAATAGTGGCTCATGGTTGAGGGGGCATTGTAAAGGGCAGTGATCAGGTATGCCCTGATGTTTGTAATCTTTGTAACGGTATCTTTCATGCACCCCATGACATACTCCACATGACCGCTGTTCAGCTTCAGGAAGCGTGATTTTACAAGCTCATAAGGGTATTCCTCCCCATTGATGCGGATTATCTGCCGCCTCACGCATACTACGTCACAGATTGTTTCGTAGATTTCCTCATACATCTCCTTATCGCCATGCTGGTCATATTTCATGTGATGCTCGTATTCAATGTTATCACGAATGAGTTGCATATATGCTGCTGTTTCATCAATCACATCAATCCTATCCTCTTTTTCATGCACTCCTGAACTATCTGCATTTCCCTCTGATTGATTGATAGGATTGGTATAACTCAAATCAGTATAATTATAGTTAGTATAATTAGGGTCTGATTTTTGAACTTCTTGAGGTTCATTTTCTGAACTTCCAGAAGTCTGTTTTTTGGACTTCTGCAAGTCTAAATCCTGAACTTCTTGAGGTTCAGATTTTGAACTTCCAGAAGTATAATTATTGAACTTCTTGAAGTTCAGATTTTGAACTTCTGTGGATTTATCAGTATTTGCGGCTGTTTTTTCCGGTTCTTTGCCCTCTGCCGCCGCAAAATTTTTCACATAAATAATGTCAGGTTTGCCAAGTCCCCTGCGTTTTTTCTCTATTAACCCAATCCCGTTATCACTGTCAAGCTCTTTTATAACCTTCACACAAGTTGCCTTTGCACAGCCCAAATCTTCCATTATGTTGTCAACCGTATAAATGATATATGCCCGGTTTTCATCGTCCAGCCACCCATTTTTCATAGATAGCGCCATTCTGTCAAGCATCAGCCCGTATAGGAGCTTAGCATCGCTGCTAAGCCCCCTGAAACGCTCGTCCTTTATCAAAAGGCGGGGAACACGGTAAAAAGAAAACTGCTCCGCTTCAACGCCATAGTAATAATCAAACTTTAATGGCTCGCCCATGTTACCGCCCCTTTCACTGTTTCCTCTGCCATTCCTCCAAAAGCTGGATAATGATGCCCTCTATATCGTCATTGGAATAGTCCTCTGAAAAATACTGGCTGATCTTATCGCCCTTGATTGTTACTTTCCTCTCTTTCGGCTTTTCCTCCGCCAGTATCAGCCGCACCATCGCAAGCGTCAGTTCGCCGCTTTTCCCATACTCTTTCAGCTTTGCCGCCTGTGCGTTGGAAACCGACGCTCCCGTTTCCTGAAGAACAACCTCCACATACTGCTGCTGTTCCTCCGGCAGAAAGGAAATATCCACGCCCTGCGATATTCCTATCTTCTTTGCGTCCACCATGCCAAGAAGTTCATCAGACAGCCGGGAGAGCCATACATACCTCTGCACCGTCTTTCCGCTTTCCCCGGCAGCTTCCCCCACTTCGTCAAGGGTGCTGCCCCCTTTGCTGCCCTGATGCTTCATCGCTTCATACTTCATGGCATAAGCCTTTGCTTTCTCGCTCGGCAGAATATCCTCCCGCTGGATATTGGAATCCACCATGATAATTGTGGCTTCATCGTCCGTATAATTCCTGACTATGACGGGCATGGTATCAAGCCCTGCCAGTTCCGAACCCCGTTTCCTCCGGTGTCCGGCTATGATCTCATAGCCGCCCCCTTCCCTCGGTCTTGCAAGCCCCGGCACAAGCACACCGTATTTGCCGATGCTCTCTGTGGTTTCCTCCATTTTTTCATCATCAAGGACACGGAACGGGTGTCCTTTGAAAGTGTGCAAATCGGTCAGCTTCGCATGGATAATCTGCTCCCCTGTCTGGTTTTCCGCACCTCCAAATAAATCGTCAAAACTGTTCAGCCTGACTTTTGATGCACTCCCTGCCTTACCTGCCATTCTCAAGCACCTCCTTTGTCAAGGACTGGTATGCCCCCGCAACTTTGCCTTTCGGGTCATGCTGGTAAATGCTGATGCCCTCTGCGGAAGTTTCCGCCGCCCTCACCGACATCGGTATGCTGTTTTTGAATATCCTTACATTTTTTCCATAATTCTCAACAAGTAATGCTGTAATATCCCTTGCATAGTTTGTCCGGCTGTCAACCATTGTCAGAAGGATTCCCTCAATCTCCAGTTTCGGGTTAATCTGCCGCTTTACCTTGCCTATGGTCTTAATAAGCTGTTCCAATCCCTTAACGGGCAGATATGCCGCCTGAACGGGAATCAAAATGCTGTCGGCACACGCAAAGGCGTTTATGGTTATCATGCCGAGGGAAGGCATACAGTCAATCAGGATATAATCGTACTGCTCCTTAACCATCTCCACATAAGAGCGCATCATAATCTCCCGGCTCATTACATTCACAAGGGAAACTTCCAAGCCGGAGAGTTCAATATTCCCCGGCATCAAGTCAATGCCCTCGCCATGCTTTAAGATACCGTAATCCGGCTCTATTTCCTCGTCATTGATGACCTTTTCCATTATGTTCGCAAGGGTAACTTCCAGCTTGTCCGGCTCTGTGAAGCCGAGGCTTGCGGTCAGACTGCCCTGTGCGTCCGCATCTATGACTAAAACTTTCTTTCCCTGCTTTGCCAGCCCGATCCCCAAGCTGCTTGTGGTGGTGGTCTTGCCCACACCGCCCTTCTGGTTTGCGATTGCTATAATTTTACACATGGTTTTATTCCTCCGTATCAGTCAGATTTTTCTTTGATGTTGGCTTTCTGCACTTCCACATAAGCCCGGTAATACCTGTTTGTACCTTTGTTCCGGTACAGTTCGGAAAACTCCGTAACAGCTACTTGGGGCTGTCTTCGCAAAAATTTCCCGAACCATTTAATATCATTTTTCGTTCCCATCAGTCGAATTTTCAGCACGTTTCCTCTCCATTTCCGCAAGGATTTCCTCAATGGATTTCTGTTTCTCGCAGTATTCCGGGTAGCGGAGCCTGATACCCTGCCAGAAATACATCGCATAGCCGCAGCAGAAAATATCACTTACCGAATACTCCCTGCACTCCCCGATCTGCTCGTCCTCGCTCTCATAGTCATCAACGCTTGGCGTTCCGTCCGTATAAAGGTTAAAGGCAAGCCGTACTACCTTTACACTTCCGCTGGTCTGCCAGCCCTGATGCAGACACTCTGGCTTGATATACCCGGACTTGATGTCGTAAATCTGGCTGAAATGATTCCTTGTGTCCTCTGAAATACCGAGAATGTAAATCAATGCCTTGTGGTAACAGTCCTGATACCTCGCCTTTTCCAGTTTCTCAAAATAAAATTTCTCATGTTCCCCGTTTGCAAAAACCATGTGTGTGTTGTTGGCGCTCTGCGCCCCTGCTCTTAACGCTGTGTTGTTCATGCCTGAACCTCCTTCATTAAAGATATTGAATAAAAAAAGGGAACAAACCCGAAATAGGGTCTATTCCCAAACATCAAACAAGGGAAAGCGCTTTGCTTTCCCTTGCAGAACTTATATATAGACTTTTACTACAATATCTTTAAATCTGTTAGCCTTTGTGTACTCCGGACGTTCAGCCATAAATGCCCTTACATCCTCCCTTGTCACCGTTAAGGTACAGAAGTAAATATATTGTTGTCTAATTCCTCTTTTCGTTAATAGCCGCCTGTGCTGCTGTGACGTATCAGAGGAAAGTTCTGTTTGGGTAACTGTGTAATTGTTGCTCCTGCCTTCGACATCCAGTTTGTAGTCATCCGGGAAGAAATTCAATTTCCAGATAAAGCAATCTCTACAAACTATTATCTCTTTTACGAAAGCATCTATAATTTCCTCTGGAATGTGTTTTGTTGAAAAGTTAAAGTCTTGCTCTAACCCATATTTTAACACTTCCAGTTTGTCTTTATAAATATCGTCTGTGATTTCTTCCTCGCTTTCAAGCAAACTCAACTGTTCTCTGAGTTTTTCCTGCTCCTTTTGAAGTTGCGCCCGCTTTTCATCATAACGATCCTTTTCAATCTCACCAGCCATACGCATATTCAAAAGGTTATCATATTTCCTGTTCCATGCCTCTAATTTCTGTTCAAGTTCATGCTTCCTTTCTAAAGCCTCGTTATCCTGCTCGTTATCGTAGCATTTATCTAACATTTCATTGGCAATGGTCAGGACACCCTCTCTGTCATTCCAAAACTTCTGGAATACTACATCCGCCATAGCTTCTAACTTCCAACGTGCTACCATTTTTGTAACACACATACCCTCGGTACTAAGCCCCTTTTTCTCTCTGGTCTTTGCAGAACCGAAACGTACTTGACTGTAACATTGATACGCATATTGCGGCCCGCCTGCTCCATAATGCCAAACCACTCTGTTGTAAGTATGACCACATTCGCAAATCAGCTTCCTGCACCATACGTCTTTGGAAACTTTTTTCCCACGCCTTCCCTTATTATTTATAGATGCAGATTTACTGTCCAACATTTCCTGAACTTTTTGAAACTGTTCTTTGGTAACAATCGGTGTATGACTGCCTTCCACCACTACCTTGTCAACATCTCCAAAATTATTGATTTTCTTCTGTTCTAAAAAATCCGGCACATACTGTTTCCGGTAGATGATTGTCCCACAGTAAAATGGATTTCGGAGAATCCTACTTATATTTGCTGGTTGCCACTTTGTCAATCCTGTTGCTGTAAGATGACCTTCTTTTTCGATAATAAACTGTATCTTTCTGACACCATTACCGTCTAAATACAAATCAAATATTCTTCTGACTGTAGCCGCCTGTGATTCATTGATAACAAACTCTTTATCAATCCTATCATATCCCAGTATATTTCCATTTCCATATGGCACAGCATTTTGAAACGAAATCATTTGTCCTGCTTTTACTCTGAGTGATGTCTTTTTGCTCTCATTCTGCGCCAATGTTGCCATGATAGTCAAACGGAGTTCTCCATCTTCATCATTCATTGTCCAAATATTATCTTCTGTAAAATAGACTTCAACACCCTGCTTCTTTAATATGCGTGTCTGCTGTAAAGTGTCTACCGTATTCCTTGCAAACCGGGATACTTCTCTTGTTATGACAAGATCAAACTTTCCCTCTGAAGCGTCTTTCATCATCCGCATAAAATTCTTCCGCTTTTTTACAGATGTTCCAGTAATTCCTTCATCTATGTAAACGCTGTCTTTGATACAATTCGATTTTGCCTTTAACCTTTTGATTTTGGTATACTTTTTGATTTTGCCCCGTAGGGGGAGGGTTCAAATCGGTAATAGTTGAATGACATGGTAGAAATATCCATATTATTGTGGTATTATGTATTCAACAGATCGGACTCAATCAAACAGAATTTGAGAAATGTTTTTTTTATAACAATTCAAGCGAAAAGAGGTGTTTATCATTACTGAGGAACAAATCAAAAATAAAATATACAATCAATTAATGAAACAAAATGAACATATCATTATCGAGCATATGCCCGATGAATACTTTAATCTTTTTTGGAATAATGTCTCGTTATTATACAAAGGTGGAATTCTTACATCATCTAAGAGTGTAGACAAGTTTTGCAATAAACTACAGCTATTGGGCTCATATAATAGAGACAAATGTTTTCAAGGTTTATCAGAAATGATGTTCTGGCTCTATTCAATTAGAATGAATTATGATTTTGAAATCGATAAACAATTGCACACGAAGAGTGAGAATAATAATTCAGATATTGATATACAAATCTTAAAAGATGGATATCGTTTTAATATCGAAGTTAAAACTCCTAATCAAATAGAGAAGAAGGATGAATCCGTTCTTAATATTACAATACCTTTTCGTGTCTTTGATAAAAAAGAAATACAAGATGAAAAATTAGGAAAAGCAACCGATAATTTTGCTCAAAAAATAATTAGTAATTCACAAGGAAAATATACTGCATCTAAACAAACAAAAATAGATGATAATAAAGTTATAGAATATTTAAAATCAGGGCAGACAAAATTCACCTTTGAAGAAAAATCTATAAATGTATTAGCTTTGTCAGTTGCATCACATCAAATGAATGATTATTGGGGATATTTATGCAATCCATATACTGGAATCTTTACAGATCAATTTACAGGAAAATTTTTTGATAAAAATCATAATGAGATTAAACATTCTGATTTTGATAAAGTTGACGTTATTTATTTAACTAATATTGTTGAAGGACACCTACGATATCTCAAAGATTTCGATTCTTGGAAGTTAGAAAATTATTGTAATATATTTATTATTAATCCTTTCAGTCAACGAACAAGAAAATGTTCTGATATTGAAGCATACAAAAAATTATTAGAGATACTTCCAAATGACACATTGAAATTTAATAGTGAATATGATAAAAGTAATCTGCAAATGGCAATATTTGGTTTACTAAACAACCCTATTTTTTGCTTAGAATATCTCCACAATAATTATCGCATATTAAAGTAAATGACCATTTCACAGATCCTTCTATCTTTATAAATTTCAATTTCCACTAAAAATCCCCTGTGAACACAGGGGATTTACACTTTTATCTCCGTCCCGGCCTTAAAGGTAAAACGGATATCTTCTTTATTAAAAACTGTGACAAAATCAACCAGGCTGTACCATTGCTCTTCATCAAACTCCGTAGCCATGCCATCCTGCCGCTCCAGTTCGGCAAGAAACCTTTCTATCTGTTCCTTTTTCGCCTGCTTCTCTGTGATGGCATTTCCGACCTCATCCAGCCGTGCCTTCGTCCGGTCGAACCGCTCCGCCAGCCCATCATACCTTGCCTGGTATTCCGTCTGGTCAAGGGCAACATGGGCGTTCTCCCTCACGCACTGCTGTATCAGCTCCGCCACCACATTCAGTTCTTCCTGAAGCCGTGACTGCTCGGCTTCCAGTTCCGCCGTACTGAAAAGCTGCCCTTTGATGGCCTGGAAGTTTGCGGCAATCTCATCCTTTTCTGTGGTCAGGATATTCACCGCTTTTATGAAAAGTCCCTTAATGGTTTCCTCATCCAAATGTGGTGTGCTGCACTTCTCGCCGCCGTCAAATTTGTGGTTGCACTGCCAGATTACCCGGCGGTATTTATCGTTGGAATGCCATACCTTCGAGCCGTACCAGCTCCCGCAGTCGCCGCATTTTATTTTGCTGGAGAAGAGACCTGTGCTGCTCTGGCGGTTCGTCCCCGTCTGCCGGACAGCCATCTGCTTCTGCACCGCCTCGAACACGGCAGGGTCTATGATGGCATCATGGTTATTCTCCACATAATACTGCGGGACCTCGCCCTCATTGACTTTTTTCTTTTTGGAGAGGAAATCCACCGTGTACACTTTCTGCAGGAGCGCGTCCCCTTTGTATTTTTCGTTCGTGAGGATGCTCCTGACCGTGCTTCCCGACCAGTTTGTCTTGCCGCCCGGAGTCGGGATGCCTTCCTCTGTCAGCACCTTTGCGATTGCGAACGGGGACCGCCCCTGCAGGAACATCCCGTAAATCCTCCTGACGACTGCCGCCTGTTCTTCGTTAATGACGAGGTTCCCGTCCTCGCCCCGGTCATAGCCAAGGAACCGCTTGAACGGTACCGTGACCTTGCCGTCTGCAAACCGCTTCCTCTGCCCCCATGTAACGTTCTCCGAAATGGAGCGGCTCTCTTCCTGCGCCAGCGAGGACATGATGGTCAGGAGCAGCTCGCCCTTGCTGTCAAATGTCCAGATATTTTCCTTTTCAAAATAACACTCCACTTTGTGTTCTTTCAATTTACGGATAGTGGTCAGGCTGTCCACCGTGTTCCTTGCGAAACGGCTCACCGACTTCGTGATGATGAGGTCAATGCGGCCGTCCAGGGCATCCGCCACCATTTTGTTAAAACCGTCGCGCTTTGTCGTGGAAGTCGCACTGATCCCTTCGTCCGTATATACAGAAACAAACTCCCAATCCTCGCGCCCCTTTATGTAGTTTGTGTAATAATCCACCTGCGCCTCGTAGCTGGTCTGCTGCTCCTCATGGTCGGTGCTGACGCGGGCATAGCCTGCAGCCTTCCTCTTATCCCTGCTGTTGATTGGAGCCGCTGTATATCTGCTCCGTGTAGCAGGTATCGTGATCACCTTTGCCATCGCTCTGCCCTCCCGTCATAAAAGTGGATTTCCAGGCTGCTGTCCGGAAACGCCGTGATATAATCTACCGTTCCATTGAACGCTTCCGCGTCAAATTCCTCCATGCCCATCATGTAGGCGGAAACCTTACGGATGTCCGAATCCTGAAAATCCCGGCCGCCGCATTCCGTCCTGACCTTTGACTTGCCGCTGCACCGCCAGTATGTGTATTTTCCATAGCAGCAGTATCTGTGGTAAAGGCTGCCGCAGGAGGCGCATCTGATTTTTCCGGTAAATTCATCCGTTGATGTGTTCTCATGCCTGTTACTCCGGAGTTTCAATGTTTCGTAAGTCTTAACCGTGCCGTCCTTCAGATGGAAATCAATGCTCCCTGTCTTCTGCACCACCATCCGCTCCACGGTTTCCGTGAAAAAGCCTTCATCGAATGCTTCCAGCCCCATGACCATGCAGAAGATTTCCTTCATCTCCGAATCCGGATAATTCACGCTGTCGCAGGTTACCCCATGATGGCTTTTTGCCCTGCAGTACCAGTAAAGGTGCCTGTCTTTGCTTTCACTGACTGCCCTGCCGTACCGTCTGCCGCACTGCCCACAGAATATCTTCCCATCAAAGAGATGCGCAGGTCTTTTCTTCACCGGCTTGTCAGGCACTTTCGCGGGCTTCAGAGACATCTCCCACCGCTTTATCTGCCCGTCAAAAAACTGTACCTCAAGGCTGCCGTCCGGCAGTGCCGAAATGAGCCTGACTGAGCTTTCAAAAGCCGTCCCGTCAAAACTGTCCGTCCCCATCAGCTTTGCGCATATCTCCATGAGGTTCTGCTCTGAATAATTGCGGCTTGTGCAGGTCATCCCAGCTTCCTTTTTCGCCCTGCAGAACCAGCTGACATATTCTTTCCCTTTGGTGGTCCCTTTCCTACGGGTAAAGCTCTGGCCGCATATGCCGCATTTTATCTTTCCCGTAAAAGGGTAGGTAGGATTGACAAGCCCTGCCCGCCGTTCCATCTCCGCCTGGACCTTTGCATAAGTCTCATGGTCAATGATAGCTTCATGGCAGTCTGCCATGTAATACTGCGGCAGCTCCCCGCAGTTTTTCACCTTCGTTTTTGTGATCGGGTCTGCCATGTAGCATTTCTGCCGCCGGATATCCCCGGCATAGACCTCGTTGAAGATAAGCTGCCGCACCGATGCTTCCTGAAAGTCATTCCCAAGCGTGGTGCGGATGCCTGCACTGTTCATGCTCCCCGCAATCCCCCGCAGGGGAACCCCGTCAATGTACATCTGGAACATCCAGCGGACTGCTTCCGCCTCTTCGGGGATAATGACATATCTCCTTAATCCATCATCGTACCGGTAGCCGAGGATGTGTTTGTTCGCCGCCCCGATTTCCCCGGACTGGAAACGCTTCCTGACTCCCCATTTCACGTTTTCCGAAATGCTCCGGCTCTCCTCCTGTGCAAAAGATGCGAGGAGGGTTAGCATCAGCTCGCCGTCTTCCGAGAGCGAATGGATATGCTCTTTTTCAAACCGCACCTCAATACCGAGGTCCTTTAAATGCCTCACCGTCTCCAGCAGGTCAACCGTGTTCCTTGCGAAACGGCTGATGGATTTTGTGAGGATGATGTCAATTTTCCCTTCCTCACAGTCTGCCAGCATCCTTAAGAATTCACCGCGCTTGGATGTGTCCGTGCCGGATATACCCATGTCCGCATATACCCCTGCATATTCCCATTCGGGGTTTTTCTGAATCAGAGCGCTGTAATAGCTCACCTGTGCGGAAACGGAATGCATCAGCCGCTCGGTGTCCCTGGAAACACGGGCATAGGCGGCGACCTTCTTCCGTGCCTGGATAACCGGCAGCTTTGGCTCTATCTTGCTGATTTTCCGCATGAAATCAACTCCTTTCCGCTACTATACATCACTCTAAACCGCAATTATATCAAGGGTTTTCCGGCCAGTAATGTACCCAAAGTTGGCCGGTATTTTTTAAGCAGGATTGTATCAATTTCCGAATATTCATCCTCTGAAATGACACCCTTTTTCAGCATGGATTTCGCCACGGAAAGGGACATAAGATAGAGCCGCTCGGCCCTGAACTGTTCCTTACTCACCTCCATCACCGCCTTTGAAACGGCTTCTGACATAGCATTCGTGGGAGCAGTATTTCCGTTTGGAATTACCATAAGCAGTGAACGATTTCCCACAGCCTGCGCAGGTAAAGGAATAGACCGCCCGCTGTTTTATTTTATCCGGATGCTCATGCCACCACTTTATCCTGCATTCGTCACAGCAGAACACGCGGGGCTTCATCCCTTCCGTCTGCTGCAGGGGCTTTCCGCATTCCCGGCATCCCGGAACATCCGTCTCCTGAACCGCCGCCATTTCCCCCGCCAGCCCGTTCCTCCTGCAGAAGCTCTTGACCGTATCTTTTGAAATCCCGACTTTGTTTGCGACCGCCGTATATCCGAAGCCCTCTTTCCGAAGGCGTATGATCTGTTTTTTCTGTTCCTCCGTCATGGAAAGCACCTCCTCACTATACGGAGATTTGGAGGGCTTTTTGATGGGGTGTTTTTTGAAAAAATACAGAAAGCCGTCCATATCATTTTATGAAATACCGGCTTGTCACTATTCTCCATCCACTTTTAAGTTGATAACCTGCGGATTCAGAGTTAATATGCATCACCGAGGAAAGGAGGGATTCTGCTATGGATAAGGATTCTGTACTGTACCTGCTGATGGATATGCGGGTAAACGGCATACTGGACCGCATTTTGGAAAAGGATGAGGAATACCAGGAAATTGCCCGGAAGTCAGGGGAATATTTAGACAGGCTGGAGGCCATGGAGCTGCCGCAGGAAGCACGGTCACTGATTGACCTGCACTCCTGCGAACAGAACGCACTCGGCGCACGGTACGGCGCTCTTGCCTATCTGCTCGGCTTTTCGGACTGCGTGGAGCTGATGGCAAAGCCACTGCACCTGTCAGCCGCACCAAAGAAAACAGATTAAAACCGCAGAACGCAAAACAAGCCCGCAGCATCGTTTCAAATGCCACGGGCTTGTTTTTCTGTCCTCCGATACTCAGTTACACTCTTTTCGCATAATCCAGCGAAATCCATCCGTTTCTCTTTTCCTGATAGGATTTCAGCAATCCCCACTTGGATGCGCCTTTGCCGTCTGCCTCCTCCACAATCGTGAAAGTGCCGGCTCCCGTATATTTCCCGTTCTTTGCATGGTCAGTGCCAGGGCCTTTCCGGATGTTAAGGTCGGGGATGGATACCCGCACCAGATACGGCTGGAACACTGCCGCCTTGGTGTACACCGCTTTCCCGGATTCATCAAAAACGGAATAGTCAGGGTTCTCATCCGCACATTTCTTTGCGTTCTCTAATACTTTAAATGCCCCTTTCTGTGAGGATGCATCTGCCCAGGTCTTCCGGACGCGGTACCAGACTTCCGTTTCTGCAGGAGCGAAGGCAGATGCCCCTCCCGCCGTGCCGAGGATGCCTTTCAGGATCGTGAGGATTTTCTCCCCATAGCCGGCGCCTGTCGCCCATCCTTTCCCGTCCGGGTTCTCTTTCTGCCCAAGCCACTCCACATATTCCGCACAGCCCCTTGTGACATATTTGAACCGCGGGTCAATGCAGGCGTTCTTCAGAGCCTCCGTGGAAGCATAAGCTTTTAAGTGCTGCACCTGCGCCCGGATACCGAGCTGCTGCGTGTCAAAGGAATTCCCCTTTACCCCATTGGAGGTCACGCCCATGCCGCAGAAGTTATTCTGTGAAAGCGTGACCGCAGTGCCGGAAAAAGTGAAGTTCCCGGTCTCAAGGCAGGACTGCGCAAAAGCAATGTCGCCCCGCACCCCTTCCGCTTTCCCTTCCGAAAGGAACAGCGGAACCATGTCAAGGACGGACTGCGCCACGTCCGGATTCTTTGCTTTCAGATATGCCTTCATCTGCTCCGCCGCTGCCACGGCATTCCCCATGATCTTGGTGTATCCGCCTGTGCCGGAGGATGTGCCGCCCATCGCTGCCCTGACCGCTTTACGGAATCCATCCATCGTATACCCCATCCCAAGCTGCGTCCATAAATGCTCTGGGTCGCCGTGGTTGCTGGCAATGCCCCGGACGTGTCCTTCCCTGTGGCTGATGATGATGCCATCTGCCAGCGGGTTCAGGCTGTATTTCTTGCAAAGCATGGCGAACAGCTCCACCGCCGCCTCATAGGTTCTCTTTGCCACCGACCGTGCTTCTGCCAGGTTGGAGCAGGTAAAGTTAGAGCCTGCCGTGTATTTGATACACGCAGGCTCGCACATCTCTACTCCGATGTGGGTATTGTTGCCGCTGCCCTTGCTGCCACTTCCGCAGTGCCATCCCCGGTGGTTCCAGGGAAGCGTCTGGTAAGCCGTGCCATCGTTCCCGTCAATAAACCCATGAACGCAGGAAGTGTCATGCGATGGGCTGTTCCAGCTATTGATGAATACGGATGCCTTCGGCTGCGGGCAGCCCACGGAATGGAGCATCAGCCCCTTTACCGTGATCTTCCTCCCTGCCGTGTAGCAGGGGTTCCTTGTCAGAATGCTTTCTACCAGTTTCATTTACTCGTCCCCCTTTTCTGCTTTGTCATGGAGCTGTGCCAGGATATCCTTCAGCTTCTCCGGGATGGGCAAGCCAAGGTGTCCGGCGTTCTCCAGAAGGCTCACGCCCTCGTTGGAGATATAGAAAAAGATGACCGCCGTCCGCAAAACGCTGCCTGTGCCGATGACCTGCACATCGAGGATGTTGGCGATCCCCACCAGCAAAAAGATCAGCACCTTCTTTGCAATGCCCCTGAA
>VSNY01000101.1 GCA_009774535.1 Lachnospiraceae bacterium
CCAATTCTGTGGCTCTGCCTGCGTATTTTGCCAGTTTTGCTGTGCCTGCGTATTTTGCCAGTTTTGCTGTGCCTGCGTATTTTGCCAGCCTTGTGGCTGCCTCTGACTATTTTGCCAGTTTTGCGGCTGTACCCGTACACTCTGTAAGTTTTGTGCCTGGCCCTGTACACTCTGTAAGTTTTGTGCCTGGCCCTGTACACTCTGTAAGTTTTGTGCCTGACCCTGTACATTCTGCAAGTTTTGTGCCTGACCCTGCACATTCTGCAAGCTTTGCGGCTGTGCCTGCGCACCCTGTGAGTTCTGCGGCTGTGCCTGTGCATTTTGCCAGTTTTGCAGCTGCACCTGTCTATTTGTCTGCTGCATCTTACCGCCGTGAATCTGCTGCATGCCTTTGGCAATTTCTTCCTGCAGATTTGCCGTATTATACTGTCCCGTATTTGTCTGCACATACGGAATTTCGACCGCTTCATTTACAATTTCACCGGATTCCAGAAAATCATTCGGTTTGACTTCAATTACGCCGGTACGTTTCTGACGGAACATACGGTATTTTTCATCCTGCGGCTTTGTCAGCGGCTGGTAATGCATTTTCAATTCCAATGCTTTTTCTACATAAATGCCGTCGCCAAACCATAAGATCAGTTCATCACATGCTTCCACACATTTTTCCGGCTGCATGTCCCTATGGTAAAGGTATGCCAGCTCATACGCCCACTCTTCGGAATATTCCTGCTCTTTTAATTCTTCCAGTATTTTAATCTGTTCCTTATATGGAAGGCCCTGTGCCGCTGTCATCTTGTACTTTAAGACATACTTTAAGTTATCATGAGGCGCTATATCTACAAATTCATCATAATATTCCTGCGCCTCATCAATCCTTTGTGTACGGATCGCAATCTCTGCCAGACGGTATATGATATTCCTGCCGATGGGGGACTTATCATATGCCATCAGCAGAATTTCTTTGCTTTCCTCATATCGTCCCACCTGTTCAAATACTTCGCCTGCAAGCACAAGTGCATTCAGATTACGGATCTTACGCCAGTTGACTGTCTCGGCTATTTCTGCCGCTGCCTGATAGTTACGCGCGCTAACCAGCGCTTTCATCTCGTCAATTTTCAATTTAAACTCGTATTTATCCACGCCTGTCACCATCTATCTAAAAAGAATTGGAATCTTTGCATCATAATCCAATGTAAGTTTACCATAGGTAACTGCTGATGTCAAAAAACAAGTAGAAAAATTAACCATTTTATATCCAATTTCCGATTACTCGGCCTCTTTTCGGGATTCGCCGTAGTGTTCATCTGCATAGTTTCCATACCACAGTTCTCTTCCCGCAGGTTCCACGCCAGTCGCCTTAATGTAGACCTCTGTAGCGACCGGCAGCTTCTTTTTCTGCAAAAAGAAATGGATCAGCTTTTGTACAATATAATAGATCACTGCAAATACCGGGCAGCCAAGCAGCATCCCCATGACGCCAAACAGACCGCTGCCGACCAAAATCGCAAACATAACCCAAAACGACGACAGTCCGGTGGAATCACCCAGGATCTTCGGCCCGATAATGTTGCCGTCCACTTGCTGCAGAATCACAACGAAGATCACGAAGTAAACCGCATACAATGGATCTACAATCAGGATCAGAAACGTACTTGGTATCGCCCCGATAAACGGCCCGAAAAACGGTATGATATTCGTAACTCCTACAATCACGCTGACCAGCAGCGTATACGGCATTTTAATAATACACAGCACTACATAACAAATAATCCCGATAATCAGGGAATCCAGCAGTTTTCCTTTGATAAATCCTCCAAAAATCTCATTGGTCGTATGAAACAGCTGGATGACCTGGTTTGCCGCACGTGCAGGCAGCGCCGCAAAAATAATTTTTTTGGACTGCCCTTCAAAGTTTTCTTTCTCGCACATCACATAAATAGACACGATCAGACCAATAACAATGTTTTTCAACGCGTTCAGCACATTAATCAAGCCGCTTGTTACCGTCGCTACATAGTCTTTTGTCTGCGGAAGCACCGAATTTTTCAGCCAGTCTTCGATCCAGTCTGCTGCCGTTGTCAGATATTCCTCCAACATTGCCGTAATCTTTTCATTGCCAAATTCCCAATCATTTAAATGCACAATAAAAGAATTAATCTGCGCAGGCATCGTATCTACCAAATGCGACACATTTGCTGATACTTCCGGAATTACCATAGACAGCAGCATCGCGATCACCAAAATAAATACGAATACCGCCAGAATACTGGAAACCGTCCGTATAATGCGCCGGAACTTTTTTTGTACCCCTTTGCGTTCCGCCAGCTTGGAGATCCACCGCTCGAAAAACATCATGATCGGATTGATCAGATAGCCAATCGCAAGCCCAATTAAAATCGGCTGCGCGATACTGACAAACATTCCGAACATAGACTTTACGTCCTGCCAGCGAAACAGCATCCAGACAACCAGTATACAGCAGCAAAATACAATGAAAAACGTCAGTCCCATTGCCAGATAGGGCCGGATATTCCAGTCTGACCCGGATTTCAGCTGCTTGCGGATCGTGTGATACCCTGTTTGATTCCGCTTTTCCGGTTTCTCTGGTACTTCTTCTTTTTCTAACTCTTCTTTTTCTAACACTACCAGCTTTTCTTTTTTCTCTTCTTTCCTCATGTCAGATCTTTCTATGATACAATGATATAATCAGACAATCATAAACTTGTATCATGATTCTTTCTTATTAAAATTAATCAGACAACCTTTTAAAATAATACTGCGCTCGTCGTCTGTCAATTCTCCCAGCGTCATATGAAACTGCTGCAAACTGCCGTCTTTAACTACATAAGCGGTAATATCCGAAGCTTTTTCCTCTACAGCCTTACGAATATCCGGCAGGAACAGATAATCGCCATTCGCAAACGGCAGTTTCCCTTCCTGCACCAGCAGCGGCAGCATGCCCCAGTTGATCAGATTCGAGCGGTATCTTTTCGTTGCATATTCATGTGCGATATTTGCCCATCCGCCCAATACTTTCTGGCAGGAAGCCGCCTGTTCACGTGCAGAACCGTCACCTGGCTTTACTGCGAAAATCGTACTTCCGATTCCTGTATTGCGTTCGTTGATCTGCGGGAACTGCTGCATAATCACATCTACCGCGTCTTTTAATTCCGGCAGCGCTTCATAAGGCTGTCCGCCTTCTTCTCTTGCCAGTTCTGCTTTCTGCACTTCCTTTGCGCGTTCCACATAAGCAGGGTCCTTTCTGGACAGCGTAAATTCCGCAAGCCCAAGCGGATTAGATCGATAAGAAGAAGTCTCTCCGGATGGAATCAGCTCGTCGGTTGTTGTAACAGGATCATGGATCTCCGATACAACCTTTAACATCAGGTGGTCGGTTAACGTACACATCTTCGGCCAGTCCTTAATATTCGGCCCCATCTTTACTTCTACCGACGGATCTGCCTGTCCATGGCTGTCAAATACCCGGTTCTGGTAAATCGTCTGGTCAAAGAAATATTTCGGCTTCGTATAATGAACATCCAAATCCGTAGCTGCCGTCAGATATCCCTTGTTGGCTGCCGTTGCCGCAATCGAACGCGCATCCATCAGCGCAACAGAAGCAATCTGCCCGTTCTGCACTTTCGATCCTTCCCGGTTCGGGAAGTTACGCGTGGAATGGCGGATGGAAAATCCATTATTCGCAGGTGTATCCCCCGCTCCAAAGCAAGGCCCGCAGAACGCTGTCTTCATAACGCCGCCCGCGCCCATAATTTTCGCCGCAGCCCCGTTGCGCACCAGTTCCATATAGACTGGCATACTGGCCGGATAGACACTCAGTGTAAACTCATCCGCACCGATTCCGGCTCCATCCAAAATATCCGCCGCATCGCAGATATTTTCAAAACCGCCGCCCGCACAGCCTGCAATAATTCCCTGGTCTACATACAGTCTGCCGCCGCGGACTTTTTCTTTCAGATTTAAGTCTGCAGCTCCGTTAAAGCTTACCTGTGCCTTTTTCTCACAGTCCTCTAAAATATCCATCAGGTTTGCGTTCAGTTCTTCAATGGTATAAGCGTTGCTTGGATGGAACGGCATGGCAATCATTGGTTTCACCGTATCCAGATCCAGCTCGATCATTCCGTCATAATAAGCCGCACTTCCCGGATTTAATTCCGCGTAATCCGCGCTTCGTCCATGGATCTCATAAAATTCTTTTACCTGACCGTCTGTTTTCCAGATCGAAGACAAGCAGGTAGTTTCCGTCGTCATCACATCCACGCCGATCCTAAAATCCACACTCAGATTTTCAACGCCCGGGCCTACAAACTCCATAACTTTATTTTTGACATAACCGTTTGCAAACACTTCTTTGATCAGCGCGATCGCGATATCCTGCGGGCCCACCCCTTTTTGCGGTTTTCCTGTCAGATAAACGCCTACGACCTGCGGCATATTAATATCATATGTCTGTTCCAACAGCTGTTTCACAAGCTCCGGCCCGCCTTCGCCCATCGCCATAGTACCCAGGGCGCCGTAACGGGTATGGGAGTCTGAACCGAGGATCATTTTACCGCCGCCTGCCAGCATTTCCCTTGCAAACTGATGGATCACAGCCTGATGCGGCGGTACATACATCCCGCCATATCTCTTGGCACATGAAAGCCCAAACATATGATCGTCCTCATTAATCGTACCGCCAACCGCACACAGACTGTTATGGCAGTTCGTCAGCACATATGGAATTGGAAATCTCTCCAAACCCGATGCACGGGCCGTCTGTATAATGCCTACAAAAGTGATATCATGGGAAGTCAGCTTATCGAATTTGATCTGAAGCTTATCCATATTGCCGGAAGTATTATGTTCCTTTAAAATCCGGTATGCTATTGTCTGTTCCTTTGCCTGCTCCTTTGTAACGTCCCCGCCGGTCTTTGCCTTTAACACTGCGGCTGCGTCTGGTGTATCTTCTACCAGTTCCATTCCATTTACCAGATACACGCCTTTGTCATATAGTTTCATCCTTGTCCTCCTTGTGTCAGCTTTTTTCATGATCAGGCAAACCAATTGCCTAAACTTCCTTCATGATCAGCCTTTTATAATAAAGTTTTCTTTTTACCCATTAGTTTGTCGAGCAGAGACAGTCTGCCATGTTCAGACTGCTTTTCTTCTCCGTCCAATTCATCCCGCTTCTGCCTGAAATATTCTGCATCCAGATTCACCTTAATCTCAGGTTCATCCGCAGCGTTTTCTCCCGCAGCGCCGCTTGTAAACAAATGTTCCTTGCTGGCTGTCGTCCCTCCATCAGCAGTATGCCCGGCTGTATCAGAACTATGCCCGGGCGCTGTATCATCCTGCCCGCCGGAAGTCTTTGCTTCTGCGCTGCCAGATGCAGAAGACAGCTTCTTTGTATCCTCTTTGTAATCCTTGTTATCCTTATGGTCTTTTTGTTCAGACGCTTCCTGTACAACACTGTCAGCATCCTCTTCCCTCGCCGCTTCGTTCTTTTTGTCTGTTGAATTTTCTCCAAACAGGCACTGGATATCCTGCGCCGCTTTTTTCAGCGTGGATTCAATCACTCCTTCATCTTCAAGCGGTTCCATATATTCGTCATCCGCAGGCTTTTCATCGTCTTTTTCAATCGGGATACCAGCCTTGCGGAAATAATCCTCATTAATTTTAATCTCCGGTTTGATTACGGAATGCTTTTCACCAAAATTTTCAAGTGTCTTTCTGCCTTTTTTCTCTGCCCTCTCCCGCTCAATTTCACGATTGCGTTCTTCAATCAGCCTTAAGTACTTCTCCGTATCGGCCAAAAGCTGCAGCTGGCTCTTTAACTCCAGCTGGTTCTCCCGTATGGTTTCCTGCTGGTTCTTAATGTTCCTGCGGAATTCTTTATACATCCGGTCAACGGTCGCATCGGCTTCATTGACCATGACATTCAGGTGGTTCAGCGCCTCTTCGGTATATAAGACTGACGCCGCATAGATATCCTCCGCCTGGCGGCTGGCGTCCCAGATAATCTTATCGCCTTCCTTTTTTTTCTCACGGATTGCCCGATCCCTGCTCTGCTGTGTCAGCTCATATTCATCCATAATCTCATAAATACTGGCGTTCAATCGGTCGATCAGGTTAAAAATATCCTGCTTGCTGACAATAATCCGGTCGGTATCATACACTTCGCTTTTGGAAATCATTACATGTATATCCCTTAATACATTTTCGAGTCTAGCCTGTGAGCTCATCCATTCGCTCCTTTCCTACTCCAGATATCGGATCAGATCCCGTTCCGTCTCAACCAGACCAAGGAATATCGGGCTTTCCCCCGCCTCTTCCAGACATTCGGCCGCCCGGGCGGACAAATCTTCTGATACGACCATCAACATACCGATGCCCATATTAAATGTCTGACGCATCTGCTGGATATCAATATTTCCATCTCTGTGCAGCATCTGGTATAACGGCGGTATCGAATCCGTCCTGCGCTTAACCACTGCGCCGTACTGCTCATGAAGCAGCAGACGCAGCGCCCGGTCCAGCCCGCCGTGAGCGACCTGAACACAGGACTTTACCTCGATCCCCGCTTCCAGCAAATGCTCCATACACGCCTGATACATTTTCGTTGGCCGCAGCAGCTGTTCCCCAAGCGTGCTGCCCAGCATATCATAATGGACTTCCATCGTCCCTTTGGTAAGAAACAGCTGCTTCCTGGCCAGTACATATCCATTGTTATGTAAGCCGTCCGACGCAAGCCCGATAATCACATCTCCGCTCGCAAGTCTGGAGCCGCCGATTTTTTTCTTGCCATCTAAGATCCCGACCAGAAAGCCGACCAGATCGTATTGATCAAACGCGTACTTATCCGGCAGTTCTGCGATTTCACATCCTGCGAACTGGATCTTTGCCTGTTCACACCCTTTGGTAATCCCATCTTCAATCAACCGCACTTTATCTGCTCTTGGACGCACACAGGAGATATTGGCATAGAAAAACAGCGGCTGCGCTCCCAGCGCGACAATATCATTTACACAGGCTGCTACACAATCACATCCAATGCTGTCCATCTGATCCATCTCCGACGCAATATACAGTTTTCCGCTCAGTCCGTTTGCCTTCGACACAAGCGTCGGCTGACTCATTGTCCGGAAACGTTCCAGTAAAATATCATTCTCCAATTCTTTAAAACCAAATTTTTCCCTCAATTCCCTGTCCTGCCTTTTCTTTCCTCTCTGTCACAAAACCGTAACAGCTCAGATACCCCATTGAACTGCTGCTGGAAATGCGCAGACCTGCTTAAACTGTTGCACAAAACCTCATCTGTACTTTCGATCCTCTGTGGTATCTGTGATAACTGGTCAGATCAGCAGCATCCTAACGCAATCAGATCGTAACCAGCTCATATTCGTCATTTCCCAGCCCGATCTTAACCGCATGTTCGATACAGGACTTCCATTCCGTATCCGGGTGCGTCATATGAAAATGATCATGTCCTTCCCCATGATGCGCATCTTCGTTCAGGTTGTCACTCAGCACGCTTCCATCAATGACTGGCATCCGGTTCACCGCATCCGCGCAGGCTACATCCAGTGCAACCGGATCAAAAGAAGCGAACATACCAACGTCCGGAATAATCGGAATATCATTTTCCGGATGGCAGTCACAATTCGGCGATACATCACAGATCAAAGACACATGAAAATGCGGCCTTCCCTTGCAGACAGCCAGACTATATTCCGCCATTTTGCAGTTCAGGCTCTTCACGGAAGACCCGGAGCTTGGCTGGATCACATCTTTTGGACAGACAGCCAGACATCTGCCGCAGCCCACGCATCGGTCATGGTCAATCCGCGCCTTCCCATTCTCGATGATCGGCGCTTCATGCGCACAAATCCGCTGGCAGCTGCCGCACCCGATACATCCATCAGGATCTGCAACGACCGGCTTACCATCATTATGCATCTCCATCTTACCAGCCCTGGAACCGCAGCCCATACCAATATTTTTAAGCGCCCCGCCAAATCCGGCCATTTCATGTCCCTTAAAATGCGTCAGCGACAGTAAAATATCCGCATCCATAACCGCTGCTCCGATTTTCGCTTCCTTTACATATTCCCCATTGATCGGCACAAGCGTCTCATCCGTCCCTTTCAGCCCGTCTCCAATCAGCACATGACACCCTGTCGCATAAGGATGAAATCCATTCAGATACGCCGTCTCAATATGATCCAGCGCGTTTTTCCTGCTGCCTACATACAGCGTATTGCAATCCGTCAAAAACGGCTTTCCGCCGCATTCCTTTACGAGATCCGCCATCACCTTCGCATAATTCGGCCTTAAAAATGCCAGATTGCCGTATTCCCCGAAATGGATCTTAATCGCGGCATATTTGCCAGTAAAATCAATCTCTTTCATGCCCGCTGTAATCATCAGCCTGCGCAGTTTCTGCAGCAGATTTTCCTGGCCTGTTGTCTTAAACGTTGTATAGTACACCTTTGATTTTTCCATATGTTCTCCTTTATGATAAAAAATGCTGATATTGCCACTTATAACGATTTATTCTAGCACACTTTTACCGTTTGCAAAACCACTTTAGGGGAGAAATATTATAAATCTTTTGTAAATTTGCTTTTTTCTACAGAATCAGGCAAAAGATCTTCTTCGCAAAACAGATTGCATTTCATAAGACCTTATGTTATAATCCACACAAAGCATATTTTCTTCATGCAAAGCAAAATCTTTGTATGCCAGAGGGAAACCCCCGTCATATGACAATTCTATAAGTAAGGCGTATGCAATTGCCTTTACGGTCGTCAGAACAGAAAATCCATGCTGAAATAATTGAAACGAAAAAGCAGGAGTTTCCCAAACGGCTCCTGCAGAATACAGGAGGAAGAAGATATGAGCAAAGAAAAAGAAGACGCGAAGTCTCCGATTACTTACCAGAACAAAGACATCACCAGCAAAGTGCTTGACGGGTTGTTCAAAGGCAAGTCATTCCGTGTATACGGACTGGATCTCCCACGGATTATCCGGGCAGAACCGACCAATATCCCCGCAATCACAGCCAATGAACTGCGTCTGGACAACCTGTTCCAGCTTGCCGACCAGTCAGTGGCAATCGTTGATTATGAAAGCAAGTATAAAAAAGAAGATAAAGTCAAATACCTGAATTATGTTACTGGGATTGTCAACCGCTACCGGAATGAGAAAAAGGAATGCCCCCTGCTGCGGGTCATCATTATTTATACTGGAGACGTGTATCGAGACCAGACAATGGACGTATATGAGATCGGAGTTTTAAAGATGCGCGTGGAAACCGCTTTTCTAAGCGAACTGGATGGTGATGGAATTTATCAGCGTCTGAAAACAAAAATCCACTCCGCAAATCGGCTGACTGAGGAAGAGCTGATGCAGTTTATTATTTTGCCGCTTTCCTATAGGAAACAAAAGCAGAAAGAGAAAAAAATTGTGGAGCTGCTGGAGCTTGCAGAAGAAATAAGAGAACGGAAACAGCAAATGTTTGTGTTGGCAGGGCTGTATACATTCGCAGATAAAGTAATTGATGCCAGCATGTCAGATATCATAAGGAGGATGATCTGTATGAATAAGTTTGAAGGACTGATTTGGAAAGAAGCTGAAAAAGAAAAACAGGCCGCACTCAAACAGGCGGCGGATGCATATGAAAAAGAAAAACAGAAAGCTGCCAAGCGTTACAGACAGGAGAAACGGAAACAAAAAGAAGCAATGAAGAAACAACTTGAAGCTGAGAAAAAAATACATGAAGCCGAGAAGAAAATGTATGAGACAGAGAAACGTCAGATTGTGAAGCGTTTGATGGAAAATGGAGGGACAACGGAATTTATCCTCTCAATTATTCCGGAATGGACATATGATGAGGTAGAAAAAATGCGCCGGGAATGGGAACTCGGAAAATTGATATAGCAAAAAGAATAGGAGATGTCAAGATCATCGCTGCAAACACCCTAAATTATTTCATGTAACATAGGCCTGTATTCTTTTATCAAAGGCGTTTCAAAAATTCTGTGTAAATTTTTTTTAATACGTAAATCAGACATTTTATGAAGAATTACAAGAAGATTATGACACGCCTTTTATCAAAACAGATTGCGTTTCATAAGTTCTTATGTTATAATCCACACAAAGCATATTTTCTTCATGCAAAGCAGCGGCTTTGTATGCCAAAGGGAAACTCCCGTCAAATGACAATTCTATTAAGTAAGGCATATGCAGCGCCATTACAGTCAAACTAGAAAATCCATGCTTTCATATTTTATATTTAAAAGCAGGAGTTTTCCGAACGGCTCCTGCAGAATACAGGAGGAAGAAGATATGGGCAAAGAAAAAGAAGACGCGAAGTCTCCGATTGCTTACCAGAACAAAGACATCACCAGCAAAGTGCTTGCCGGGTTGTTCAAAGGCAAGTCATTCCGTGTATACGGACTGGATCTCCCACGGATTATCCGGGCAGAACCGACCAATATCCCCGCAATCACAGCCAATGAACTGCGTCTGGACAACCTGTTCCAGCTTGCCGACCAGTCAGTGGCAATCGTTGATTATGAAAGCAAGTATAAAAAAGAAGATAAAGTCAAATACCTGAATTATGTTACTGGGATTGTCAACCGCTACCGGAATGAGAAAAAGGAATGCCCCCTGCTGCGGGTCATCATTATTTATACTGGAGACGTGTATCGAGACCAGACAATGGACGTATATGAGATCGGAGTTTTAAAGATGCGCGTGGAAACCGCTTTTCTAAGCGAACTGGATGGTGATGGAATTTATCAGCGTCTGAAAACAAAAATCCACTCCGCAAATCGGCTGACTGAGGAAGAGCTGATGCAGTTTATTATTTTGCCGCTTTCCTATAGGAAACAAAAGCAGAAAGAGAAAAAAATTGTGGAGCTGCTGGAGCTTGCAGAAGAAATAAGAGAACGGAAACAGCAAATGTTTGTGTTGGCAGGGCTGTATACATTCGCAGATAAAGTAATTGATGCCAGCATGTCAGATATCATAAGGAGGATGATCTGTATGAATAAGTTTGAAGGACTGATTTGGAAAGAAGCTGAAAAAGAAAAACAGGCCGCACTCAAACAGGCGGCGGATGCATATGAAAAAGAAAAACAGAAAGCTGCCAAGCGTTACAGACAGGAGAAACGGAAACAAAAAGAAGCAATGAAGAAACAACTTGAAGCTGAGAAAAAAATACATGAAGCCGAAAAACGACAGATTGTGAAGCGTTTGATGGAAAATGGAGGGACAACGGAATTTATCCTCTCAATTATTCCAGAGTGGACATATGATGAGGTAGAAAAAATGCGCCGGGAATGGGAACTCGGAAAATTGATATAGCAAAGAGAATAGGAAATGTCAAGATCATCGCTGCAAGCAATCTAGATTATTCCATGTAACATGAGACCGTCTTCTTGCTACAGCGTCACGGAAACAGCAAAAGCAAATGGATGGAAAGTCTATGGATATATGAAGCATCTGCTGACTTAGAGACATTAATTTTGTATAGGTACTCACTATTACCGTTTACGATATAACGCTAATAAAAAATAACACAGACAATATCAAATGTTGTCTGTGTTATTTTATTAACTATTACGTTTGACTAGAAATTTACTGACTTATCTCCAAAATCAAATTTTCCATCTCCACTCAAAGTAATCTTAAATTCAGTTTTAACTGCACTACTTGCAGCAGCCGTAGATGTTTCTGCAACTCTAAACTGAACTTCAAACGTAAGATCCATAGGAAGATCTTCTAAAACTGCATTGATTTCCTTATAGCAGTAATCAATTTCTTGTTTATTATTTACAGTCGTATACTTAACATCCATCTTCTTCCAGCCAGTTCCACCAACAGATGTTCTCCAATCTTTACCATCTTTTTCACCTACTGCAACAATATTATACTCGATAGCAGCAGGTGTATTAGCTTTAACTCCTGAAATAGTAAAATTAATAGCAGCTTTGCTTGCAACAGAAATAGCTGAATCTGTTACTGTTCCATTGATCTCTTTGATCTTAATACTACTTCCTGTATTAATAGAATTAGTTGTAGCCGGCTTATATGTTCCACCTGAAGAACCACCATTTGTTGAAGAAGATCCACCAGGATTTGTAGGTGTTGCTACAGCAGAAACAGTACCCTTATGGCCAGCAGAAACGGACTGCTTTGTATTGTTGTTCTTTGTAACTTCAATAGCCTTAGTAGTATTGTTTGTAATATCTACAGAGATATTAGCTGCATCAAGTTTAATTGTACTGTCTTCAGCACCCTTTTCAAAGATTGCTGCGATCTTAGCCTGTGTTTTAACTGCAACCTTGATTGCTGTTGTTAACTTCGCATCTGTTGCTGCACCAGAGAAGGAAATAGCGATTGCCGCTGCGCCTTCTGCTAATTTGCCAGTAAGTGAAATTTCAGCTTTTGCAGTAACGTTAATTGCTGCAACTGTACCTTCCTGAACATGAATAGCAACTTTAGATGCTGTAGGAATGCTGATTGCTCTTACAGAAGCGCCTTTGCCAACAACAAGTCTGCCGTTGGAAGCTTTCCATGTAAATGCATTGCCTGCACCATTTTCTGTCCATGTTTCAGGTTTGATGTTTTCCACTGTGATGCTCTTGAATGTTGCGCTGTTTGTAATGTCAGACTGTGGAGCATCAACAATCAGGTCAACGTTAGAATATGTTCCGCTAGGAATTGTAAAGTTTACAGCGCTTGCCGGCTTAATTGTAATCTTTGTGATGCTTGTGTTTGCTAATGCATCCGTCAATTCCTGCTGAGTAGTTACAGTTGCGTCTGTCTGGGTTGGCGTCGGATCAACTGTAGAAGGTGTAGATGTCACTACCTTCACACGACATCTCAGAGTCTTTGTGTTGTTTTTCTTTCTCTTAGTTGTCTTAAGTTTAACTCTGATTGTTGCCCGTCCCTCGCTCTTACCTTTGATCATGACAGAACTTGTTGTTTTGCCATAAACAGTAGCGATCGGCTTGTCGGTAGTTTCTACCTTTTTGATCTTCCAGCTCACTGTATTGTTCTTCAGAGTCATTTTATAACTCTGACCTACTTTTAATGTCTTAAAAGTAGTCTTTAAAGAAACATACGGTGCTGCTGCGGATGCAGTCACTGGATTGGCTGCTGGTAATAAAGAGCAAGCCATAGCGATTGACAACGAAACCGCAAATACTTTTTTAATGAGATTCTTCTTCATCATCATCCTCCTCACATTTTTTACCCAAAGTGGGCATTTTTTATCGTTGCGTTATCATTATACTCTTTTTTTTTATTTATTACAATATCTTTTTAAAATTTTTACAGTTTTTTCTGTACTTAAAAAAATACAAATTAATTTTGCAAACAC
>VSNY01000102.1 GCA_009774535.1 Lachnospiraceae bacterium
CCCCCAGTCTCGTCCGAACCGCCATAAAATCCCCCCTATCTAAATCACAAAATTTTTTATTTTCCTCTTGACTCTAACACAACGTCATAGTTTATAATACCCTTACACGAGGGAGGGAAAGATCATGATGACTGTGCATAAAATCAGCAATCTGACAGGCGTCAGCATACGTGCGCTCCATCATTACGATAAGATCGGCCTGCTGCATCCTGCAGAAGTCACAGACGCCGGCTATCGTTTATATGACGATGCACAATTAGAACGCTTACAATGCATCCTGCTCTTCAAAGAACTGCAATTTCCGCTCAAAGATATCCGAGACATCCTGGACAGTCCCGGCTTTGACCGCGAAAAGGCACTGGAACAGCAAATCACACTGCTGGAAATGAAAATGGAGCATTTGGAAAATCTGATCCGCCTTGCCCGTACAATAAAAACGACAGGAGTGAATCATATGAATTTTACAGCATTTGATACAGAAAAAATGGATGCATACGCAAAACAGGCAAAAGAATCCTGGGGACATACAAAAGAATACCAGGAGTACGAGCAAAAATCTGAAGGACGCACCGTGCAGGAAGGACAGCAGATTGCACGCGGGCTGTTAGAAGTATTTGCGCAATTCGGCGCAATCAAAGAAGACGATCCTGGGAAGGGGCCTGCACAGGAAATGGTAAAAAAGCTTCAGGATTATATTTCTAACTATTATTATACATGTTCAAAAGAAATTCTGGCTTCACTTGGAGAAATGTATGCAAGCGAAGGCAGCATGTCAGAGAATATAGACGAAGCAGGCGGAGACGGAACGGCCGTATTTGCGGCAAAAGCAATCCAAATATACTGCAGCCGGTAATTATAAATGGCAGAGTCATATTTCCTCGGCAGCAGCGCTTACAGCAGCAAACCGCATTGCCAAATCCGACACAAAAACGCCAGGTGCAGCGTTTCACACTGCACCTGGCGTAATGTTTTCTATTATTTCCCAAGTTCATCCTTTAAAGCAGCTGTCAGAGCCGGAACAATCTTGTTCAGATCGCCAACGATACCATAATCAGCAACGTCAAAGATCGGAGCATCTTCGTCTTTGTTAATCGCAATAATGATATCAGCCTCTTCCATACCTGCCACGTGCTGGATCGCACCGGAGATACCGATTGCAAAATATACGTTCGGACGTACGGTCTTTCCTGTCTGGCCTACCTGGCAGTCTACCGGCTTCCAGCCGTTTTCTACAACGGCACGGGAACAGCTTACCATTCCGCCCATCACATCTGCAAGATCCTGTAAGATCTTGAAGTTTTCTGCAGAACCAACGCCACGGCCGCCGGAAACAAGGATTTTTGCATCCATAATATTTTCCGCGCTCTTAGCCTGTTTGATAATATTTAAGATTTCCACATATTTGTGGTTTACTTCAAATCCAGGATTATATTCAATAATCTCAGCCTTTGCACCAGCAACCGGCTCTAATTTCTGCATAACGCCAGGACGTACGGTAGCCATCTGCGGACGGTTATCCGGACATGCGATTGTAGCGATCGTATTGCCGCCAAATGCAGGACGTGTCATCAGTAACTGGTTGTGTTTCTGCTCTTTGCCTTCTACAGCCTTTAACGGGAAATCACCGATTTCCAGCTGTGTACAGTCAGCAGTCAGACCAGTTGCAACCCTTGCGGATACGGTAGGGCCTAAATCTCTTCCGATTGCGGTAGCGCCTACCAGCATAATGTCTGGTTTGTATTCGTTAATAACAGAAGACAATGCATGTGCATATGGTTCTGTTTTGTATACTTCAAGTGCCGGGTCATCTACAACGATAACTTTATCAGCGCCATATTCCGCCAGTTTATCAGCAAGGTTTTTTACATTTGATCCGAGAAGAACGGCTGTTACATCTGTATTTAAATCTTTTGCAAGATCTTTTGCTTTTCCGATTAATTCAAAGGCAATACTGCTTAATTCATTATCTACCTGCTGTGCGTAGATATATACGCCCTTATATTCTTCTAAACCCATTTTTTTCACCACTTTCCTTCATCTTATTAGATTACATGTTTCTCTTTTAACTTACCCATGATATAAGCCACGGATTCTGTCGCATCCAGTGTAACCTTCTCGCCAGCGCCTTTACGTACTTTGTCAGATGCTTTTGCGATCTTTGTAGGAGAACCGTTCAGACCAATATTTGCGTCATCCAGATCCTTTAAGTCTTTTCTTCCCCATACAGTTACTTCTTTTTCATCGTATGCGTCAAAAATTCCGCCTGGTGTCATATAACGAGGAACATTTAATTCAGAAAGTGCGGTTACAAGACACGGCATCTTTACTTTCAGTTCATGATATCTGTCTTCATACTGTCTCTTTACGACAACCGAGTCTCCATCTATTTTTAATTCTTCTGCATAGGAAATTACCGGCAGATCCAAATGTTCTGCAATCTGCGGTCCAACCTGTGCCGTATCACCGTCAATCGCCTGACGTCCGGTAATAATCAGATCATAGTCAATATTTCTTAATGCTCCTGCAATGGTAGAAGAAGTAGCCCATGTATCTGCGCCGCCTAATACCCTGTCTGTTACAAGGATTGCTTTGTCCGCGCCCATTGCCATTGCTTCACGAAGCACATCATCGGCCTTTGGAAGTCCCATTGTAACAACAGTTACTTCTGCGCCGGTTTCATCTTTGATTCTAAGAGCTGCTTCCAGCCCTGCTTTATCGTCCGGATTCATGATCGCCAGCATAGCTGCCCGATCCAGTGTACCGTCCGGGTTAAATTTCACGCCGCCTTTGGTATCTGGCACCTGTTTAATACATACAACGATTTTCACGGTAGTTTCACTCCTTATATTCTATTCTGATTTGCTGTTATCTTAATAATGCACCAGAGATAACCATACGCTGAACTTCGGATGTTCCTTCGTAAATCTCTGTAATCTTAGCATCACGCATCATACGCTCTACATCGTATTCACGGATGTAGCCGTAACCGCCGAATAACTGTACCACTTCGGTTGTAACTGCCATAGCAGTCTCAGCTGCGAATAATTTAGCCTTTGCAGCTTCTACGGAATATACCTTCTGGTTTGCTTTTGCTACAGCGGCACGGTATACGAGGAACTTCGCTGCGTCGATACGCGCTGCCATATCAGCCAGCTTAAACTGTGTATTCTGCTGCTGTGCGATGGAGCGGCCAAACTGTTTTCTTTCTTTTGTATACTCAATAGCTCTTTCCAATGCGCCTTCTGCCAATCCGAGCGCCTGGGAAGCGATACCGATTCGTCCGCCGTCCAGTGTATGCATTGCGATTGGGAAGCCTTTGCCTTCTGGTCCAAGGAGCGCATCCTTTGGAATTCTGCAGTCTTCAAAAATCAATTCATAGGTAGAGGAACCACGGATACCCATTTTCTTTTCTTTTGTACCAAAAGAAAATCCCGGAGCGCCTTTTTCTACGATAAATGCAGAGAAGTTTTTCTTCTTTCTGCCTCTCTTGTCTTCAGTAACGCTTGTAATCGCGATTACGATATATACATCAGCCACTTTACCGTTTGTGATAAAGCATTTAGAGCCGTTTAATACCCACTCATCGCCTTCCAGAACAGCCTTTGTCTGGCAGCCCTGCGCATCTGTACCAGCGCCTGGCTCTGTCAGCGCGAATGCACCGAGTTTTTCACCCTTTGCAAGCGGTGTTACGAATTTTTTCTTCTGTTCTTCGGAACCATAGGTCATGATCGGGTCGATACACAGGGAAGTATGTGCAGATACGATAACGCCTGTTGTGCCGCAGACCTTGGATAATTCTTCTACGCACATTACATATGTAAGAGGGTCGCATCCCTGTCCGCCGTATTCCTTCGGTACCGGAATGCCTAAAAAGCCTGCCTTTGCCATTTTTGCAACTGTTTCTGCCGGGAATGCCTCTGTCTCATCCACTTCCTGAGCAAGAGGCTTTACTTCTGTTTCAGCGAAATCTTTAAATAAAGTCCTCGCCATTTCATGTTTCTTATCTAAAGAAAAATCCATGATTCTTACTCCTCCATTTACTTAATTGCACAGGCTGCATGTGTTCGGAAATTTTCCTGCACGCTGGTACCTTCCCTGCCTGCAGCCTGCTCTTTATTCTGATATCTTTCTGCCCAGCCGTCCAGGCCGGACGGCTGTGTGTTTTTTATTCCGCAGATCCTATGTATCGCAGATTATTTGCTGTAATCGTAGAAGCCTTTGCCTGTCTTCATACCTAATTTGCCTGCACGTACCATTTTCTTTAATAATGGATGCGGACGGTATTTTGGATCGCCTGTTTCGTCATACAGCACGTTCATAATTGCAAGGCAGATATCAAGACCTACCAGATCGCCTAACGCCAGAGGCCCCATTGGATGGTTAGCGCCCAGCTTCATTGCTGTATCAATGCCTTCTACAGATGCTACGCCGTCAGCGTAAATACCGATTGCTTCATTGATCATCGGAATTAAGATCCTGTTTACAACAAAGCCCGGGGCTTCTTTTACTTCAACCGGAGTCTTGCCGATTGCTTTGGAAATCTCTACGATTTTGTCCCTCATTTCATCCGGTGTGTTTTCACCCTGGATGACTTCGATCAGTTTCATAACCGGAGCAGGATTAAAGAAATGCATACCAATCACAGGTCTGTCAAGGCCAGCTGCAATTTCAGTTACAGACAGAGAAGATGTATTTGTTGCAAACATGCAGTCTGCTTTTACAATATCCTGTAATTCTTTGAATGTCTGTTTTTTCACATCCATTACTTCCAAAGCTGCTTCTACAATCAGGTCGCAGTCTGTGCAGATATCTTTCACGCCAGTTGTGATCTTAGAAAGAATCTTGTCAGCATCTTCCTGGTTCATTTTGCCCTTTGCAACTCTTTTTTCAAAACCTTTCGCAATTTTGTTCTTGCCGTTTGCCGCAAATTCTTCATTGATATCACATAAGCATACTTCATATCCTTCTGTCTGTGCAAATGCCTGTGCGATTCCGGAACCCATGGTTCCTGCTCCGATAACTCCTACTTTCATTGTTGTAGTTCCTCCTTAAATATTTTAACTGTATATAGGAATTTACCCGAAACGAAAGCTGCTCCGGGTAAATCTGTTTCCTATAGAAAAATTCTTAAAATCTTTCCAAAAATCATTAATCTCTTTCAACAATTGTAGAGCAGCCCATGCCACCGCCGATACATAAAGTAGCAAGACCTCTCTTTGCGTTGCTCTTTTGCATTTCATGTAATAATGTAACAAGGATACGGCATCCTGAAGCGCCTACCGGATGTCCAAGTGCGATTGCACCGCCGTTTACGTTTACCTTGTCCATGTTAAATCCAAGATCTTTTGCAACTGCAACAGACTGTGCTGCAAATGCTTCGTTTGCTTCGATCAGATCCATATCGTCAATGGAAAGACCTGTCTGAGCCAGTACTTTCTTTGTAGAAGCAACCGGGCCGATACCCATTACTTCCGGCCTTACGCCGCCAAGCGCGCCTGCTACCCAGGTTGCCATCGGTGTAACACCAAGTTCTTTTGCTTTTTCTTCACTCATTACTACGATAGCTGCTGCGCCATCGTTGATACCGGATGCATTACCAGCTGTTACAAGACCGCCCTGTTTGCCGGAGCAGCACTTTAAGCTTGCAAGGCTTTCTGCTGTTGTGCCTGCGCGCGGGCCTTCATCCTTCTTGAATTCTACGATTTCTTTCTTTACTTTTACTGGTACCGGAACAATCTCATCATCAAACTTGCCTTCAGCGATTGCTTTTTCACATTTCTGCTGGCTGTTTGCTGCAAACGCATCCAGTTCTTCTCTTGTAAGGCCATATTCTTCACAGATATTCTCTGCTGTGATCATCATATGATAATGGTTAAATGCATCTGTCAACGCGTCGTTTACCATTGTATCGATAATCGTCGCATTGTTCATACGATAACCAAAACGAGCTTTCGTCATAGCATAAGGCGCCATAGACATATTTTCCATACCACCTGCAACCACAATATCAGCCTGTCCTGAAAGAATCTGAGCTGCTGCTTCATTGACACATTTCAGACCAGAACCGCATACCACATTCAATGTAACCGCCGGAACTTCGTTCGGCAGACCGGCTTTGATGGAAGCCTGACGTGCTACGTTCTGCCCCTGTGCCGCCTGGATTACGCATCCCATTAATACTTCATCAACCTGTTCAGGTTTTACGCCTGCACGATTCAATGCTTCTTTAATTACGATTGCACCTAAATCTGCTGCCGGAGTATTGCTTAATGCTCCACCCATTTTACCGATTGCAGTACGGCATGCGCCTGCTAAAACTACTTTGTTTGCCATTTTCTCGTCTCCTTTACAAACTTGTCGTGAATAAGATGTTAAAAATTTAACAATCTTTTCAAAAAAAATAAAACGTCTTAAAATATGTAAGACTCAACTGTTGAATTCAGAATACCACAAATTTATTGTTTTGGCAACTAATAATTTCATAATAATTGTGTTTTTTGCCATACTTTTTAACAGTTTGCAAGATTAAGAATAGTCATGATCAAATTCAATATCGTACAGATCCACCCACTCTACAAACGCCGGAATCTTACCCGTATCCACAAACTCTTTGACAATCTTATAAGCCGTTTCACGGTCTACGTAACTGCAGGTCGGAATCTTCATCGGTTCTCCGCCAACATCATGCGCAACCGTCTCGATTTCCACATTCCGGTCAATAGGTACCAGATAATCCGGATGCCGCATAATAAAAAATCCGTATGGCTCATCATAAAAAAACAGCAAAGATTCCTCGCACCCATCTACTTCCACACTGGAATCACCGCTTCCCTGTTGCCAGTACGAAGCATCCGTCTCAAAAAAAATTTCCTTTAACTTTCCCTCACTTGGATTCTCTACGCGTAACCCATCTGATCCATAATAAATTGCCATATGTGTTCTTTCCTTTCCTTATATGTCCTTATATGATTCACATCTGTGTCTTCCTCAAAGTTCCCGCCCAAATCATTCAGGAACAGGATCAGCCGCTTTTAACAGCAGCGGTTCTCTTTTTTTGGGATCCGCTGCCGGTTCATCCAAATCCCCGCTATAAATTTCCAGTTCCTCAACTCCCAGGTGTCTCATGATGACTGGCAATTCCCTACGGCACCAGTTGCATGTTACCCTGTCAACTGTCATAGTAATTTTCTTAGGCATTGGTTTTACATTCTCACTCACCCGAAACAGTGCTGACGCCTCGGCATGAGTAAGAGACTGCGCACGCCCCGGATGCTTTGGCGGCTTTGCCATTGGAGGAACCCACTTGATCTCACCGAACAGCCGCCTGTTTCTTTCTAATACTTTTTCTTTTAATGGCGGAACCAAAAGGTTTGAATTTGCGCCAAAATAATTTTTTCCTTCCACTTGGATATGTGCAACGGTATTCTTTTTGCTCTTATCATACGCGTTGATCCCGTTTTGTTCCCGAAAATCTATGATCTTTTCGTAGCCAGTTGCCGCGTCTTTACTTAGTCCCTGATCCATCGCACAGTTATGAACCAGTGCCTGCCGTTTGGAAACAAAAAAGGAAGCCCATTTTGCAACCTGCAGATTGTACACGTCCACGGGTTCTTCGTACCGCACTTTTTTTATATCTGTAATCTTTGCGGCGTCTTCCAAGGTCTCAACCAGATCTCCCGCCTGCAGCTGAATCGCGTTCACCCATCCTTGTCCCTTAATAAATACCGGATGATATGCCGTCGTCTTTAATGTTTCCTCTCCGTCCAGACAGATTTCATAAATCGTATGTGTACCGGATACGGACATGTGCTCCACTTCCTGCCATCCGTCTTCCCCTGTCTGCACATTCCTGGAATACACCAAAACGCCTGTATGCACTTCCTTGATCGGATAACAGCCTTCTTTTGTAAGTACCAGTGTGTCTCCAACAAAACATTTTAACCGATTCCTGTTTTTATCATAAGCATTCTTAATATTCTGATTGGAACTGACTCCTTTGCCGCCGACAACTGCTTTACCTGAGCCTAGTCCGCTCAGCATACTCCCTGTAACGACTCCGATCACCCCTGGCTCGGGCATCTTTGTTTGTTTTTCTTGTTTTTTATCTTGTTTTTTTTCCTGCTTATTTTTTTGTTTACGATCTGCCTTTTGATTTTCTTTCGGAGACTTTTCTCCTTCTGTATCCTTTTTCTGCTTTTGATCTGCCATAGCTCCATCCCCTATTTTTTCATTGATTGACGAACCGCTCCTTACTGTGACGCAGCACGTATAGACGCCACCATTTGCGCAAATAACTCTTTCCAGTCACTTTGTTCCAGGCAGTTGCATACGCCCAGATAAACGTTATGTTCCAAAGAAAAAAAGAACATCCGGTTATACACGGCCGCATCCAGCGCAGGTGTTACACTGATCAGACATGGAATTTCCATCTCACCGGCATAGACGATCTCCGTTCCCTGAACGCTTTCCTCCCCATATGCGTCCCGGATCTGGCGCTCCATGGAATCACATGCCTCTGTTTCCCTTCCGGCTTCCATTTGCATTTTTGTAAAGCTTACAATCACTGTTGTTGTCGGATCTGTATAAATAAGATCCGGACAATTTTGATCTGGATATTTGACCAGCGCAAGCTCCTCACTGAGCTTACTAAAACTATCGGGCATCCATAACCACAGTCTTTTTTTTATAACTTCACGCTCGGCAAACAACATTTCTTCCCCGTCCGGCCAAACGCTTCCTTTCCGGATATCCCAATTGCGTCCCATTACCTGCTTTTCCCGCACAAAACGAATAAATGGTTCATCTCCATATTCTTTCATCATTTAATACCTGCCTTTGCTGCATATTTCACGGACACTGGGTAATCGTTCCATGTGCTCCGCACAATTCTACTATTAGTATAATACAAGCGTGCGGTTTTGTCTACTATTTTCGTCAGTTTTCATCCATATTTTTCTATATCCCTTACAAAATTGTAAGAATTCACTCTTGATTTTGTAGCATTTCTGTAAGATTCCTTCTGTATAATCAAAGCTATCAAAATAAGGAGGATTTGATCTATGCTTATCAAAAAAGTAATTGCATCTGTATTAACTGCGGTATGTCTGGTATGTGCTATGCCGACAGCCAAAACCATCACCAACCCGTTTCTGACGACCGTCTATGCCAGAGACAACGTCAGCTTTTACGCCGGGGATTTCTACGGCGAAAAATTCTATCGAAAAAAAGTGAACATAGACAGCCTGAAACTTCCTGTCGGGCTATCTTGTGTGATCAGTACATCAGACAGTTCAATCGCAGGCACTCTTACAAGCGCAGATGAAAAAACTGCCCGTCTTACAGAATTCCACGACCATCAGCAATGGGCCGTAGACTTGCTGCAAAATAAAAAAACAACGCTCACGTATAAGCGGGGATTATTTAAACGCGGAACTCTGAAAGTAGAGCCGCTGCCGGAATTAAAATTTCAGGCAGTAAAAAAATCCGCGAAAGTATCAAACGGAACCGTAACGTTAAGTGTTAAATACAAAAACGATACCAGCTCTGATATCACCATTGAGGGTTTCGACCTGAACTGGTCTGATCTCTTGTTTGAGGGTGATAAACCTGCCAAAGATAAAAGGATCGAAAAGCCAGATTGGGTTACAAAAAAAGTTACGATTCCCGCTGGAAAAACCAAAACGGTAACCTTAAAAAAGAAAATGGATAAAAAAGGAAAACTCATCTCTTATGATTATCCAAGCCTGTATTTCAAATATAACAGCGTCTATTTTCTTAGTTCTGTTCAGGAAAGCTTCGTAAAGAGCGCTGACTATTATGGAACTATCTCTTTTTCAGAATTCTTAAAGTAAAGTGCCGTAATCTAATCGGCTTGTCATTTACCGGGTATCTATTTTTCAAGAAAAAACCTGTGAATTATTTACAGGTTTTTTCTTCGGATCCAGCAGTTCAACATCAGACTATAGACAGATGAACATGTTATGTTATTTACTAACCGGAGGAACATTCTGCAGGAATACCCGAAAACAGCTTCCCTCGCCGGGCGCTGATTCTACCGTAATATAACCATTCTCTTTTTCGATAATCAGTCTGGATAAATACAATCCGATGCCGTACCCTTCCTGTTCTTTGGTATTCACGCCGCGGTAAAACCGGAAAAATATTTTCTGCTGATCCGCTTTCGGAATGCCGATCCCCTGATCTTTGATCTGGATAACGCTATACATATCATAGGTCTGGCAGTTAATTGTAACTCTGCTTTTGCCTGGAGAGTATTTGACCGCATTCTCCAGTATATTTGCAAACGCTTCCTGCGTCCACTGTGGATGATGGATCAGTTCTATATCATGAAATTCGTCCATGACCAGTGATATATCTTTTTTCAGCGCTTTCTCAAAAACATCCGACAGAGCTGCTACCAGCGTATGCTTAATCGAAAACGCACCAGTTGCAAATTCGATCGTATCCTGCTCCAGTTTGACCATTTTAAACAAAGAATTCAAAATCCAGTCAATTTTTTCTGTCTGCATCCGCATCTGTTTCAAAAACTTTTCTTTTTCCTCCTCCGTATGATATTTTTTTCCGATCAGCAGATCTTCATACAGCATCATATTCGCCAAAGGAGTTTTCAACTGATGGGACATATTCGAGACAAGCATCTTTACCTGCTTCTTTTCCTCTTCCGCTTTTTCCACTTCGAGCAGCAGAATTTCCTGTACTCTTGCCGCTTTGGTAAAAAGCACATGGATTTCTCCTTCTTTCAATTCCGGCACTGTCACTTTTCTGCCGCGCAAAATATCGTCTAAAATCCTACCTGCCGCTTCATACAGCCTGTTCTTTTCGGCAGACGCATGCCGCCAGGCAATCACAAGTACAATCACTGCAAATACAGAAAAATAAAAAACGGTTAAGATCACTGTCATATATTTCTCCATATGTACCCCGCTCCATAAACGGTCTGGATATACTTTGGATTTGCCGGATCATCTTCGATCTTCATACGCAGCCGCCTGATATTAACGGATACGATATTATCATCCGGAAATTGTCCGTTTCTGTCCCAAATATGGGCAAGAATCTGTTCTTTTGACAAAATTCGTCCCTTGTTCTTCATCAAATACAAAAGCAGCTGATGTTCCATCGACGTAACTTGTATTTTTCTGCCGTTCCGGTAGATTCTGGAACTGTCCTGATCAATCACAATCCCGTCTTCCTGGAAAACCCCGGGAGCTTCCTTACGGCGCAGGATCTTTTTCATCCGCGCATTTAAAATGCCAAGCGAAAACGGCTTTCTGATATAATCATCCACGCCCAGATTCAGCGCTTGGATCTCATCCATCTCCGCATCCCTCGCTGTCAGCATAATGACCGGCACTTCCGAACGCGTCCTCAGCTTTTTAAAAAATGCAAATCCGGTTCCATCCGGAAGATTCCAGTCCAATAAAATCAGGTCAAAAGTATAATCCCGAACAACAGCTTCTGCTTCGTGCATACTGAATGCCTGCACGACCTCATAACCGTCCTCCCGAAAGGAAAAGCACAGGCCCTCCATTAATTCCCTGTCATCTTCTACAATCAGTATTCTGTTCAAGCTGCTCCCCCCTTCTTTTATGTATGCCGTAAATCTGCCTTTGAGCTGCACACGAAGCATCCCTTCCATCCAGCTTTTTTTGCGTAGCAGAATCATACGCAGATATTTCCTTAATGAAATATCATATATTATAACAACTCATACCTGTGTACTCAATAACAATTACTAAAATTTATGAAAGAAAGCCTATCTCCATTAAGAAAGATTAATCTGTAGAACCATCTCTTCCCGGATGATCGCATACGCTGGAATCATTACCGCACAAAGTCCCACTAAAATATCCACGGCTGCCGTCAGCACAATGATCCACGGACTGATCTGCAGGCTGACACACAACAGTTTGGAAATCCGCATAAGATACACCGCCGCTTCCTGTGACAACACATACAGCACAATCATAACCAGACTGGACAAAATTCCATATGCAAGTCCCTGACGGAGCATCATCCGCATTAGATTATAATCCGTAATGCCCATCGCTCTTAGAATACCATATTCATGCTTTCTGGATAAAATAATATGGTTCATCGTATTGATAATATGAAACAGACTGACAATAAACAGCAGCACCGCAATTCCATAATAGAAAAACGCCTTCTGCGTCAAATACTCGTTCTGTCTCATAATGGATCCTGTATAATCCTGAAACAATACATGCTCTAATCCATCCACTGCCTGCTTTACCGCATTTGACACCGCTTGTGTATCTGCATCTTCTTCTGTTTCCAGTCCGGCCACCCGGTACCCTTCTACACCAAAATTCTGTTGCATCTGCTCTTGTGTCATAATAACATAAAAAGCAATCATTCCATCGGTAATCGGAACGATTGCTTTCTGGCTGCAACAGTTCCATGCGTGATCTGAACTGTTACTTCTAATGTTCCTTTTCCGTTGGAAATACCAAAAATGGATTGTAAAAAAAGTAATGTATGTTAGTATACCTTTATTGCATACCACAATTTGATCTGGGAATCTATGCATTAGGAGCAGTATTTGGATGGAAGATGGAAATAGAAATCAATATGGACAAGACAGCCGGATACCGGCAGACCACCGTTCCGTACCAATGACGACGGCAGCGGTTGTATTGAGCATTATCGCAATATCTACGATCAGTTGTACGTATCTCTCATTGATTTGCGGCGTATTAGGCATTACCTTTGCTCTGTTGTCCAAAGGCGGAGAACAGACCATGTCGCCGCATGCGCGTTCAGCATTGTCTTTCAGTATTACAGTCATCGTTCTGATAGCGCTGCTGCTGGCAGGTACATTTTTAACGATGCTCTTACAATATGGCAGTCTGGAAGCGTTCTGGAATGTATATATGGAAATGCTGGAAACTTACAGCAGCGCCGGGACGCTATAAAAGGAAAAAGTACCAGCCTTTTCCTAAAAAGACCATCCACAAAAATAGTGCGGCACATTTTTCACTATAAAATTCCCAAGAATCAGACATACGGCGATCCAGACCAGACTGTTATGATAGCGCATTCCGATTTGAAGTTTTCCGTGGCTGGCACATTGTACTATCTGCGTAATCATAAAATAAAAATAAACAGCGGCAGCATACACAACAAACGGATGAAAGAACAATGACTCTGAAAGCTGTCCGCGTAATAATCTATTTGCTGGCCACAGGGATTATCGGATTATTAGGGCAGCTGCTGACAGTAAATGTAACGCGCATCCATATC
>VSNY01000103.1 GCA_009774535.1 Lachnospiraceae bacterium
CGCAGCCGTGATACGGGAACTTCTTTGCCGTTATCCATACAGGCAGTCCCGTTTTTATATCCTTTTAAATGCTTCAGATTGATGAGATAGCTCCTGTGACACCGAAAAAAATGGCTGTCCAGTTTCGTTTCCAGATTTTCGATCCGATCATAATAATCAACAACCTCGCCGGAGGCCAGGTTCAGATATACTTTCCGGTCTATGACCTCGCAAAAAACAATCTCCTTCTTTAGGATGATGCGTCCTTCATATCCCTTTTGCACCAGCAGGCTGTCCTCGACGGCATTTTGCATAGAAGCAAAGAGGCGCTCCATGGTTTTCTCAAATTGTTTTTCTTCCAGCGGCTTGACCAAATAATCGTAGGCCTGCACCTCGAAAGACTGAAATACCATCTCTTTCAGTACCGTAATGAAAATCAGAAACCCCCGGAACTTATCAGCTCGGAGCTTCCTTGCCGTTTCCATGCCGTCCATACCCTTCATCTGAATATCCAGAAACAGAATGTCAATCTGCCCGTCATAATTCAGCAGTTCCTCACCGCTGGTAAATGTCCGAAGCTGGATCTCCCTGTTCTTTTTCCGGAAAAAATCGGAGGTCATTGCCCTTATATGATCGGACATGTGCTTTTCATCATCACAGATTACAATACGGATCAATGCGCCACCTCCTCGTTATTATATCGGCAACAGCAAAAGAAAACGTTTACAGTTGCCACAGACTGACATTTTATTATAGCCTGCTAAATAAATCAAAACAATTTAATTGCTGTGAAATGTTTATCTGTTGCCGCGAAATGCTGTATAAAATCCAGTCTATCACTCAGGATATTTCACCAAGTTAAATTTAACCTGTTGCCCGCATCTGTTCTACCAGGGATTGCTTTTTCTGCCTGCGCACCATCCAGACTGACAGGACTACCTCCATACCAAACAGCACAAGGAGGAACAGCCCCATTTGCAGGAACGGGAACCGATATGGGACAACCGCACCGGCAAAGGATTTCTTACTGACTTCCTCACAGACTGACATAGAAAGCGGCAGCCCCAGAAGCAAAACTGTAAGCGACGCAAAAAGCGCATGACACATCCCCTCGGTGACACTCATCCAGCACAACTGCTTCCTGGTCAGGCCAACAGAGCGCAGGATACTATTCTCCCGCTTCCGGGACATCTGGTTGGAAAGCGTCGTATTGATCAGATTGACAGCGCCAAACAGGAAGATCAGCCAGGAAAGAGCCTGCAGGCTTCCAAATATAATGCCGCTCTGCATTTTCTCATATTCGATATGTGCGGCTATGCTATCCATTCCAAGATTGCTGCGGCCGGATACCAGCTCCTTTATCCCACAATCCTTCCGTCCTCAATCCTTACGATCCGATCAGATTGCCCCGGTTTCCAATCGGCAGGTATCCGATACCAACATCTGCAGCTCCTGCCGTTCCTCATCCACCTTCCTCCGTTTTTCCATGCAAGTTCACAAGCCCTGGCCCACCGCCCGCAGCGTCGTCCGGGTCGCCCAAAAAATATATATCTGCAAAGCACAAAAAAACAGCCCCTTGCGAAACCCAAATACCAGTCCCCACAATACGGCTGTTTTTCCTCCTAATCGCAGAACACTCTTTCGTTCCGCCCATCATGTCACAGTTCTTCATCTTTCTTCATTTTTCATTCTCCAGCCCGACGCTCCTGCAGCGGGCGCGGCTGCGTGTCAGTTCATTATTTACTTTCACTGCCATATAGCGGCACATAGAAAACCGGAATCCTGCGTTTACCAAATTTGAATATAATAATCTTGTAATCATCCAATTCATAATACGGCTTGCATTTTTGCTGCATCAGGTTCCGATACTTTTTATTGATTTTCATGAAAAAAAGAACCCTCTGCATGAAGTACTGTGCCATCTGCAACACTGCCTGGTATAAATTGTAACTCTGTCATTGCTCTCCCCAATCCATTTGCCGGCGCGACTACAAATCCACTTGGTGTTGTTGTAATCCTGTCAGCTGTTTTCATTTTCCTGTACTTTTCCATAAAATCCATTCTCCTAACCATAACGCTTTACTTTAGTAACATGGTTGAGTTGAAAACGCCGATGCAGGTCTGACATACGTTTAAAATTCCAGATCTTTTTTAAAAACAAAAAACTCCGGGGCAAACCGCTACACTACAAGAGCAGGGTACTTGCCACGGAGTCCGCCAGGACAGCGATCAACTGACCGGAAATTAAAGTTCACTGATTCTTTTCTTTAATTCCTCACGTTCTGATTCACTCAGTATATCTCTCCCGAATAATCCACAGATAAATGCGGACATGCTGCCTTCATTCCAGAACTGTACATAATCTCTTAACACATCATCTTTGTACTCATCTTTATCTACTAACGGCTGATAATAGAAACATCTTCCTTTTCTATACATCTTAAGATAATCTTTTTTGACAAGTCTTGCAAGGAATGTGGAAACTGTCTGTGTCTTCCAGTTCTTACCATGCTGCGTGTTAACCATTTCCGTGATTTCCTGCATGGATAATTCATGATCACTATCCCATACACATTTCATGACAACTTTTTCACAATCTGTAATTTCTTTTGCTCTCATACGCTATCCTTTCTCAACCTATGCATTAGTGTACAACACCTGCTGGTCGCCTTCAACTTTTATTTATGGCTATATTTTTAAAGCGCAAATGCGTCCTAAGCTGAATTTAAAAATTATAACCGTTGTTGTTTCTATAGTATACCTGAAAAAAAGGCAGAAAACAAGAGAATTTTATGATTATTTTCGTACCTGCTCCTACTTCGCCCATTCCTCTGTCGGAATTTACGACTGTATATCAACTAACACTGTTTCTTATATAGTGCATATTTTCTAATACTTTTTTCACTTATCCAATAACTATTATATATATTGTATATTATCTTTTGTATATTCGCCTATTTGTTATATGATATTCACAAAATTGAAGAAGGCCATTCCAGATCAGCTTCCGGACAATTCCTCATTTTGTAGTACGAGGCTTAAAATGCGCTCTGTAGCGTGTCCGTCGCACGCATTCATAAAGCGTTTCCGAAAGGAACGAACCCGGTTACGGTCAAACCGTTCCTCCAAATGCATGATCCAGTCAATAATTTCTTCATTCGTGTACACGACCGGGCCTGGCGCCAGTTCTTCGTAGTTATAATAAAACCCGCGCCAGTCAAAATAATCCTCCAGATCATACGCATAAAACAGCATCGGACGCTCAAACAGGGAATATTCAAATACGAGCGATGAATAGTCCGAAATACAGATATCACTCACACAAAGCAGCTGTTCGATCGACAGTTCCTTTGTCACATCTTTTGCAAAATCTGCGCAGCAATCCGGCACCGCTGGCGGACGCCTGACAAACGGATGGTGCTTGATCACCAGTACATACTCCCCGCCTAATGCCTGACGAAGCTGCTCCACATCCAGGCAGTCCGGAGAAACAGCTTCCGACGCATGGCCCCGAAACGTCGGCGCGTACAGAATAACTTTCCTGCCTGCCGCAAACGGCACGCACTGTGCAAAATGGCTGGCTGCCGCCCGCAAAAATGATTCCCGGAAAAATACATCCGTACGGCTGACTCCCGTCGGCCTGAGGCATTCTCTGCGGTCGGAAAGCTGCATCGCTTCTTCATAGGCCCATGCGATATCCGGGCTGCTCAGCGTCACATAAGTCGTGTTGCCATAGTACGGATACTTCTGCATTTCCTTGGCGGTCTCGCCGTATTTTAACTCTGCCGTGCTGAATCCGAATTTTTTAAACGCCCCGCACGCGTGCCACGTCTGTGTTAAGACGGTTTCTTTGCGCATCGGGATACTGCCGATCACATTGCAGCCATCGTTTAAAAAAACATATTTTGCGTCTGCCAGGTCTTTGAGCATCACCGAACAGCGCCTGATATATTCCCACTTGCCCGCGGACCCGTTATGCAGAAAATGCGTATGCATGCAGTAGCAGCCGCTTTTGCGCATTTTTTGGTACAGCAGCCGGAAACTGGCGGACAGCCCTGGTTCCCGTACTTCAACAAACAATACTTTATCTTCCTGTACCGGACGCTTTGCAAAATAACTGTAAATGCCCCGAAACCAGATACGGAACGTTATAAATTTTATGGCACGCGATATGCCTTTTTTCATCACACCTGTCTTACTCATCCCAGATCATTACCGTCTTTCCCATTAATTTGTGGATATCTGCCTCAAACGCGTTGCGGATGTCTTTGATATCCCTGACCACAAATTCCTCTCCAACAATATTCTGCAGATACAAAATAATCTCCGGATACTTATGATACAGCCCGAGCAGCCCTTCAAAATCCGCCCGCCCGCTGCGGCTGCTGCCAATGATGCGCAGCCCCTTTTCCAGCACCAGACGCGTATCCACAGGCACAGGCTCTTCGGATACCCCAAGCAGGCCGATCGTACCTTCCGGCCGGATATGCCGGATCATCTGGCGGATCGCTGCCTGCGCCGCCGCGCCGCCGACGCATTCCAGCGCATGATCAAACGCAAAGTCCTCCTCTAAACGGGCCGCCAGCAGCGTTTCATCTGCAAATGTAAAATAACTCAGCTTTTCCTCATGAACGCCGACCACGTACAGCTTCATATCCGGACACAGATCATGCAGCAGCAGCGCTGTAATATACCCAAGGTTCCCATCCCCCCACACCGCCGCTTCTTTCCTGCGCGCATGCGCCGTGTGCAGCCAACGCATAAGGGCATGATAGCTGACGCTTACCAGCTCCGTAAACGCCGCCACAGGCGCTGGCACAAACTCCGGCAGCCGTATGACACGGTCCGGAACCGTCTGCACATATTCCTGCAAAAATCCGTCCCTCCCACTGGCGCAGAAGCTGGAACTGGACAGATAATTTTCTGCAATTACCGCATCCTGTTCTGCCGGCAGGTTCGGGATCAGAACAACCCGTTCTCCAACCGCGTACGTCCCGGTCGGATCATAAACCACCCTGCCTGTCCCCTCATGAATCAGCGCCATCGGCAGCTTGCGGTGCAGCACCTCATCCGGCCTGCTCCCCTGGTAATACCGCTGGTCCGCATGACAGATCGACAAATGCGTGGGCCGGACAAGCAAATGCGCGTCATCCAGTTCCACTTTTTTAAAAACTGTCTCAAACTGACGCGGACGTTTTAATTGATATACTGTATTTAACATGATTCCCCTTTATTTCTTCCGGCGGCATGCATCCGTTTTTGCATATCACGATACAGCCGCCTAACAAATCAATGATTCCGCCACTTTCAGGTCATACGGGTACGTAATCTTAATATTAGAAACCTCGCCCTGCACCAGCCGCACTTCCTCGCCCTTGATGACAAAAATCTTGCAGGCGTCTGTTAAGATCCCTTTTTCCTGTTCTGTCAAAGACTCATAGACGCGTTTGAGCTTTTTCGCCTTAAATGACTGCGGCGTCTGCCCCTGATACATCACCGAACGGTCCGGAATATCCGAAATTACCGTATGCGACACACTCTGCACAATCGTATCCGTAGCCGGAATAACCGTATCGCAGGCGCCATACTGCTGCGCCGCCCGGATATTTTCTTCCAAAATCCGGTGCGTCACGAACGGGCGTACCGAATCATGCGTGACGATCACCGTATCCTCGTCCAAGGCCCCCTGCTCTTCCAGATAGCGCACCGCATTCATAATCGTCTCATTTCTCGTACTGCCGCCCTCCAGTACCGTCACACGCTCCTTCATCGGGATATATTTCTGAATCAGATCCTGCGTATACCGCACCCACGGCTTGGGAGACAACACCAGCACCTGGTCAAATCCCGGATGCACGACGAACTTTTCCAGCACCAGCACCAGAATCGGTTTTCCCGCCACTTCCATAAACTGTTTTGGTTTTTCCACATTTCCCATACGCGCGCCCACGCCGCCCGCAAGAACAACGCCATATACATTCTTCTTTTCTTCCATGATTTTATGCCCCCATTCTGTCCGCTAACCGCTTCGTTACTTTGCCGTCGCAGCCAGACATATACGTCTCGTAAAATGCCTGCACTGCTTCCACACCCTCTGCATCAGCAGCTGTATCTCTGCCGCTTGCAGGCATCTTTCGGCCCGCAGCGCCTGCTCCATTCTCAGAAAGCGCCTGCAGCGCCTCCTTAGCAAGCCGTTTCGGCTCCGTCACAATCTTCCCGGGCAGCTTTTCATAATCCAGGTAAAACCCGCGCGCCACGCCGTATGCTTCCATATCCGGCGCGTAGAACAGCATTGGCTTACGGTAAATACTATATTCAAAAATAATCGACGAATAATCCGTAATCAGCAGATCCGCGATCGGTAATAGCTGGTCTGTCGTCATGCTGCTGTTATCATACGGATATTTTTTTGTCAGCAGCGGATGCACTTTTATGATCACGAACACGTCCTGCGGCAGTTCCCCAGCCATTTTTACAATATCTTCATACTGATCCAGCTGCGGGTCCGCAGGATATCCCCGGAACGTCGGCGCCCAAAGCACCACCTTTTTCCCCTTTTCCTTTGGATGTGTCATCTCAAATAACTCCCTGCAATGCCTCTGGTACGCCCTGCTGAAAAATTTGTCCGTCCTGCATACGCCGATCGGCTGGAACGCTTCCTGCGGCAGCCGCATCGCGCTTTGAAAATGCGGCACGCATCCCGGCGCGCTCACCGTTACCAGATCGCTGTTACGAAATACATTCCCCTTATAAAACGCCGGAATATCCCCCGGCGTATCATACCCGAACTTCTTAAACGCGCCGCACCCGTGCCACAGCTGGATTACGGTCGTCTCTTTGCGTTTTTTACACGAAGCTGCCGGAAGAAAGTTATCACAGATCACCACATACTCTGCTTTGGCATAATATTTCATAAAATGCATCATCCGGTAAAACAGCCGCATCGAAGAAATCTGCTGATAATCATCATAGATCTGCACTACCCGCATATTTCCGCGCCGTTTGATTTCCTGCACGAGCGGCCGCATACTGGGCGGCACACGGTCATGATGCGCATCCGCAAAAACTACCAGGCCCTTTTCAATCTGCCTTGGTTTTTTTAACTGATAGACCAACGGGAGTAGCACGTTTTGTACTGCCATTTTCACTAACTGCCTGATTATGATCTTAACATTCATAGCTTGTCCTCCGCAAAAATTTCATTTCCGGCTCAGCGCACCACAATCGTATACCCGGTTTCCCACCACTCATGCAGTTCTCCCGGCGACAAATAAGAAGTCCCGATCCAGTCAACTCCCATCTCCACCGCCTGCAGCACGTCCGTATACCGGTTATAAGAAAACAGGCACGATTTCAGCTTCTGCGTTTTTAAATACGCCATCACCTGCGCATCCAGCGCCTCTTTTGGCATAGACACCCATTGGATTCTGCGTTTTTTACAGAACCTGCCAATCGCATCCAGTGTCAGATGCTTTTCTTCCCGCACGGTCTGCGGCGGTATATAATACATCACCTGCACCGGAAGTCCTGCCTCCTGTACGGTTTCCACATCATATTTGCTTTGCAGGCGCAGATACAGATGCGCTTCCCAGTCGATACCTTCCGCACATAATACCCGCAGTTCCTGGATCATAGCCGCCAGCGTTTCTTTTTTCGGCCTGCCGATATCCAGGATCAGTTTCCATCCGTCTCCCGCCTGCTGTATCCTGTCAAACAGCTGCGCCGCATCCATCGTCTGATATTTGCCGTACAGCCTGCATTGTAAAAATGTCTGACTATCCAGTCCGCCCGCCAGCTGCGCGGGAACCGCGAATGGAACATCTGCCTCGCCGCTGGAAAAGGCGCCCAGCTTTTCATAGGAACCTTTCGACCATCCATTGACGCATACAAGTCTGCCGTCTAAGGTCATGCGGATATCTGCTTCAAACAGGCAAAAGCCATTGCCAATAGCAGTTTCAAGACTTTCTCTGGCGTTCATATTTGTATAGCGCAGATGCAGGCCGCCCAGAGCGGTCGCGACCAGCCGTCTTGACCAGTCTGCCGGTTTTTTCAGGTGTATGCGGCGGCGCTGCTTCCAGGCTGGTGCGCCGTACTGGCGGATAAATTTTTTCAGCGGTTTTTGAATGTCTGCTTTCAGAGCCTGCGGGCAAGGCGGGGCGCCTTTGGACATGCTGTCTTCCAGGCACTGCACGATTGTTTGGGGTTCAAACTGCGTGCTTTTTAAAAAGCGCTCCGGACAGCCGATACGGTCGCCCCAGAACACCATTTTATCATTCCATACAAGCCCGATACTGGCAATGCCAAGCGCGTAGGCGATAATATTAGCATGCATGCGGCAGGCGATCACTCCGGCGTAAGAAGCAATGGTGCCGACCAGTTCTCCGCTTTCTACGGGCCTTGGGGCTAACAGCACAGCGGCTTGTGACTGCCTGCCCATAGATACTAAAATTTCCCGCGCAAAGTCATAATCAGAGCGCAGGCCATTGACAAAAAACTGCCAGGCATAGCCGCGTGCCTCCAGTTCTTTTGTAATGCCCTGCCACATTTCCAGCTGAAATTCACGGGTAATCTGTGCAAGTCCGTAATCTTCAAAAATGCGGGAACGCACAATGCCAAGGCCGATCGTTTTGGACCGGATGTCTTTTTGTATCCCATAGACCTGCGGCGTAAAGACTGCCGGGTCTGTGGCCTGCGCGGTAAACACCTGGTCCGTATGCAGATAATACCGCCGCAGCGTATCCAGATCGTCGCGCACTGTGATTCCTTTCACGCAGGGAGCATTCAGCGCGTCCGCCAGGCGTCTGCACCGCGGGTCATCCGGGTCATAGCCTTCGACGCCGACACAGTTAAAAAAAACCGGGATACCATGATCCCGGGCGCAGTCCACCAGCGCCGGAACGTAGGCATGGAACTCCTCCTGTCTGTACTTGATAAGACCGCCGCCGTCAAATATCATCAGATCTGCAGTTTTAGCCATTTCGTAATCTTCGCTCTGGATATCGTAGCGCTGTATGACATAATGCCGCCCCGTCAGGCGCGAAAGCGCCTGCCTGACCAGGTATGCGGCATTATCTGCAATTACCTGGTCGCCCAGATTGCGGTTTACAATCTGGACGAGCAGGATCTTTACTTTATTCCGGTAGATCAGCTTCCGGTAGGGCCTTTTAAACATTCATTGTCCTCACAACTGTGATGGTCCCGCTGGATACGCCGCTTGCATTGACCAGATGTATCGTGATCGTCTGCTGCGCTGCTGCAGGCGGGAGCTGGATGGAGTAAATATAGCCGTTGTATGCCTGGTTAAATACGCCTGTCTGGGAAGTATAATCCACGCCGTCAATATTTACTACGATGGTTCCTAACTCTTTTGCCAGAATATCCAGCTGCTGGGTATAATTATTTAGTTCGCTTGTCAGCACGGACGGTGTCTCCGGTGTTGTGACTACCGGTACATAATCCGTTACGGTCTGTTCGGTCACTTCCGCAATCTTTCCGGCGCTTCTTGCTACCACATAGATCTTTTCGCCTGCCGTAAGCTGTTCGGTCAAAGGACATGTAAACTGTCCAAGGCTGTCTAAGGTCATACGGGTGCTTCTGCCGCGCACAACGACATTGACTTCATAATATGGCAGCGTATCCCCTTTGATCTCGGTGCTGTTGCTGTATACGGTCTGCACCCTTGTATCTGCCATCGTTACATATTCGCCGTAAGGTTTTACAACGACGGAGGCCGCGGCGCTCGTTCTTGCCTGTCCCTCTTTCTGGTCGCTTGCCGTTACGGTAACTGTCTCGCCTGCCGTATAGCCGTTTGTCTGGACTGCAAAGGTGCCGTCCGGCTGGATATCTCCTGTAAACTCACGGTTGCCCGTCACGACTTTTACAGTTCCCTGGGCGCTGACATTGGTGACCTGACCATACAGGTAATCTTCCGCGTCGCATACTTCCTGAATCACCGGAATGTTTGGCGCCGCGTCAGCCGTTTCCGCAGATACAGTCGCGCTCCTTCTTCCTGCTTTATCAAGCGTAACAAATTTTACCGATACACCCGCGTTCTGGATTGGCAGAGTCATCTCAAAGTTATTTCTGGACAGTGTGCAGTCCACGGTATTGACCACTCTGGACTTGCTGTACAGATCTGATTTTTCATATAACGCTTTATCTGATGCAGGCAGATATACCGCAGAGCCTACGATCGCGACAATCGTTGCTGAAGAACCTGTAAAATATCCGGTCACTTTTTCTGACTTATTGGTTATCTCATTCACTACAGGCGCGTCCGGCCCGTTTTTAAATACCGTTGTTGAAACAGTCTTGCTCATCTTGCCTTCCGCGTCCGTGCAGTAAGCTGTTATGGTACTGCCCGCAGGCAGACGGTCAATGGTACATGTATACGTGCCGTCTTCCAGCGCTTCCACTTCATAGGTCACGCTGTTTGCGTCGATATGCACAATTGTCCCAGGCTGCGCCGTACCTGTCAGCGCGGATACTTTGTTGCTGACTTTATTGATCGTCGGCGCGATTACCAGATCCGGATTGATATTGGAAATCTGAATATATTTTACAGTCCGGTTGCCGAAAATATCTTCTGCCATAACCGAATACATGCCGTTTTCGGTAACCGGAAAGCTTCCGCGCGTAACGTTGACAGCTTCCGCCCAAACGGCGCTGTCCGCCGCTTCCTTTCCTGGCGCCCATTTCAGCTGTCCAATACCGGAGCGGTCATTGGCCTGCACTTTAATCTCAATTGGCTGATCCGTTTCTTCGGATACGGTTGCAGAAACGACGAGCAGCGGCTTAGTCGCATCGGTCTGCTGTTCCTGCCCTGACTCGATAAACTGCGCCAGGTAGTATGCAAATGTCTCATCTGTACTTAACAGCCCGTTAAACCACTGCCGCATAGCCGCATCCTGCTGTGATAACACGCTGGAACGCACGACATACTCGCGCCCGGCGTCGAACTTCACTTCCCAGTTATGATCTGTTTCCGCGGAAAGGTTGCCTGCTTCCTGCTGCTGTTTTACAAATTTTACAAGGTTTACATATGCCAGGTCTGATTTGCCAAGTAACTTCTGTTCGGAAATGACGCCTGTAGCGTCGGTATTGCCCGGAATGGTATGGCTGACCAGAATCAGGATCTGATCGTCCGCAATCGGCTGGCCGTTATAGGTCAGGCTTACCACACGGTTCGCGTAAGCGTCCCTTTGTTCCCCGGACTTTGTATAGCGCGCTGGTTTTGTGGCGTCAATCGTATATTCTACGCCGTCAAAAACGGCAAAGGAACTCCAGTCATCCAGCCAGTCCGAAGCCGCGATCGACGCCGCGCCGCGTTCTTCTAACAAACGCTGCAGCACCGCGTCCGAGGTAATCGTACCGCCTGACATGGAATATACGCTTGCAGACCATTCGATCAGTTCGCGCAGCTGTGCGCCGCTGACCCAATAGACAATATTATTGTTATGGTTATCCTGCTGCATATTCAGGATATCTTTCATCGTAATCGTGCCGTTTAAGCTGATATTATCTTCTGCAGACTGACTGCCGCTTAACGTATATTTAGTCATCCCGACTACCGGGCTGTCCGCATACATGCTTTTTCCGGCGCCGCCCGTATAGGCAAGGCCATATTGGATCTTCGCTTCGTTGGCCAGCTGGATCGCGTAATTATCTTCCAGCAGCGCAAAATAACTGTTGATCTTATCATTCGTATTTAACACGCCGATCACATCCGTCAGCGACTGATCCACCGCGCCGATCTCCGGAGACTGTGATTCCACAATTACCGGACTGGACGGCGTATCTTTTGTTACCATACGCAGCTGCGCCGCGGAATTGGCAACGCTGATTTCCCCGTCATCATTTACCTCAAGTTCCAGATCAATCAGACCAATGCCTGCGCCGTGATCTTTAATCATCGTAACTGCCTTGCCGTTCATCAGTCCGGTCTGCTTATCCACATTCGGCAGACGGTAATATGTCGCGGAAGCGCTGTCGGTTGACGGGTAATTTTTATGTCCGTGGCCTGCTACAACCGCATCCACATCTTTTAACTTTGTCAGCGCATAGACTGCGTTATCGCTTTCCTTATCCGGATTTGCACTCCCAAAGGAGGAATGCGCCACTGCAATCACAAGATCTGCGCCCTGTGCTTTCAGCGTCGCAGCCTGCGTTTTTACAGTTTCTACAATCGGCAGCGAAATTAAGTCTTCCTTACAGTTGGAATAGGTCGACATCGAAGGAACGGTCACGCCAACAATTCCGATTCCTACATTGACAGACTCATTTTTATTTGTTTTTAACTGCTTATAGATCAGTTTCCTTTCATTCCATGCCGTTTCCCCGCTGTCTGCCAAAAGGATATTGCTTAATACGCATTTGTTCTTAAGGCCGGACAGTTCGAGCTGTTTCTCAATATAAGGATATCCATAATCAAAATCATGGTTCCCCAGCGTAATCACATCATAATTCACGAGCGCCATAGCCTTATAGATCGGCTGTACGGTATCCTCGGACTGTTCTTTAATATAATCGGCCGCATAACCGTATACGGAATCTCCGGTATCGACCGTCATCGTATTGCGTGTGCCAACTTCCTGGCGCGCTTCTTTGATCAGCGTATAAGCCTGTGCCAGACTGCCGGGTTTTTCGCTCGCCGTGTCATAATGCATCGTAGATACCTGTCCATGCAGGTCTGTAGTCGAAATAATGCGAAGCGTTGCCTTTTCGGGCTCTTCCACTTTGTTCTTTTTGGGCGCAGCCGTTGCCGCGATCTGCGGGCAGCTCATAAACGCCAGTAAAACAGCCAGCATCAAAGCCATAACTGCATGTTGCTTCTTTCTTCCTGTTCTGTTCATTTTACTTCCTGACTCCTATTCTAAGATTCCAAAACCGTCTGAACATCCCGGATGGGCAGCGCCTGCATCCCCTGCGGCTGCCGCCGGGTTCTTCGCTTACTGGTTTTTGTGCCGTTTGATATATGCCTTTGCCCAGTCTTTGAGCGTAATATCTTCCAGCTGTTTTTCCAGTGTTTTGATTTTTGTCAGTTCCTCCGGAAGCGCTCCGCCGTTTTCCTTTTTCAAGCGTTTTTCCAGCGTTGCAGCTTTCTTTTTAAATTTGTTGCGCTCTTCCAACAGGCCGCGGTTTTGGTGCAGCCATTTTTCCAGCGTC
>VSNY01000104.1 GCA_009774535.1 Lachnospiraceae bacterium
AGCAGCTTCTCCATGGCCGTGATGCCTAAGAGCTTCGGCTCATACGGGTCGAAGCCCGCCTTCTTCACGGTATCCGCCACGGCGTCCTCATCCGTGTACTTCCGGTTGGACCTTCCGGCCACAACCTTAAATCCGGCATACTTCACGCCGCTTAACGCCTGCTGCAATGCGAACTCCTTCACATCTGCCGCCCATGCCGCCAGCTCATCCGCTTTCACGAGGATCGCCGCGATCTCGTCATCCTCCAGCGTGGCGGGCATCTCAAAGTCATATTTGGCAAGCTCCAGGTTGTACTCCGCCCGCTTCCTGCAGACCGCCTTCGCCTTGCAGAATTTGCAGTGTTCCCCCGCACAGAATTCGCCCTCCCCGGCATAGGCCAGCTTCGCCTTCTCAGCAAGCTCTCCCTCCGCCCACTGGAGAAGCTCATCTTTCGCCATGGCATACACGCTGACGTTCTCCCTGCGCGGCTGGTAGATTGCCATGCGGACGGTGTCAATGTCATAAATGCCGTCAAACAGCTCCAGCGCGCCCAGGGCGTACAGCATCATCTGCGGGTTCCCCTCGGCGGAAACCTCCACGCCCTTGCCGTGCTTGTAGTCGATGATATACAGCGTCCCGTCTGCGATGATCACGCAGTCCCCCGTGCCGAAGCCCTCTTCCACATACCGGGAGAAATCCAGCCGCTGCTCAATCAGCACCACCGGGTCTTTGCAGGTTTTCTTTGCCTCTTCCACCAGTGAAAGGACATATTCCGCATAACCGCAGGCACATTCCTCCATTTCCTCATCGTAGAAGGAAAGTCCCTCCGTAGGGTCTGATGTGTCCATGCCCAGGGACAGCTTCAGTTTGTGTTCGCACAGGCTGTGGGCATCGGTGCCCTGCTGTGCGTATTCGCTGCCCGTATCCTCGTAGTTCTCGCAGAGCCTCGCAGACGGCGGGCAGGCAAGCCACCGGTGGCTGGAGGATGCGGACAGTAATGCGTGTCTCCCCATCACAACACCTCCGCTTCCGCAAGCAGCGCAGGGTATTCCGCCGGGTCGATCTCTGACAGCTTATCCGCACCGTGCTTATTCAGCAACGCCCTCACTTCCTCCGTGTGTCCGGAGCGGGACTTCTCCGCCAGTACCGCCCGCACTTCCTCCAGCGTCAGCGGCTTCTCCTCCGGCTCCTGCTTTGCCGCCTTCGCATCCTTCTTCGCCATGTTCTTTGCGGATTTCACTGTCTTGCCCGCTTTCCCGGTCTCCTCCGGCTCCTTCGTGGTCGTCATCTCCGCCTCTGCCGCATCGTTGTCCGCCACCGCATCCGCAACGGCCTGCAGGCTGTCTGCAAGGGAACGTAAATCCCCGATGACGTCAAGCAGTAACTTCACTTTTCCCATGTACATTTCCTCCTTCCATGACTTCACTGACTGCCAGCTCCCGGACGGAACCGCCCGGAACGATGATGGTCAGCCTCTGTTTCTCCCCAAAGAGGAAGCGCAGGAAACGCTCCCTCACGGAGACATTGCGGCAGCTCACGATCCCTTCCGCCGCCGGTTCTTTTGAAACACTGATCCTCAATGTGTGCCTCACCTTTCCACCTCCGATTTCTAAAGGGCGGGATTTTATGCCCTTCACTATACGGAGATTTGGAGGCTGTTTTGATGGGGTGTTTTTCAGAAAAACTTTTTAAATTTTTTCCTTCCAGCCTCAACCGACTCATGCACGGTCCTGAAATTCATGCCTTCCTGCCGTGCGATCTCCCGGATTGACATACCGCCCGCCAGCTTTAACAGCCTCCTCTGCTGCACCTTAGAGAGCTTATGGAAAGCCTCATATACACGTCTGTCCTCTTCCATGGCGGCAAGCATCGCTTCCGGCGTTTCTTCCGTGCCGTACTCCACACCCTCAAACTCCACGGCATCCAGCGAATGGCAGTGATAGCGTTCCTTCCTTGCAAGGTTGTCCTCCAGCCGCCTGTCCTCAATGATGACGGCACCGATGGATTCCTCCACCTCGATTTCCGACACTGTCCCATCTGCAAATTCATATTTAATTTTCACTTTGATTTCCTCCAGTCCTGAAATTTTTGAAAACAGAAAATTCAAGACTGGAAGGCGGCGCACGGGATTGATAAAATGTCAGAAAGAGCCTTTTTCCGACAACGAAAAAACGCACCCGCCGTAAGGCAGGTGCGCTCGTCTTAAAAAAGGTGGTGCATATTGGTGGACTTATGGGGATTGGCAGGGAATATGTCGAATGAAAAAATACCGCAATCCCCTCAAGGACTGCGGTATGTACAGAAAGCATATATTGTTTTGGTATGTAAGGCATGAAGCCTGTCCCTGCCCGTGGTAGATTCATGGCATCCCCTTTCCGGGGATACACAGCATATAATTCAGCCTTTCCCCAACAGCTTGTCAATGGGGAAATTATATAAAATGAAATAGTAGCGAAACGGTAATGAAACGATATCGAAACGATAAAAAAACGCAAGTTACGACACGAAAAATTAACAGAATGTAATCTGACATAAGATGTTATGAAAAGATAAAATATTCTCTCTGAAACAACATAGCAAGTACAAAGAAACAGTCTGATTTTCAGGTTTGGCAGAATAATTTGTGTAAGTAATATTCAACACAACGGCACAATCGCACAAAAAAAGTCCTTAAATTCTCTTGAGTACAAAAATTCCCCCGTGGAATAGCCATATGCACATATACAAATGTGAATATAGTTATTCCACGGGGAAACACTAAAAACAGTAAATTTTATGCGGTTCCAATTCTCAAACCGTCCTATGTAACACTTATTATAATTTTGTTTCAAGGCAATATCCAATACTACGAAAACATCGAATTATAAATGGAGTGTTCGGATATTCCTTATACAATTTTCTCCGCAGACTACGAACATGACAGCCCACTGAATTGTTTTCATTGCCAAGAGAATCTTGCCCCCATAGCTTTTCATAAATTTGTGTATAAGTAAGAACATATCCTTTATTAACTACCAAAAGGCAAAGAAGATCAAATTCCTTTGCCTTTAGTTCAATTTCCTTTCCATAGCAGTAAACCTTTCTACGGCCAGGATAAATTTCCAACTCCGAAAGACACAGAACCTCATCATTGCTTAACCACAGTTCCTCAAAAGCAGGATGGCGATTCACCGCACACACTATTTTTTCAACAGCATCTGAATCCTGCTCATTAAATTCTATTACTATGCGTCCGATGTCATCAACCTCCCTCACACTTTCCTATCTGGTTCATAAAGCCTGTAAAAACCTTGATTATATTACTTTATAATGATTACGCTCTTTACAAACGCGTTATCTATTAACATGATATCGAATCAGCCTCCTTACTTCGCCGGATGCACTTGGGAATACCCATTCCATGCAAACAGGGCTTCCTCCACTTCATTGCCATAAACCTGTTCTACATCACAAATATACAGGTAATGGTCACCAACCTCGTGATATTCTTTCATGCTACATACAATTGCCACACGGCTATGGACAGGAATCTTAATGTCACTGCCCTCTACTTCTGTAAGTTCAATACCAAATTGGGCAACTTTATCCGTATCGCGGCCTGTAGTACTTCCACAGCCCATCACTGCTTCGGCTATTTCTGTACCGGGAATTGTAAGGATAACTTTCTTATTATTCCGTACCATTTCTCCGCTGTAAGAAGTCTTTGCCATAGCATACCCGATCATGTTCGGATTGAAAGAAAGATATGTCCACCAGGACACTGTAGCAAGATTCGTGGAGCCATCCGGCTTTTGTGTGCATACAAGGCTTACCGGATTCGGAGAAGTCAGCTTTGCCGCCTGCGGTAAATTGATTTTATTCATAATTAGCATTTCCTTTCATTGAGTTATCAAATTGATTTTCCAAGCTCGTAGGCTTTTTGAAGTTCTGGTTTCCCTTCAATCTCACCCACATGCCCATTCCCTCCGGCAAGTACAGCCCCAAGGTTTTCCCATTTCAAATGTTCCATCAAATGGTCATAGTAAAGAAGCACATCATCGAAACCATTTCCTTCCGCAGCCATCAGCAGTGCCGAAGCCCTGCCATACCCTCTCAGGAGATTCCCATCGCCTTCCTCTAATGCAAACAGGCGGTCAATGGCAGTCCTAATCTGACCGCTCATATTCCAGTAATACAACGGTGTGGCAAGTACGACCACATCGCATTCTTTTACCGCAGGATAAATTTTATCCATATCATCTCTTTGGACACAAGGGCATTCCCTGCTGCTATGACCGCCAAAGCAGCCCTTGCAGCCATGGATATCCATACCGTCAAGGAAAAATTCTGTAACTGTATTTCCTGCTTCTTTTGCGCCTTTCGTAAATTCTGCTGTCAAAGCTGCTGTATTCCCCGCTTTCCTGGGGCTTCCATTTAGAATCACAATCTTCTTGCCCATATTCCCCTCCTTAAATCTCATCTGCTAAAGCCGCTGCCTTTTTGCAGCCATCCGTCTTGTCAATGTCACCCACATTCAGAACCCCAGGGATCAGAACCTCGCCAACCATTTTCCATTTGTTCAAAGCACACATACGCTCCATGGGGATACGGACTCCATCCATGACCGACATATCCTCTTCCTCGCAACAGGTGATCAGCGCACACTCCTTGCCAGAAATGTCTTTACCGCTTACTACGAAAGAGAATATCCGGTCTATGACACCCTTGATCTGTGCCGGGATAGAGTACCAGTAGACCGGCATCGTGAATACAATAACGTCTGCCTCCAAAATAGCTGGCGCTATCGTATTGAAGTCATCATCAAAGGTACATGCTTTCCCTGTGGAATAGCATGTTTCACAGGCACGGCATCCACCTACCTTTTTCAAGGCGGCATCAAAACGGGTAACTGTATGCCCTTTCTCCTCGGCGGCCTTGATAAACGCATCCGTCATGGCAAAACTGTTACCATTTTTGCGCGGGCTTCCTGTAATAACAACAATTTTCTTACTCATACAACGATTCCTCCTTTTTTCTTCCTTCTTGTTTTTTATAATAAGCCATACCAAAACCTATTCTTTAATCCGGCTTTCATAATCCTTTCAGCCATTCTGTCACCTGCTCCCTGCAATATGGTATATCGCCGCAGTATATCTCCAATGGTTCTTCCACAACTGTCCCGCTGCACACTGCTTTTATGTCCTCTATGCTTCTGCCTGCACCGCCTCCGCCATGGGTCACCACAGGTATGACAGATTTCCCTGAAAAGTCATAACGATTCAGGAACGCCTCTACAGGTTTCGGTATCGTATCCCACCATAATGGGAACACAAGGAATACCAAATCATACCCATCAATATTTTCCGGCATATCCACAAGCTCCGGCAGTTCCTGACGCCCCATTTCCTCACTTGCCGCCGATACAGTATCGGAATAGGAAGACGGGTAATGTTCTTTCGTGTTGATGGAAACAATATCCCCGCCTGCAGCATCCTGTATCATCTGCCCGATCACCTGGCTGTTCCCCAGGAATTCCTTTTTCTCATTGAGCAGCAGGGATGCCCCGGAGACTGCGTCCACACCATCAGCAAAGTCCGTATTGCCAACCCTCGTAAAATATACGGTCAGAATCTTTCTGCCGTTAAAATCTACGCTTTCACCTGAGATAGCCGTTTCCTGATCAACCTCAACTGTCAGAAAATGTCTCTTAACATAGGGCAGCAGCCATACATCCATAAGCACCGCCAGAAGGGAGATCAGTATTACCAGAGCAGCCGGAAGTACCTTATATTTCTTTTGTACGCGGCCAAATGTATGAACCAGTACATGGAACGCAATAAGCACAAATCCGGCCAAAGCTAAAACAGCATGTATCCGTCCAATACCCGCCATATGGATGCCTGTATGGAACAAGTATCTGGAATTGATAATGCCTGTCAACAAAATAGATGCCATATCTGCCGCTAAGGCAAAATTTACAGCAACCGCAATCTTTCTTTTCCTGTTATAAATACCTTTCTTTATTGCTTTATACCACTTTATGTTGATGATATTATGAATTATGGTCATTGCAATAAATACAATGCCAGCCACCTCATGGAAAGGAGCGCCTGTAAAGGAATACCCCAATAATGCTATAAACAGCAATCCCAATATGATATCAATGGCTTTTTTTACCCTGCCTGTGGCATTATATTTATCCATGTCTGACCATCCTTTCTTTACTCAATTCACGCCTTATTCTGGGATTGATTGCACCCCAAAACAATATCAGGCTGAATAAAGCACCCACCGCATCTGATATCGTCCCTGCATAAAAAACATATCGTATATCCAGAAACAACGGCAGAATGCAAAGGCATATCATATATACAATTTTACGAAACAGCGACAACGGAAGCGCATATTTGACCTTTCCCATTGCAGTCAGACCATCTACCAAGGCATACTGTACTGCAATACCAAGCAATGCAAACGTATACATACGGATACTGCCCGCGGTCAACTGTATTGTGCCTGACTCCTTCAAGAAAAATCCTGCAAACACCTCCGGTAATACCTGCACTGCAATTCCCAATGTTCCGATGTATACTCCGCATAATAAAAACACATAAAGAAAAGCCTGCCGGATCTTTGTATAATTTCCTGCCCCATAGTGAAAGCTGAATATCGTTCCACATCCTGTCGTGATCCCCTGTGCAGGACAGGCTACTATCGTCATAAAACTCTGGATAACCGTAGCACAGGTAATCAATATATCCCCCTGCGAATCTCCGCCGTATTTCCGTAACGAAGTATTCAGAAAAATAATAATCAGGTTATCCAATATCGTAATCATGAATGACATGCATCCTATGGACAAGATTCTAAGTACAATCTTCTTTTGCAGCCTGCTTGGGCACAGGCGTACCGGAATAATCCTGCTGCGCAGAAAACAGATTACATAAACACAAGTGCAGCATTGTGCAATAACAGTTCCCCATGCTGCCCCCGCAATTCCCATACCACACCCAAAAATCATGATAGGGTCAAGAACCACATTTACCACAGCTCCAAGTGCCACTGAAATCATGCCCTGCCTTGCAAACCCCTGTGCCAGAATAAACTGGTTCAGCCCACATCCAAGAAGCGATGCAAAAGTCCCGCAGACATATATTGTAAAATAAGTTTCTGCGTAAGGGTACATATCTTTGCTGCTGCCCAGCAAGTAAAGTATTTTTTCCCGGTTCAGTAAAAGCAGGGGAGTTACTGCCGCCGATATAACTAAAATCATAAAAAAGGCATTTCCAATGATCTCCCGCGCCCTGCGCTCCTCTTTTTGCCCAAGGCTGATGCTCATATAAGAAGCCCCGCCAATCCCTACCATAAATGCAAAAGCCGTCAGGGCTGTCAATGCCGGCGCACAGACACCGATACTCGCAAGGCAGAGGCTTCCTGTTTCCGGTATTTTACCAATAAAAATGCGGTCTACAATGTTATATAAAATATTAAAAAGCTGACCGAACATTGCAGGAATCCCTAAACGGATGACCAAACGGCTTACGGGCGTCTCCTCCAACAATTCCTGCGTGGTTTTAAATCCAGACATATACAGCCACCTATAAAAGAACAGGCAAGGCTGCATTTCCGGCATACCCGCCTGTTCTCCACTTTCTCCACTGTTCTACTTGTGACGGTTATTTCTGAATGGTATCGGAATTCTGGTTATATGCCTTTGCAACGCATTTCCATTCGCCATCCATCTTCAACAGAAGCAGCACATCCGTAAAGTCAATGCGGTTGCCCCAGCCTTCTTCCAGCACACGTACAACAGCCAGGGATTCCTCAACCATCAGGACGTCCACACGAGCCTTGAAATTATCGCCGCCGGGTACGGTATCCACATTGTGGTAGAACTGATCAATAGAGCCATGCTCCAGCTTACCGTCCAGATAGCCGAACAAAACAGCTTCATCCGTGAACAGCTCCTTTGCATATGTGCTGTTTCCCTCGGCAACACTCTTGACAAACTTCATTGCAGCAGCCTCTACTGCCTGATATTCCTTTAATTCTGCTCTCATTGTAATAGCCTCCTTAAATTTTTTTGACATTATATAAAGCATTCTGCCTCATACCATAATGAATAGATTAAATATTGTTCCCTACTTCATAGCCGTCCCATACAGCATGAAGGATCGTGCTGACCTTCTGACCATCGCCAATCTCATAAACGGTAGCACCGCATCCTTGGAGCTCCTGCGCCATGGATGGAACTGGACGGAAACCGACTGCGATCACAACCGAATCTGCATCAAATGCCTTTTTCTGACCATCGCTCTCCAGAATAACCCTGCCATCTTCCACAGCAGAAAGACGGTGGTTCTCCAATACAGCCACATGATGATGTTCAAACAGATCCGGGATCATCTGGCCATTTGGAATCGGGGATGGGATACCTGCCGACAAAATCTTAGGCAGGGCTTCCACAACCGTAACCTCTTTGCCGTCCTGTGCATATTCTAATGCCATTTCACAGCCAACCAGACCGCCTCCGATTACCATGACTTTTTGCCCGACTTTTTCCGGATGTGCAAATGCTTCCATACAGCCGATTACCTTTTTATCATCTATTCCCGGCACTTTCGGCGTGACAGGGACGGAACCTGCTGCCACAATGATCACATCTGCATCCATATTGCGGAGCTGGTCAGCAGTAACAGCTTCCCCGGTATGGATCTCCACAGGCAGTACCTTTAATTCATTCTGATACCACGCATTTAATTCCCGTACCTCTTTTTTGAAGCTGTGGGAGCCGCCAGGAATCAGATTGCCGCCCAGAGACTCATTCTTTTCATACAAAGAAACTTTATGTCCACGCATGGCTGCGGTTCTGGCAGCCTCCATACCGGCAACACCGCCGCCCACGACCACAACCTTTTTCGGCTGTACGCAGGGACGGAGTGCATACCTCACTTCCCGCATTGCTGCCGGGTTTACTGCACAGGTAGGCTGTTTTCCCTGCTGGAGCCTTGTGATACACCCCTGATTGCAGGCAATGCAGGGACGGATCTTCTCCGTATGTCCGGTCAGCACCTTGTTTGGATACTCCGGATCTGCTAAAGCAGCACGCCCAAGGACAACTGCATCAATCTTACCATCCCGTATCGCCTTTTCCGCAATATCTGCTTCATTCATGCGGCCGCCTGCCAGAATCGGGATATTAACGGCTTCTTTTGCCTTCGCTGCCAGTTCCACCAGATACCCTTTCGGCATATACATAGGCGGGCAGGCATAGTAGAAGGAATCGTAAATACCTGTATCTACATTCAGACAGTCATAGCCATAGGATTCCAGCAGCTTCGCTATCTCAATCCCTTCTTCCAGTGTACGGCCAATTTCCTCCTCACCAGTCAAACTTGCCTGCTCAAATCCTTTTACAAAGGTTTTCAGTCCAAGACGCATACTGACTGGAAAATCACTGCCGCATTCCTGCTTAATACCTTCCAGAATTTCCTTTGCCGCCCGTAAACGGTTTTCCAGGCTGCCGCCATATTCATCAGTGCGGTGGTTCATCATGGACAGGGCAAACTGGTCAAGCAAATACCCCCAGTGGATGGAATGAACCTCTACGCCAGAGAAACCCGAATCCTTTGCAATTTTAGATGCCTTTACAACGGACTCAATTTTAGATTTGATCTGGTCACGGGTCAGTTCCGGTGAAACTTCCCCCGGATGCCGGAAAACATGTACAGAAGACGGTGCCGGAAGATTGGGGTAATTCCGCCCAAGTCCCATAGTAATCTGAGCAAACACCTTCGTACCGTAAGCACCGGCCCGCTCATTTAGTTCTGTTGCTGTCATCTTAAATGCATCTGGATTCTGCAAGATTGTGGGCCCAACCCCGGTATACGGGTCAACGGTTCCATCGGCTGCGATTGCCCCGGTAAAAATCAGGCCAAAGCCACCTTTCGCCCTCTCTACAAGATATTGTATCGTTTCGTCTTTCAGACCACCTCCCGGAAGATGGTGCTGTCCGCCGCCAATTGGCGCCATACAAAACCTATTCTTAATGGTCAGTCTGCCAATCTGAAGCGGCTTTCCTAAATACTCATAGTTCTGCATGTCTGTGCCTCCTTTACCTGCAGGATTGACTTTTCCTGCTGTTGATATTATAATTATAGCAAGAATAAAACAGAAAACAAGTACGCACCTTTAAGTGTGATACTAACACGAAAGTTATATACTTACCTAAAGGAGAGTGTAAAAATGGGCGAACGCTGCATATCACAAGAATGCCTGGAAACAACAGGTTTTAGCTACACATTATCCCTCATCAATGGGAAATACAAAATGACAATTCTTTATACGCTTATGGAATTTGGTATTGTCCGGTTTAATGAAATGAAAAAATATATTGGGGAAATTTCTTATAAGACGCTTAGTTCTACCTTAAAGGAATTGGAAGCAGATCAGTTAGTACACAGAAAAGAATATCCCCAGATTCCCCCAAAGGTAGAATACAGCCTTACAGAGCGCGGAAAATCTTTAATACCAATTCTTGATGGAATGTGCGAATGGGGAGACAAAAATAGACTATAACCGCACTTAAACTTATACCCAATCCTACATTAAAATGACTGGGATTCAAATTCAATAGTAGGAAGGATTTATTCACCTACACCACGTTTCTTCTGAACAGTCCTAAATTAGTAAGGCTTTCGTTTTCATCTGATATAGCGAAAGCCTTTATTGCCGCTTTTTTCTTTCAAGTATCCTATGCCTACTAATCAAAATAACGTACCTACATATCATTCTGCTTTTCTAAAAGTCTGATTCTATTTCTTTTTTTATTCACACTATAAGATACAAATAAAACATTTTGATTTTGCCTTTAGGGGGTTCAAATTTTTAGAAACAGAGGGTTCAAATTTCTGTGGGGAGGGTTCATTTACACCCTTACTTCCACACAACCATAAGATTATGCAAAAAAAAATAAAGAGCCTTCGGTCACATCCAATGTGCCGAAAGCCCTTTATTTCTGCGGTTTATCCGATATTCTGTTCTTTCCCTTTGTATCAATTAAGCGAGTTTTATTTCTATGTAACGGTCATAAAGTTCCCATTCCGGGTGTTGGGCTAATAAATTGTCATAATACTGAACCTGGTTGCCTAATGCAGATATTTGTGCCTCATGCTCTGTCGATACTCTGGCATATATCGCAACTATCCTTTTCTTATACATTCATTCGCCTTTCCTTATTTCCTCGTTTTGTTCACACTCATATTAGCATGAATTATTTGATTCTGCAAGCCCTTTCTTCTCATATTTCGATAAAATTTTCTTATATACCTTTTCAGATATTTTTCCTTGGTTAAACAAATGCTTCATTAAAGCCAAAGCCATTGTAGTATTGATTTGCTCCTTTGTTATATTGCTGCTCATATTTCCTCCCTTCTGCTACATAAATTTTATCTGCCCATGACGGACAAGAATCAAGTTCCCGGCTCTCATCAGCAGACAAAACTTCTCCAAACTCTTTCAAAAAATCCATACGAGTGACAGCTCATTACACTGTCCACATCGGTATCGCACCGTCATTCCAAACTGACCGGAAAACCCGGAAGTATCATTATCAAAGATATGCCTCATTGCCTCATGCAACTGCTGCACTTTTCGCCAGACATTCATCGCTCACTGCCTTAACTTCAATACCAGATTTCAGTATTCCCTCGTATGCACTTCCGCACAAAAATGGAAGCAGGCAGTTCTTGGCGTGTCCGCATAGCGGCTCCGCACATCCCACACGTCCCGTATGTATTTACATATTCAATTATCAAGGTACACATGCCAACCTGCGTTGGCGGGCAGAAAACCCTCTGCCTGTTTTGGATAAAATCTCTTCTGGACTTGCCAGCCCAAAAAGCACATAAGCACTCTCCGTCTGCTATGAACGGTTCTGTAAAGATTATGTGCTTTAGCGGAATGGCAAGTTTACAGTTCCAGTTTATCGGGGCCGTATTTATGTATAATCTGCAACAGGATTTTCTTTTGTGACCCTTCCGCCTGTCCGTATATTTCCCGCAGAGTTTTTAGCTCGTCAGCGGAAAGGGTATTCACATATGGCTTGTAATCCTCTCCTAAAAAAATCCCTCCATCCCCACCCTGCTTTGTATAAATCGGGTATCCGGGAGATAAAGCCTGAATATCTTTTTGTATCGTGCGGGTAGTGACGCCAAACTCGTCCGCCAGTTCCCTTGCCGTTGTACGCCGCCGGATAATCAGAATGTTAATGATTTCCGTCCTGCGGTCTGCTGTATTCATGCTTCACCTCCCTTCTGCTAATTCTCCAATCACATTGTAAAAAACGAACCCGAACAATCCGTTCCTATTCAAAAAAATAATTTAAAAAGTTTTTCGGTTCTGTTCTGCTCTACTCTTTTGACAGCCTTTATACCTCCGTCTTTTGTTTTTCTTCTGCTATCTCCTGTTGACTTTCCCTCTGTCGCTTGTTAAAATCTTTAATGGATAGAATCAAAACTTCATTAACAGACACTCAAACTGCTATGAGCCGAATCAGGGCAACTCTGCCCTGTTCTGGCTGTGGCAGTTTTTTATTTGCCAAAACAGTCCCCAAAGCCAAATACCCGAAAGGCTTTACAAAAACAGGGGCGGAAACGCCCATATGTGTTGTAAGATGCTCGCCTAAGCTCGCACAACACGCAAATTCCCTACGGGTAATTTGCCACGAATAGCAAGCACTGCCTACGGACGTCCGTAGGCTTCAATTTCCCCAAGTTTCCTTCAAGCGGAAACTTGAGAAAATTGGCTTGCAGAGGGCATATCCCCCTGACCCCCTTTGCGCTCCAAAATTCAGAAATTACCTCTGCGGAATTTCTGAATTTTTACGCTTGAAAAACCCTCCCGCCGGATACGGCATATTACAAAAACAGAACATTTTTTTGAAAGGAGTTTCCCAAACAATGGAGAACCGAGAACGCCAAAACCGCCTAACCCTGCGTCTGAGCGATGATGAACTTTACATACTGG
>VSNY01000105.1 GCA_009774535.1 Lachnospiraceae bacterium
GGCTGATATCCGTAAATACTACCTGGTAATCCGCAAACGCCGCCGGAAAACTTTCCTGCAGCAGCTGTATGTCTCCGGATGCATTGCTGGAAACTAACATTACCGGCAGTCCCTGCTCTGCATCATTTGCCGCATCAGACGGATTTCCGTTCTGATCTGCCGTAACAGCGGAATTTGCCGAAGACTTGCTGTTTTTGCCATCGACCAGCTGCCAGATCCGCGGAAAAAAGGTAATAACCGCAATCGCTGCAATCAAAAAGATTGTAAATCCGATAAATACTTTATTCAGCAGGCAGCCTTTCAGTTCATAGCACAGAATCGTGCCAAATTGGCGGACGCCGGAAACAGGCCGGACTGTTGGTTGCATATCATCATTGTTCGTCATATGATTTCCTTCCTTTCCCAAAATACCGTCCGGCCTTATGCCAGCTCTTTGGTATATTCTACAAAAATATCATTTAAAGACGGTTCAAACACTTTGATTTCGTCCAGGTCATATGTTTGTGTCAGCAGCTTCATAACACGCTGCTTATCTTCCGGTTTTGGCAGCGTAATCAATAGTGATCCGTCTTCGTTGACGGTACACGCTTTGCCAAGCGCATCCGCAATCGCCCCATTCTGTTCGGAACGCACGACCAGACGGTTGCGCGGATAGTTCCGTTTAATGTCATGCAGCTCCCCGGTAAGTACGACTTCTCCGCCATTTAAAATCGCGATACTGTCACAAAATTCCTCAATATAACTCATTTGATGGCTGGAGAATAAAACAATCTTTCCTTTCGCAATCTCTTCTTTTACTACATCCTTTAACAGCATCGCGTTTACCGGGTCCAGTCCCGAAAACGGCTCATCCAGTATAACCACCTGCGGATTATGCGCCAGCGCAGTAATCAGCTGGATTTTCTGCTGATTGCCTTTGGAGAGGGTATCCAGCCGTTTATTCCTATGCTGCTCCATATCCAGGCGTTTCAGCCAATAATCCGCGGACTTAACGGCGCTGCGCTGATCCATTCCCTTTAACCTCGCAAAATATACAAGCTGGTCGATAATTTTCTTTTTCGGATACAATCCGCGTTCTTCCGGCAGATAGCCGAACTGCACGCGCTTGCGGTCGATCGGGTTATGGGAAAACAGAATTTCGCCGCTGTCGGGTGGAAATACATCCATAAGAATACGGATGGAAGTCGTTTTGCCAGCGCCGTTCCTGCCAAGCAGTCCAAAAGCTTTGCCGCTTGCGGCGTGAAACGAGATGCCCTTTAGGACTTCTTTTTCTCCAAAGCTCTTTCGGATGTTGTTCATTTCAAGTTCCAATTCCATTTCGTAATATCCTTTCGTTTGTTATAGAGTTATTACTGCGATGCGATATTGCAGTAATATTATAACAGGTACTAACCAGAAATGGAAGCGGAAATTTTATGGTGTTTGTTCCTTTGCCACAATCAAATCCAATATCCGAAAAATTTCACTAAGTCACCGCAAATCCGTCATCTCCCATACCACCTCCGGATCATCACTCCCGAAAGGCATCAGCATCTGTTTTTCTTTTGTTCCCTTAAACACCTGCCCCTGTTCCGTCTTTACTCCAACCGCCACATATTCCTCCGCATACATCCTCACTGCCACCGCCTTTGCATCAGCCGCAAGAAACCGTTTTTCCTCCGCATACATCATACACTCCGCCCCCTGCACATCCGCAGCATAAAACTCTGCCGTCCGTCCCTGTTCATCCGTCGCTAAAAGCGTAATCACATACCCGGAAATATCCCCTCCTTCCAAAATATGCATCGTAATCCGCTGTTCCAGATCATTGACGGTCAATTCGTCCAGCATAACCTTTACACCATTTGGCAGCTGATACGTATTTCCAAGCGTCATCCGCTTCGTATCGGCATATAACTCCGTTCCATCCGCCTGAAACCGAAAATTCCAGTTGCCTTTCGCGGAATGGAATCTCAGGTCATACGTATTCTTACCAGAAAGATCCATCTGCGCAAGATCATAAGCAATTTTTCCACCTAATACCGTTTCCTGCGTATCCAAAAAATGCTGTTCCCTTTTTCGGAACTGTCCGGCTTTTGTGCCATTGATATACAGGCTGTCTTCCAGATCAAAACTGCCCGTATGGCCAAATAACCAGGATAAATCAAATCCGTCTGTAAACGCCCGGCCGTCTTCCCGCTCTACGGTATAGCTGACTACAAATTTTTTCGGAGCGGCTACCGCTTCCTGCAGCGTAACCATATATCCTCCGTCGCTTACGGAAGTATGAATGACCTCTTTATATGCCGCAAGATCACTGTCCAGTCCAAGAGCCATGCTCAGGCTGTAGCTGATGCGCCCGATTGCCGCCCGCACTTCGTTGTGGAAAAGCATCGTCGCCGCTATCAGTACTGCCAGGCATGCCGCCGCTGTCCGCAGGCGTTTTCTCTTTGTCATGCGCCTGTCTTTGTGTATGGCGTCCAGTACCGACTGCTGGTAATATTCCTTCAGACGGTCATCCAATTTTTCTTTGCCAAATATATCCTCTGCACTGCTTTCTTTCCCTTCTGCGTTCCGCGCCTTTTGGCTGCCCGTCTGTATCTGATTTGCTAATTTGTAAATATTTTTGTCCATTGTCACATCCCCTTTCTGTTCGCTGCAAATGCACGCATTTTCTTTTTCCCACGAAACAGCCGCACATAGACACTGTTTTTTGAAAGCCCCAGTCCGGCTCCCACGGTATCCGGGTCTTCTTCCTGCCCATAAATACGCAGAAACAGTTCTTTGTCTTTTTCATTCAGGCAGGATAACAACTCCTGCATCTCATCGGACAATTCCTGCTCCGCAAGCACCGCTATCCCGGCATCTTCCTGCGCCAGATCCAGCTCCAGCGCTTCTAAACTCAGCGCCCTTTGCTCCCTCGCCGCCCGGCGCAGATAGTCGATCGCTGTAAGCCGCGCGACAGCCGCTGCCCAGTTTTGAAAGCTGCCCTTCGTATCATCGTAACTGCCGATATTTTTCCAAATTCCGAAAAAAATATCGTTCATACAGTCATCCACCAGATCCGGCAGTGCAAAAAGCCTGCGCCGCACAATCGTCCGTAAATATCCGCCATAAGTCTCAATCACAAAAAGAATCCCTTCTTCTTTCCCATGGCGCAGAAGCGTAATAAAATTTGTATGATCTGCTTTCATAATTTGTTCTCCTTTTAAGAACCGTCCGTAAATGACTTCCCGGCAATCCTGTGTAATTCTTTCATAAAGAACTGTCAGCAGCCGTTTCTATCCTTTACAGACAATTCTTTCCATTTGAGTCCTTCTGTTTGAATCCTTCTATTTGAGTCCTTCTATATTGAGTCCTTCTATTTCAATCTTTCTATATGAAGTCCTTCTATAAATCTATTCGTTCCCGAAACCGGAAATCTTACAGATTTTACAAAATTTTTATGGAAAAACATGCCCCTTGCGTTTATAATAATTCTAAGTACAAAAACAAACGAAAGGAGTCCGCGCTATGACTGTTTTAGAATGGAATGACCGCCTGGATATTGGCGTAGAACCGCTTGATCAAGCTCATAAAAAATTATTTTCCATTATGCGCCGTATGGCAAAACTGAACGAAAATCCTGACAATTATAAGCTGCTCTGTCAGGAAGGCATCAAATATTTCAAAAACTATACATTACAGCATTTTTCTGAAGAAGAAAACTATATGCAGTCCATCCATTATGACCGCTATGAAATGCACAAACGGCTGCATGACAACTTACGGGATAAGACGCTGCCCGTTCTGGAAAAAGAAGTGCTGCAGACAGACTATTCCGTCGAAAGCGTCCAGCATTTTATGGGTGTATGCATGGCCTGGCTGACCCAGCATATTATGAGCGAAGACCGCGCCATCACCGGCAAGGCGCCGCAGCCGCGTCTGACCAGCCGCCCAAAAGACGAGACAGCCGCCATTGCCCAATCCGTAATCCGGATTATAAAAACGATACTTGGAATGGATGCTGAAACAGCCAGCGAACATTACAATGGAGAAAATTCGCAAACCATGATCTTCTGCCGCCTGACTTATGAGTCAGAACAGGGAAGATCCGTGCGGGCCTATGTAGGACTGGAAGACCGCCTGATCCTTACCGCCGTCAGCGAAATGATGGGGATGCGTTTACATAAGCTGGATAAGATTTCACTTGCCGCCGTCCCGCAGCTATCCAGATCCATTATGAAAAACCTCAGCCAGCAGTTTTCCTACGCCGATCCATGCCATCTGAAAAAAGAAAACATGATTTCATACGAAATTATGTTAAAAGCACTGGAAAGCAACTATCCTGCCATCAGCCTGTTATTCCGTACCCAGGCAGGTTACTTAGCATTTTGCCTGCAGATCTGATACAAATCTGCACGAACCAACGGAACTTGTCCCAAAAACAGATCTTATAAAACTTACCATATCCAGCCTTACTTATGACAGGCGGGGACTTGCCCTAAAAGATAGATATTGTAAAGCTACCCTTAACCCGACTCTGCGGGCGGTGTGTCTCTTTGACAAGCCCCGGCCCACCGCCCGCAGAGTCGTCCGCACAGCTATCCCCTACACACAAATAATCTCTTAATCCCCCGCACCATCCTTTTCCATACAATCTTCCTGCAGCCGATCAAATTCTTTCATACATGCATCCACCGAAGCCCCATTCAGCAGCTCCCGCACGATCAGGCATGTATTCCCCCACTGTTCCACCCGCAGGTTCGCATTCGAACCCAGTACATAAACCCCTTCATTGATCCTGTCATTCAACGGCTTAAGCGCATCCACACAGTCCGCTTCCAGGTTTTTAGACGGGGAAATCACCTGGTTATTCTCCATATACAGCGAAAGCGCCTCGTCCGAAAGCATCTGGTCCAGAATCTTTTTCGTATCTTCCAGATGCTGCGACCCGGCGCTGACTCCATAGCCCGTCATGGATACGACCGGCATTTGTCCGCGGCTGGTCGGAAACCCGATCACCTGCAGATTAAAATCCACATTTCCATACAAATAATCTGTATTTGCCGCTCCCCAGTACGCCATAACCATCGGGGTTTTCTGCGCTTTAAAATCCGCTCCTTCCCCATCAATGGCTTCATACGTATATGCGGTTTTTGCATCAATATAACCTTTGTCAAGCATTTCTTTGAGAAATTCAAATCCCGGCCGCATATAATCACTCAGTTTCTTTTTGCCGCTGTTGATTGCTTTGATCTCCGCTTCTGTATTGCCGCCGTTATAAAGATCTGCAAACCCTTGTGACAATACAAATGTTTCCAGCCACCAGCGGTTTGCGCCGACTGGCGTCTCATACCCGTTTTCCTGAAACACCCGGCAGCACTCCAAAAACTCTTCCGGCGTCTGCGGATGCTCCAGATCATACCGGTCAAACAAATCCTGGTTTATAAACAGCCCATATGCAACAATTTCCTGCGGAATCGCCACCAGCTTTCCATTCACCGTATTGGCAGTCTTTACAACTTCCCGCAGGTTTTTCACCGCGTCCAGGTCTGACAGGTCTGCCAGCATTCCCTCTTCCCCCAGCAGCTTAATGACATCCGGGTTCAGCAGGTAAAAATCATCCAGGCCGCTGCGGACGCGTTCGATACAGACGTCATCGTATGTCTTTTCCTGATAGTCCTGCGCCGTGTACGTATTATAATCAACCGTTATCCCGGACGCTTTCTCTGCCATAATTACCGTCCGCTCCTGCGCGGTACGCAGCGTATTCTCCGCATCCGGATCTGTCTTGCCCATTGGCCCGAACAGTTTGACAGACCTTTCTTCCCCCTCGTCATTGACGATCAGATTACCTTCCGGCATTTGTTCCTTTCCGCAGGCTGCTACAGCACATACGAACAGACCCGTTAAGAAGATTGCTGTGATTCGACTGGCCCGCCGTCTTGTTTTCTTTTTTTGCTCCATATAAACCCTTTCTTTTTATAGATATCTGCTCAGAGTTTTTCTGATGATCTCCATATCAATCGGTTTTGCGATATGGTCGTTCATTCCGGCATCTTTTGCATCTTTCATATCTTCTGCAAATGCGTTTGCTGTCATCGCAATAATCGGTATTGTTTTCGCATCTGCCCGTTCCATTGAACGAATACAGCGCGTCGCTTCATAACCGTTCATAACAGGCATCTGCACATCCATCAAAACCGCATCAAAATGTCCGGCGTCAGTCGCAAGAAAGAGTTCTACAGCCAGCTGTCCGTTTTCGGCCACTTCGCCGTCCGCACCGTCTATATGCAGCAGTTCCAGCAGTATTTCCGAATTGATCTCATTGTCTTCCGCGATCAGGAAATGACGCCCTTTCAGACTGCTGACCACAGCTTCCTCCGGCGGCTTTTCTTTTCCTTCCCGTTTTGCATGAATATCCTGCAGTTTTTCTTTCAACGCAGATACAAAAAACGGTTTGGCCAAAAATCCGTCAATACCTGCCGCATAAGCTTCCTCCTCGATCTCATCCCAGTCATACGCAGTCAGAAACAAAATTGGTATCTGCTGCTTCGTGATGGCCCGCATCTGTCTGGCTGTCTCTATACCGTCCATTTCCGGCATATTCCAGTCTAACAGAATCACGTCATAGCAGCTGCCATCCGCAAGCGTCTGTTTTACTTTTTCCACAGCCTGCTTCCCAGAGTACGCAAAATCCGTGTGTACCCCGACATCTTTCATCAGCATTTCAATATTTCTGCAGATCTGTTCTTCATCATCCACAGTCAGAATCTTCATAATCCCGTGTTCCTGCCAGAACTGTTCCTGTGACATAACATCCGGGATGCGCAGTTCCAGTTCGGCCGTAAAGATTGTCCCATGGCCCACTTCGCTGGCGACATCAATCGTACCGCCCATCAGTTCAATAATATTTTTTGTAATTGCCATCCCAAGTCCGGTCCCCTGCACTTTGTTCGTCGTGCTGTTTTCCGCTCTGGTAAACGCGTCAAATACAACTTCCAGATATTCCGGCGTCATACCGTATCCGTTGTCCTCCACTTCGATCCGGATATGCTCATACTGCCTGGAACGCTGGCTTAGGCCGATCAGACGCAGCCAGATCGTACCGCCTTCCTGCGTATATTTGACCGCATTGGATAACAGGTTGATCAGCACCTGGTTCAGTCTCGTCTCGTCACCGATCAAGCATTCGTTGCGTATTCCGGTTACAACTACATCAAATTTCTGCCCTTTTGCCCTCGCCATCGGACGTATCATCGTATCCACAGATGAGATCATGCTGTTCAGTGTAAATTCTCCAATCGAAAGCACAACCTTGCCGCTCTCTATCTTGGAAACGTCCAGCACGTCATTGATCAGACTTAACAAATGCCTGCCGGAAGAGTTGATTTTTTTCGTATATTCCCTGACTTTCTCCACATTCTGCGCATCTTTGGCCAGCAAAACCGTAAATCCTAAGATCGCGTTCATCGGCGTACGGATATCATGCGACATATTGGATAAGAACATCGTTTTGGATTTACTGGCAATCTGTGCGGCCTGCAGCGCTTCGGTCAGCTGTTTATTATGGATCTCACGCTCTTTTTCCCGTTCCATACGCAGCCGGTTCTGCTGCCTGTTGTTCAGGTAATACATCACGCAGCAAATGACAAATGCTGACAATGTGACAATAATCACGATCAGGATATTCTGATTAACAGCATCGCCTTCTTTCTGGATCGCCTCGACCGGCACATACCCGATCAGATACATAGAGGCATGATTGACCGACCACAGATAAATCAGAGAATCCCTGCCCCGGACATCATGGTAAAACATCAGGTCATGTCCCGCACGAATGCCCTGCGCCACTTCCTCCTGAATTTCCGGCTCCAGAATACGGTTTGCGCGGTAAAAATCCTGCAAATCCAGACTTCCGGCTTCCCGGTCGCCTACGCCTTTTGGCTTTAATACAAACCGCTCTGTCTTAGAATCCATAATATACAACAGTGCATTGCTGTTATAAAATTTATCCGGAAGCGCCTCATCTAACGTATCAAAAATATATTCCACATACAACATGGCTGTTTCTCTGCCATTTTGGACAACCGGGCTTTTCATCGTATACGCCCAGGTCCCCATGTCGTTTACATAAGCCTCTGAAATCGGCAGCCCTTCCACCAGATTTCCGGCGGAAAAATCCAGACTGTCCTCCCGGAAGGTTTCTCCGGTACTGGAAACGCCTTTTGTCTTCCCCGCAGGAATCAGCGACATCTTTACCATTGTCTTATTCATATGGTCAGAACGGATAAAATCCTCCGGCTGATCCAGCAGAGCCACCTCTGTCGCCAGCAGGCTTTGAAATTCCGCTTCTTTATATAAGATCGCCTGAATCGTACCTTTCAAAAGCTCCAGTTTCTCACTCAGGCTCTCAATGGCCGCTTCCGACATCTGCGCGGATATCTTACGCTCTACCGACAGCACGACAGCGCCAAGTATACAGAAACTCAGCAGGATCGTGATGATAAAAGCGGTTCTGCTGTGGAATTTTTTCTTTGTTTTCTTTTTTAATATCTTCATTCATTTCTTACCCTATTCCTATGGATACCAGACGTTCCCAAGACCACTCCTTATTATAAGCTATGCAGCCCCGGCTGTTTGTTGATTTATGAGAGAATCTTGTCCAATGTCGTTAACAAAGCCTCCACATCGATCGGCTTTGACAAATGTCCGTTCATCCCGCTGTCCAAAGCCTGCTGTCTGTCTTCTTCAAATGCATTCGCTGTCATTGCCAGGATCGGTATTGAAGCAAGCGCCGGATCTTCCAGCCTGCGGATCGTTCTTGTCGCTTCATAGCCGTCCATCACCGGCATCTGCACATCCATCAGCACGAGCTGGTAATACCCTGGTTCGGATGCTTTCAGCATATTTACTGCGATCTGTCCGTTGCCGGCGATCTCTGTCATAAATCCGGCGTCGCCAAGGATCGCCGCGGCAATTTCCTGATTGATCTCATTGTCCTCCGCCAGCAGAATGCGCCCGGCATGCTGCCTGACTTTTTCTTTTCCGCCATCTTTGCCGTCTGTTTCTTCCATGTCTACAATCGCATGCAGACAGCCCCGCAGCTCGGATAAAAATAACGGCTTGCTGCAAAACGCCGAGATCCCGGCTTCCTTTGCTTCATCCTCAATATCCGACCAGTCATAAGCCGTCAGCAGGATAATCGGCACTTCATCGCCCATTTCTTTACGAATCCTGCGTGTAACCTCAATGCCGTTCATATCCGGCAGCATCCAGTCAATGACATAAACCGTATAAATATCCCCCCGGTTCACTGCCTGGTGCGTGCGCAGCAGCGCTTCCTTGCCTGAAAGCGTCCATTCCGCCCGCATGCCGAACTGTCCCAGCATATATGTCACGCTGTCACACGTATTAAAATCATCATCAATAACGAGTGCACGGCAGTTTTTCAGTTCCGGGATATCCTGCGACGCCTTTTCCCCGCTGTGCAGCCGGAACGTAAAGCACACCGTTACCTCCGTGCCTTTGCCCTGCTCGCTCTTTAAGGAAATCGTACCGTTCATCAGATCCACGATATTTTTCGTAATCGCCATTCCAAGTCCGGTTCCCTGAATACCGCTGATCGTAGAGTTTTTTTCACGCTCAAAAGGCTCAAAAATATGCGCCACAAATTCCTCGCTCATCCCGATGCCGGTATCCTTAATCTTGAATTCATAATCCGCGAAGCCTTCCGCCCTGCCTGGCTTTTCTGTAATACACATGCTGATCCTGCCGCCTGCGCCCGTATATTTAACAGCGTTGCCAAGCAGGTTCAAAAGCACCTGGTTTAAACGCAGTTTATCACAGTAGATTTCCTCGTCCATAATATCCACGGCATCCATATACAGATCCAGCTGTTTTGCATGGATATCCGCCTGCAGAATATTACGCAGACCATGCAGGATATCCGGCAGACAGCACGGTTTTTCGTCCAGATGCATCTTGCCGCTTTCGATCCGGCTCATATCCAGCACGTCGTTGATCAGACTGAGCAGGTGATTTCCCGAGGTCATAATTTTTTTCAGATATTCCTCCACCTGTTCGCGCTGGCCGATATGCGTCATGGCAAGCGCGGTAAATCCAACAATCGCGTTCATCGGCGTGCGGATATCATGGGACATATTGGACAAAAAGACGCTTTTGGCCCTGCTCGCACGATTCGCCTGCATCAGCGCCGTTTCCAGCAGCACTTTTTGTTCCATTTCCCTGCGCATCTCTTCATCTACACTGCGCAGCCCGATAACAATACCGCATTGTCTGCCCCAGCTGCCTGTCCGTACAGCTTTTAACTGGTGATACTGCACAACGCCGTCTGACACCGCACGGTAATTCACATGGTGCACGCTCTGTTCCTTCATCTTCTTTTTCAGATCCTCCGCCTGACAGAACTTCCGCAGCTTCTCCTGATCTTCTTCATGTACCTTCTGCCGTATGTACCGCTCCATGCTCTCTTTGAAAAAAATATTCCCGCCTGCGTCTGCCTGGAATGCGCCTCCATCCCGTTCGTCCCTGCGCAGCGGAATACCTTTGCCCGTATTCAGATTATAAAAACAGACCACATTGTAATCAATGGTCAGCGCACGCACCAGGTCTGCCTGGCGGCGTTCCTTTTTTTGTTCCTGAAGCTTTTGTTCGGTGCAGTCCAGCAAAAACCGCTGGTAAAACAGCTGCCCGTCTTCCATTAACAGCTTGACATTTCCCATAATATGTAAAATTTCCCCGTTCTTGTGCCTGATCCGGTACTCTGTGCTGATGCTGTCTCCTTCCTTTTCCAGACTCTCAATACATGACTGGAACCGTTCCCTGTCTTCCTCCAGAATCGTTCCCGCAACCATCTGAAAGCCGTCCGCCTCCATCTCTGCCTGGGACTCATACCCTAAGATCTTAAGCGCGGCCCGGTTAATGCTTAATACGCGGCTGCCGTCTGAGGTATGTCGGATGACGCCGCAGTCAATCGTCGTAAAGATCTTTTCCAACGTCTGGTTTTTCTGGATAATCTCCTGTTCATAAACGCGCTCCTGCGTCACATCAATCGCGACGCCGACCGTCCCCATCACGCTTCCGTCCAGGTCATACAATGGGGATTTGTACGTCATCAGTGTCCGTACCCCGGCGCCGGTCTGCACCAGTTCTTCGGACACGCAGGTTCTGCGGCTGGACATGACCTCCTGTTCGGATTCGATACATGCCGGGTCGTCGTGTTCCACATCCCAGATATAAGCGTGGCCGCGCCCTTCCACCTGCTGCCTGGTCTTGCCTACGGTGCGGCAGAAGCTGGTATTGACCTTTTCATGAATGCCATGTTTGTCCTTGTACCAGACAAGATTTGGCACATGGTCGATCGTTGCTTCCAGATAATGCTGCGCCTGCCACAGATCCTTGCCCTGCTTATAGGTCTGGCGCCATCTTTCATAACGGAACCGGATCTCTTCGTCTGTCATTGGCGCTGTCCAGATCTCGGTAATCTGTGACAGATATGGGGTCAGGCCGCTGATCCGGTTCTTTTCCAAAATCAGGATCAATTCTGCTGTGTCCTGTCTGGCTGAAAGCAGCTGCGCAGCGATCTCTTTGGCATCCATCCCCTGCGCATTGGCAATTATCACGTCCGCGCCAGCGGCTTTCGACAGGTCAGGAGTGTCGCTTTGGGTGAATTGATGTGTGAAGTTTTCGTATGGGGTGATTTCCTTTATAAGATCGAATGCCCTGCACTGACCGCCGGATAAATAGAAATGTATCTGACAATGGTACATGAACTTTTTTCCTCCTTGTGTCTATGGTCACAGATTCGTTTGTCTTGTTTCGATTATACTGCATTCGGGCGGTGAACACAAGTAAATTATCAGATTGCGGGTTGTGGGCGGCGGGATGGGAATTGTATTGATTTTTAAATTTTTTTAAAAAAGGGCTTGTATTATTTTGCCACTTGTGTTAAAGTAAATAAGTCGCAGGCAGTAAGCGATTGATTTATTTGCATAATGCCAATATGGCTCAGTTGGTAGAGCAACGCATTCGTAATGCGTGGGTCGGGGGTTCGAGTCCCCCTATTGGCTTCTTGATTGAATCCGCTTTGCGGGTTCATTTGTTTTATTAGTCACTTTATATAATTACAAAAGGAGGTTTTTATGAAACCTGCATTATTGGCAAATACGCTGGAGGAAATGATCCGGGAGACGAAAAAGGGCCATCTGGACTGGCTGATTGAGCTGCAGTCTACCGACGGACTGTCGGATTCGCTCAAACACCGGATTGTGGAAGACGATAAGGAATGGATCGTGGATGAATGCTTTATTTCGTTTTTCTGCAAATTCCGCGGAAAAGATTACCTGATGATTACTTATGAACATATTAAGCGCTGCGGCGACCAGGTACGTTCGGATAATTTGGTATTTATGCCGCCTTTGAATGTGCGGTATTTTGATGTAGGGATACTTTCTCCTTATATTGTAGACGCGAACGCCGTGCTGCTGGACCGGTTTCACCAGCTATGGATGCTTGTGATGGATAGTTATAAGAACAAAGACGGACATGTGACGATGAAGATGTTTGATCCTTATGATTAATGTGCGGCTGCTGCCAGACCGCAGATAGCGGTATGGATGCGCGTGTCTTAACAATGCTTTCTGCCAGATGTATTTCACAGAATGCAGTTGGCGGAAAGCATTGTTAAGACGCGCTCCAGGGACGCTTTTGGCCAGAGTAACATCCAGCCTTACGAACGGGGATAGGTCTATAGATCTGCTTTTAAAACTCTGCAGCTTTTTCTCTCAAACGCCATCCCATATTTTATAATCTTAGACATTCCATCCTGCAGCAGCTGCAGTGGAAGGCCAGGGATACATGCCTCTTTCTCAAAGGGAAACGATAACAGACGACCTGCATGCTGCCAGCGGGTTCCGAACAGACTTCCAGTTCATCACAAAAAGGC
>VSNY01000106.1 GCA_009774535.1 Lachnospiraceae bacterium
CTTTAAAAAAAATATTTTCAACATAATTTCAAACGTAATATTTTTTCCTTATTTTCTACACATTCTATCAAGTCTTTCGGTTACTATCCTGCTGCTATGATATACCTACGGAGTTATTACAAAAGACCTTTCCGGCATCCCATCCACCAGTCGGTAGACAATAAGCATCTGCCATAAAGATCCTGCTCCGTCATGATACGCAACCAGCTCCGAACATCCGTCGCCATCCAGATCACAGACCAGATATTTCGGGAAATAGCGGTATTGGCGCATCGTCCCTTCTCCATTCATATTAAAAAAACACCGGAATTTTTTCCATTGATTCTTTTCCCCAAACTGCACGGATAACACATCATCCTGATACATCGTTCCTTTTTCAGACGGAGGATAAAAAGCAATCCCGTCCCCAGACCTGTCAAAAGCTGTCATGCCGCCCGACACTGGCTGTATATCAGAAAAAATCGGACAAACAGCTTTTCCATCCCGAAAAAGAGCAGAAATGGTATACACTGCTGCATGCTGATTCGACGGCATCGTTCTCTTTTTTTCTTCACCACTGGCTTTCTTAACGTCTGCTTCCCCGGAAAGCACCACATTAGAAGCCGTAACTATATCCGTTTTTACGCCTTCCCATGTAAACGTATAAGATTCTTTGATCACCACCGAACTGTCTACAGACTGTTTCTTCAAAAGCTTTTTAAAATAACGGTTCCACGCACCATCAGAAGGCTGATTCTGCATACTATATACCTGATAATCCAACTGATCTGTAAACAACTCCCAATCACCGCTTGTCGTCACAACACAAGAAACATCCGGCTGCTTTCCTTTTCCATAGACCGTTTCATCCGCTTCCTCCTGGCGGACCAGATCTTTCACCAATGGTGCGTCTTTCCCTATTGTATCCACCAGCCGGTGCGCATACACCGGAGTCTTCCCATCTCCTGCCAAAAGCTGCTCCCCATTCTTAACATAAGAAACCGGAACCGCCTCAGTCATATTAGAAAACTTAACATAAGTTACCGCGTCCGTAAGTATTTGATCTGCTGCGGATTTACACTGTGCATACGCCTGTACCCCATCTGCAGTAACAGGCATAAACCAAAAAAGCAGCAGATAATGTAACAAACGTCATAGATTTAAAAATTTTTAACATAAATCCTCCTTATAATAAACAAAATATATAAAAGTGCAGTCCTATAGATCTTGTGTTACATTTCTGCTTCCCGACACTATTTACCATCTGTCATTACACAATCTGAACTATCCGAAATTCCAATCACAACATAAAATCCAGATATCGTAAAGCCTGCTATAGCCAGACTCTGCGCCCAGCCAATTCCGCCGCCCGCAGAGTCGTCCGGCTCCTTTCAGGCTGCCCCGGTCGCTTCCAACGCCTGCGCCAAATCCGCGATCAGATCTTCCCGATCCTCCAGCCCGCAGGACATACGCACCAGCCCGGCCGGAATACCAGCCTGCGCCAGCTGTTCATCCGTCATCTGCCGATGCGTAGAAGTCGCCGGATTCAGACAGCATGTCCTTGCATCCGCAACATGCGTCTCAATCGCGGCCAGCTTTAGATGCTTCATAAATACTTCTGCAGCCGCACGTCCGCCCTTTAACTCAAACGATACTACCCCGCATCCGCCGTTCGGCAGATATTTCTGCGCCAGTTCGTAATACTTGTCACCTTTCAGCCCCGGATAGCTGACCGAAACTACCTTCGGATGCTGCTGCAGAAACTCCGCCACTGCCTGTCCGTTTTCCACATGACGCGGCATACGCACATGCAGCGATTCCAGACCCAGATTCAGTAAAAACGCATGCTGCGGCGACTGGATACAGCCAAAATCACGCATCAGCTGCGCGGTACATTTCGTAATAAACGCGCCCTCTTTTCCGAATTTTTCCGCATACGTAATGCCATGATAAGAATCATCCGGCGTACACAGTCCCGGATATTTGTCCGCATGCGCCATCCAGTCAAACCTGCCGGAATCTACAATCGCGCCGCCGACAGCCGCCCCGTGGCCGTCCATATATTTGGTCGTGGAATGTGTCACAACATCTGCGCCCCATGCAAACGGACGGCAGTTCACCGGCGTTGGAAAAGTATTGTCCACAATCAGCGGCACGCCATGCGCGTGCGCCGCCTGCGCAAATTTTTCGATATCCAAAACCGTCAGCGCCGGATTGGCAATTGTTTCGCCAAAAACAGCCCTTGTATTTTCCTTAAACGCCGCATCCAGCTCTTCTTTGCTGCAGTCCGGCGAAACAAAAGTCACTTCAATGCCCATCTTGGCCATTGTCACGGAGATCAGATTAAACGTACCTCCGTAAATGGAAGAAGAAGCTACAATATGGCTGCCGCATTCGCAGATATTAAACAGTGCAAAAAAGTTTGCCGCCTGGCCGGAAGAGGTCAGCATTGCCGCTGTGCCTCCTTCCAGTTCCGCAATTTTCGCCGCCACAAAATCATTCGTCGGATTCTGAAGTCTTGTATAAAAATAACCGGAATCTTCCAAATCAAACAGTTTTCCCATATCCTCGCTGGTATCGTATTTAAATGTCGTGGACTGAATAATCGGAATCTGGCGCGGCTCGCCGTTTCCCGGCGTATAGCCTCCTTGTACACATTTTGTATTTATTTTATAATCGCTCATTTCCTAATGCTGCCCTTTCTAATCATCTTATGAACTGTTTCTTATTTCGATCTCCTTTTGATCCCTGTTTTATGATCTATGCCTGCTGTTTTTCCATCACGCTCATATAAGCCGGACGGATAATTTTATCTGTGCAGATCAGCTCTTCCATCCGGTGCGCGCTCCACCCGACGATACGTGCTACGGCAAACATCGCCGTATACAATTCCACCGGAATACCCAGCATCTCATAGACGAAGCCGCTGTAAAAATCCACGTTCGGGCTGACGTCCTTACTGCGTCCGCGCTTTTCCCCGATCAGCGCCGGAGCCAGGTCTTCAACGCCCTGATACAGCATCATATCTTCCTGCCTGCCCTTCGCCTGCGCCAGCCGTTCTACATAATGCTTAAATACCCGTTCCCTTGGATCTGATTTTGTATAGACTGCATGGCCCATCCCATAAATCAGTTTTTTTCCGTCGAACGCTTCGCCATCCAAAATTTTGGACAGATATGCCGCCAGCTCTTCCCTGTCTGACACATCCCGCACATGCGTACGGATATTCGCCATCATTTCCATCACCTTAATGTTCGCGCCGCCGTGTTTCGGCCCTTTGAGCGAAGACATCGCTGCCGCAATGGTAGAATATGTATCCGAACCAGAAGAAGTAACGACCCTCGTCGTAAACGTGGAATTATTGCCTCCGCCATGTTCCATATGCAGCAGCAACGCTGTATCCAGCACCTTCGCTTCCACCTGGGTATATGCCCGGTCCGGCCTTAGCATCATCAGGATATTTTCCGCCGTAGACAACGCCGGGTCCGGGTTGTGGATAATCATGCTGGACTGATTCACATAATAATTATACGCGTTATATCCATAGACCGCCAGCGCCGGAAACTGGCTGATCAGCTGGATACACTGGCGCAGGCTGTTCGGTATGCCTGCATCCATTGCCTGATCGTCATAAGAAGCCAGCGTCAGAATACTTCTGGTCATCGTATTCATAATATCCGCCCCAGGCTTTTTCATAATCACATCCCTTGTAAAATTAGGCGGCAGTGTGCGGTTATCCGCCATCATCTGCAAAAACTGCGCATATTCGCTGTCCGAAGGCATTTCACCCATTAACAGCAAATACGCAATTTTTTCAAAGCCGTATTCTTCTTCGTCCAAGCCGCGGATCAGATCTTCCACCCGGTATCCGCGGTACCACAGTTCCCCGTCACATGGTACTTTCTGCCCATATGCTACCTTGGATGATACAATTTTAGAGATTTTTGTAAGCCCTGTCAATACGCCGTTTCCATTTTCATCCCGCAGCCCGAGATTTACCCCGTATTCTTCAAATAACCTGGGCGAAATCAGATCATTTCTGCGGCAGATCTCTTCCTGCCTTTTGATATATTCATTCATCTGTTCCCTGTTCTTCAACCGCAGTTCCCTCCAATTCCTCAAATTCCGTACTAATTACCGTTTCCAGCTGCTTCATCAGCTGCAGCAGCTGAATCAGGTTTTCTTTGCCATAACTTGTAATTACTTTGCCATAATACTGCTTTAACGCTGTCTCCTCTTCTTCCAGCATTCTTCTTCCGGTATCCGTAATCGTTACATATGTACCCTCGCTTCCGTCCCCGTCATGCGACCAGGACACCAGCCCGCGCTCCTGCAGCGCCTTGACCATCCGCGAACTCTGGCGTATCGTCCGCTGCATCTTATCCGCAATATCTTTCAAATACGTCCTGCCCGCGTAAATATCATCCGCCAGTTCCGTCTCCTGAATCAAATGCAGCGCCAGATATTCCGGAATGCTTAGTTTCTTCAAAAAACTGAGTATTTTGTCGTTATTAAATAAATATTTGTGATAGGTCAGCTCGTGGGACAGTTTGCCAATTTCGGATTCGGCAAGTTCGCCTTTCACCCATGCTTCTTTTTGCCGCATTTGTCCCATTTGTTCGATCTTTTCCATTTGTTCGATTTGTTCTATTTTTTCTATTTGTTCCATAAGAAAACCTCCTTGATCAAAAGATACAAAAGAATGCATATTCCGTCTTGATACAACTATTTCATCTATTCATTCTGATTTCGTCTGAACGTTTGAATTTTACCATGCGGACTTGTGCGTCTGAAAAAGCTGCAATCATTTTTGCTTTTAGAGCTGTTTGAAAATCAAAGAATACCGGATTTCCTTGTAGCGGGGTGTGTATTTTGTTAGCACTCGGATAATATGAGTGCCAAGTTTTATTTGATTAAATTATAAAGAATTTTTTCCAGATGTCAATAGATTTTATATTTTTTTTACAAAAGAAGATCCCGGCACAGCCTGCCGGGATCTTCTTACTCAGACTTTTATTACTTTGTCTTTCCTTTTTTTACAACGCTCCATGCGCTGAAATAATTCACGCCGTTCACTTTCATATAGCTTCTGATTCTGACATAATAAGTCTTCTTGTTCTTAAGCTTTGTAAGCGTCTGAGAAGTCTTCTTTGCCGGTTTTACCGTTTTTGTCAGTTTCTGTGTCTGAAAGTCAGCGGATCTTGCATACTGGATCTGATATCCGGCTGCCTTTTTATTCTGCTTCCATGTTACAAGCATTTTGCCAGCCGCTTTGCTCACTGGCTTAGAAAGTGTCGGCGTGATAAGGCGGTATATCGTCAGCCCGGTTTTGCTGTACTTGCTGACTTTGTCACCGTTATACGCCTTTACCGTATAGATATACATCTTGCCGTTTTTGGATTTTACCGCTTTGTCTGTGTAGCTTACCTTGTCTTTCCCTTTTACGTTGGCAATGCGTTTCCATTTGCCGCCCTCGGTCTTGCGGTAGACATAATATCCGGCTGCGTTGGAAGATTTCTTCCATTTGATCGTAACGCCCGCAGCTGCATTTTGCGCTTTGGCCAATTCCGGCTGATGGATCGCTGCCGCAGGTTCCGACGGCGTTTCCGGTTCTGTCGGAGTTACTGCCGGCGGCTGTTCCGGCTGTGTTGGTTGGTCTGGTTCTGTAGGCGGTAATTGCGGATTGCTGCCTGGATAATAACCGCCCGGATAGTAACCGCCGCCTGTAGATCCGGATGAATCCGAACCGAACGTAACCTCAGCAGCATCTGACAGCTTCATATCCTCCAGATCTGTCCCTCGTACAACCTTTACTTCCCCGCCGCTTGCTTCTACCGGAGCGTTTCCGGACGTATACACTCTTACACTCCCAATCGTAAGCGTATCAGAGGTAAACAGCGGCTCGGTGCCCGCAATGTAGAGGTTGATCTTCCTGCTTTCTGTATCATAATAAGCTTCGTATGTCTTTGCTTTCCCGGCCACTGCCTGATCAAACTGAAACTTGGAAAAAGATCCCGCATTCAGTTCCAGACTCAGCTGGAGGGAAGACAGCTTTTCTCCTGCCGCATTCGGAAGTACCAGCTTTACCGTCAATGTACCCGCGGACGCTTCCAGTTTCAGATGATCCCCTTCGGCGCCTGCCGCGGATGCCTGAACCGGAACCATCGTCAGCAGCAGGACAAATGTTAGAACCGCTGCCATTATCTTTTTTATCATAGACTGCTCCTTTTCTTGTAATCAATGCCGTTTTGCCATTTGCTTTAACGATTGATCTGAATTTCCGGCAAACCGTTGACGTCATTTGCTACTGGCATATCCACAAAAAACGAATCGCTGACCAGTCTTTGCCCTTCATTGGTCAGAGCATTGTCTACCCGGTACAGCTCCGCGCGGATTTGCTTGCCTTGCAGCTGTTTAACGGTATTATTTGCAAGATCCGGATTGATCCAGTAAATCCAGGTTCCTTCATATGTATCCTGGATCGGGCCTGTCTCTGGTACGTGTGAGAAAATCAGCTGGTCGGCAACTAAACTGCCATCTGTATCCGTACCCCCTATGATCTTTCCATCGCTGTCGTATAAAATTACTACATTATAAGCAGAGTTCCCCCTATAAGTACCTGTAAATACCAGCGACCCTTCCGGAATCTTCGCCGCAGAATCAGAATCATTGGCATATGCAAGCGCCCCGTCTGAAATCAGTGTTGCGGCATTAAGACCGCTGCCATAAGCTGTCGATAATTTTCCGATCGCCGGTTTCCCGTCAGCTGTCTTTCCAAACTCTACATTGTCGCCTGCTACACCAAGTACATGCAGCTCAGATATGGAAATCTCTGTACCGCTCTGACCCAAAACAGCCAGTTTTACCGCACTAGTCTGATATCCGGCAATATTGCCCGGTCTCGTTTTCTCTGCGAAATAAACTTTTTGCGCGTCATTACCAGTGAAACTTCCGGCCGCCGCTTCTGTCCATCCGCCGTTCAGATCCCGGACATACAGTTTGTAACTTCCAAGCGGACTTCCTGTATATTCAAATCCGGTTACTGCAAAGGATTTGTTAAAGTCCAAAATTACTTCTGCATTTTGCCCTGCAGTGCCTGTATAGGCAGTCGCCGGATCCCCGTCCAGCGCTTTTTGCAGCGCCCTTTGCAAAGCAGCTTCCTCAGCACCGCAGGAAACGTCTGCTTCTGTCCCATTTTCCTGGTCAAATCCGGACTGATCCAGATTTGTCGCTGTCAGATCCTTGGTGCTGATCGTCCATCCAAAACGGTTCAGATAGCCTTCGTTTTGAATCTTTATCGGTTTTAAAGTAGTAGTTTCTCCTGCATACAGATGTTTATTGACTGCACGTACCTCATAGATTACGACACGGTTATTCAAGGTAACGGTATCTGTGAATGTAACGTTTACGTTTCCTTGTTCCGGAACCGCAAATCCAGCCAGCTCTCTTTCAGGCTCACCGTTCGACGTCGTACGTCTTACAATCTCATATCCGAGAAGATCATCCGCCGAAAGGTCTGACGTCAGTTCGATCGTTACTGAAGAACTTTCCAGCGGCCCTTCAGGCTGATTCACAACGGTTACTTTACCAGTATTCGTTTTACTGCCTTCGCCTTTTTCGATCTGGTAGACGCGCGCATCATCATTTGCATAATAAATTGTCCGGTCTTCCAATTCAAACTGCTCTGCATACTGTTTCGTGCCATCATCCGGCGTCATACCCCAGCGTTCAAAGAATTCCAGGATATTCTTCTGTGCCGCCGCGCAGGCAAGGCGCATCAGATTCTGGTCTGTATCTCCAGGCAGCGTCAGTGCAACCCCTTTCGGCGCCGGAGCCTTTGCCGGTGTCCTTGCATAAGAATCTACCCTTGCAAAGAACAGGTTATTCAGCTGGTCCTGATGATTTTCATAAGTCTTGTAATTATATCCTTTGTCATATGCAAGGTGCAGCTGCCAGTACATGCCCAGCTGTGTAAATACATTGTTCGCACGTCCTTTTGTATTGGATGTTACCTTTTTATAGACTTCATCATACTTAAAACGCACGGAATTATTGTTGTCTTTTGCCTGTGCCAGTACCGAGAAATAGTTATTTGTAATTTCCGCTACCGCATAAGCGCCCTGATTGATACAGTGGCCGATCTCATGGCCAATGCCCCAGCCAAAATACTGTCCGGCTATTCCTTTGCCGTCTTCTGTCATTTGTACCCGTTTGCCGCTCAGCATACCAGCGGTCGAACCGTATTCAATGCCGACATGATTGCCTGACGCATACATAAACGCGCCTGCAAACATCCTCTGGTAACGGATATTCTGGTGTCCTTTTGGTATCTGGTCCACTGCTTCTTCCGCATTTTTATTCAGTCCCTTATGCTGATAGAACAGATACATCATCTCTTCCATCGCATGCATGGATTCGTTGAGCGTATCCGCATTGCTGCCGCATCCTGCCAGCACCTGCGGCGCCGGGAGTGACAGCATCATCGTATCCAGCAGAATATCGGTAGCTCCAAGAATACAGTTTTGCTTATTGTATGGATACCTTACATTCGCATTGGCAGATCCTTCGTGAAGCTTTGCATGGTTTGCCTCCATCTGTCCGACATAAGTTCCAAGATCTGTCAGATACTGGTTGATCCGGGCCATACGCTCAGATTCGTCGGTAATCTGGTAAAGATCCAGAATCGGAACTTCCACGCCGCCGCTGACACGCACCGCATAATCATCGTTTTCGCTTTTTCCGGTGTACTGCACATAGAAAGCGCCGCCGGATTCATCGTCTGTTGTCCAGATCTTTGGTACAACAATGTCATTCCTGCCTATTTTTAGTGTTCCGATCACTTTAAACATTGGGCTGGACTCAGAATGATACTGTGTCGCTACCAGCTGCAATTGCGTCGTATCACCCGTACGCTTCTTACTATGTCCTACATAAATCGTAAGCTCTTCCCCTGCAGCCGCAACGGTTCCTAACGGCTGCCATGCGTTCAATCCGCCAAATCCGCGGTTTACATCATTTGTCGTAATGCCGCTGTGGATCCGCGCCGGAGTCGTCAGCTTGGAATTTAAAATATCTTCCGCAGTCTTTAACTCGCGTTCCAGCATATCCCTGTCCGGATGGTACTCGCCGCAGTCCGGATCTTTGGTATTGATCCTCGCCCGCAGTTCGTCAACTGTTGCCTGCGTTACGTCGCTTCTTAATACCGTATGAAGATCGTCGGTATACAGAGCCATAATATCGTCTTCCAAGGAATCATAATGGTAAAAATAGATTTCGGAAACGTTAATTGTACCGGAAGCTACGCCGCGTGCCAGGCCGATCTGGATTTTCTTTGCCGTAATCGGACGATTCAGGCGAAGCATATAATAGACTCTTCCTTCCACATCCGTTTTCTTCTGCACAGAAATCTCTCCATGGCTTAAGGAACTTTCTTTTCCATCAGCATCCCAGTAGCGGACCTGTGCATAACCATAAGACGTATCCTGATCCATCTGCTCCTGCAGCGTAATCATCTTCATTTGGTAAGCCTGGTCAAATTCATAGACCAGTCCATGGTTTCCAAGCAAATTAAAACCGCCGCTGTCCCAGGTTTCCAGTAAATAACAGGACATCGGGTTTTGATCTACGGTACCCCATGCCGTCTTGCCGTCAGTATCCTTCGGGCTTTCCAGCAGCTTCGCACCCCCAACATCACCGCTGCCTACCGCGGCGTTGACAATATGCGAGTCGTCCCGGCCGCCTGCGGTCCGATTGATCAGCTTATAGCGCGGCACTTTTGCCAGTTCCAGATCTTTGGTCACAGTGCTTGCGGTCAGGGAAGGCTTCCCTTCGCCAAGCTCGTTAACGCCTGTAACATAAAACAGGTATTTTGTATGATCCTGCAGATTTGTCACTTGGAAGCTGTTTCCTTCTTTGACTTCGATTTTCATATATTCTGCCGCATCTGCCTGTTTATAGTACAAATTGTAGCTTGCGCTGTCTTTCATCATTTTCCAGGATACCTGGACGGATTGATACCTTCCGACTGCCTTTAGGTTATCCGGCGGATCTGGTATTTTCGTTGGCTTCGGCTCCACTTCGATCGGCTCGCAGTAAGCGCTGCGCCACAATCCGTTCGTTGCACGCACTTTTACGATATACTTTTTAAAGTTTTGAAGCTTGGTATTTCCTGCCAGCGAAGACACTGCCAGCTGCGTGCCTTTCACCTGTATCACATCCGATACAGGCGCTTTGCCGCCTTTTCCTTCTTTTTCCGCTACCGATACCTCATATCCGGTTACATTCGACGCCGGGTCCCAGGTCAGCGTAAAAGACGCGTTGGCTGGTTCCGCCTTAAGGTTTTCCGGTATATCCGCTGCCGGTTCCGGAATCCTGCTCGCCATATCGCCAATAAATGTCACTTTTGATATTTCTGCCAGATTATTGTTTTTCTTTAACCCGGTAATTTTCAATGTCACTTTCTTTACCGGAACCTGACCGTTCAGATTAATACAGATGACGCCGTTGACATTGGTAACGGTAGGATTTTGCGACGATAACGCACGAAGGGAAGCCATCCGCGCTTCTCCCGTAACCGCTACCGTCTTCGCAGCGCCATCTTCGCTCTCGATCACAACTTCCGCGGTTTCAACCGGATTTTCCTGTCCGGCGTCAACTACGATACCTTCCATCTGTTCCGCGTCCAGCTGAAATTCTACCGTAACCGGACGGCTCGCTGAAATCTTCGCTCCGTCAGCTGTAGACAGCTTGACAGATTCCCCGCCTTTTAGCAAGGACGCGAGACTGCCGCTGTTTACTTTTGTGCCGCCTGTTTCCTGAACCTTTACCTTTGCAGCCGGAATGCTGGTCTCGATCGTAGAAACCGTATGACTGGTTTCCTGGTATCCCTTTGTAAAATACTCAAGGTCTGCCAGATCCACGTTCTTGTCCCCGTTTAAGTCCGCGTCTGCGTCGTAACTGCCTGCGTCAATCGCGTCTGTGATCCGTAACCGGTCTGCATCATCGATCTTGCCATCTCCGTTCACATCCCCGATTAAAATCACGCCCGGGTGTAAGCCTCCTTCTGTGTAAGAATAAGTTTTGCTGTCAACAAAGTCTGTCATCAGCTTCACTCCGTAAGCTTTGTCCGCTACCGGAATCGACTGTATGTATGGTGCAAAACCATCTGCTTCTACCCGCAGTTCATACGTTCCAGGGACAAGATCTTCAAATGTCCCCTCTGCCTTTTCCGGCTGCTCTCCATCGTCTTCGGTCAGGGTCAGCGCCGGATGCAGCGTCTTCTTTTCTTTGGTATCCTGATTGGTTAAAGATACCTGAAAATCAACTTTCTTTTTCATGGTCAGTGCCGATGTTACTGACACATCCACCTGCCCTGGCGCAATCGCCCTGCCTGCCGCAGACTCTGCAGCGATAGCCTGCTGGCATGGCATAAACGCCAGTAGTATCGCCAGCAGGTATGAAACGATCCGCTTCATATACTCTTCTCCTTTCTGGATAAAACGGATACCGCATCGTCTCATTGGCCTTTCTTTAGAAAAAAAACGGATACTGTAGCATCCGTCGGGCCTTTTTGATGACGTATGTGCAGTATCAATAGTATTTACTGGATGATTATACCATAGGTATGTGCAAAGGACAATTACAGAATGTATAAAAAAGCCTGGTTTATGGCAGGCTTTTTTATACATTCCCGGCCGCTACCTGCGGAACTGGTTATATGCCGATCCGATCTGCAGTCCGCCCCGGTAAGCAGCCAATTCACTTACTGTTACAAGCTGATATCCCGCATCTGTCAGGTTCTTTATTACCGCGTCTGCAGCCATTGCCGTCGGCTGGTGCAGGTCATGCATCAGGATAATCGCGCCGTCATATGCTTTGCTCTGTACACATTGGATCGTTGCGGATGTACTTCTGGTCTTCCAGTCCAGCGTATCTATGGACCACATAATGACTGGCATCCCTGCAGCAGACGACGTAGAGGTGCTGTAGCTGCCATATGGCGGCCGCAGCAGACGTACTTCCGCGCCTGTCTGGTTTCTTACCGCCTGGCTCGTTGCCTGTAATGCTGACTGCACTTGCGCTGCGCTTAAGTTTTTCAGATTGTTATGGCTGTATGTGTGATTCCCAATCTCGCAGCCTAGCGCAACTGCCCGCCGCAGACTGTCCGCGTAGCGGTTTACACTGCTGCCGACTACAAAAAATGTAGCATGTCCGCCGTATTTTGCAAGCGCATCTAATACAAGCGGCGTATAAGCTGACGGGCCGTCATCATAAGTCAGCGCGATCATTTTTTTATTTTTATCAATCGCCATCTGACTCATCGCGTTACTATAATTCCCGCGCCCGCCGTCAGCGTCCTTGGCATATACTTTGTAAGAATATATGGAACCGCCGCTGCGGTTATGATCTGTATAAGTCGTTTTCGCTCCTTTGACGCTGCCTGCTTCTTCATACTTCCCCGTAGCCACATTTTTGCGCAGGATCTGATAACCGCTGGCTCCGGCTACCGGATTCCAGGAAAGCACCAGATCGCCGGAACCGGATAGATTGGAGATCCCTGTCAGCTGCGCTTTTTCCAGCGGCCGCCCGGATACGGTTTTGCTGTCTGCACGGCTTGCGCGCTCCTTGGAAAATACAGCCAGCTTGTAATAATACACTTTTCCTGGTACGCGGTTTTGATCTTTGTAAGAAGTACCCTTTGTACAAGAATAAATACGATGAAAACCGCTGTCTTTTTTCGTGCTGCACAAAATTACATATTCCGAGGCCCCGCTGACTTTGTTCCAACTGAGTCTGATCGTGCCGTTTGGCTTGGATGCCGCCGTTAATAATGGTTTGCTAAGTTTCGGTTTTTCTGGCTTTTCTTTTTCCGGCTTTTCTTTATTTGGTTTTTCTTTATCT
>VSNY01000107.1 GCA_009774535.1 Lachnospiraceae bacterium
ACCGTATGCAAAGCATATTCCAGTCAGGTAGGCGCAGGGGAATTTGTCAGTGAGATTTTTGGAGACGAAGCGGAGGAGTTAAGAAACCGCGGCGGTGACGGCGGGGAATACGGCGCGACGACTGGACGTCCGCGCAGAGTCGGCTGGTTCGACTGCGTGGCAAGCAAATATGGGTGCCGTCTGCAGGGGACAACCGATGTGGCGTTTACGGTATTGGATGTGCTTGGATATTTGGACGAAATCCCGGTCTGCATAGGGTATGAGATCGATGGAGAAGTGACAACAGAATTCCCGACAACCGCAAAGCTGAAAAAAGCAAAGCCGGTATGGAAACGTCTGCCAGGCTGGAAGTGTGAGATAACAGGCATTCAGAAGTATGAAGAACTGCCGGAAAACTGCCGCGCATATATCGAGTTTATCGAATCGCAGATCGGCTATCCGATTACCATGATTTCAAACGGGCCTGCCAGAACCGATATGATCTGGCGTAAGGCGGATGCGTGATGCGAAGCATACAGCTGGAAAGGATTTAGAAAAGATACATGATCAAAAATATTATTTTAGATGTAGGAATGGTACTCGTAGATTTTTGCTGGGCAGATGTCTTGGAAAAATTGGGCATTACAGGGGAAGCTTTTACTGCGGTTGCGGATGCAACTGTAAGGTCAAATGACTGGAACGAATACGACCGCAGTACAAAAACGGATCAAGAGCTTCTGGATATGTTAAAGGCCAATGCGCCGCAGTACGCACCGCAGATCCAATTGTTCTGGGATCATACGGCGGAAGTAATCCGGCAGTATCCATATGCAAAACCATGGATTACAGCTTTTAAGAACAAGGAGTACCAGGTTTATATATTATCCAACTATTCGCGAAGGACTTATGAGCTGACCAGACAGGAAGGACTCGATTTCCTTCCGCTTACAGATGGTGCGGTATTTTCTTTTGAAACCGGGTTTATCAAACCAGAAAAAGAAATCTATCATATTTTAATGGACAAATATGCTTTGCAGCCGGAAGAATGCGTGTTTATTGATGATAACGCGCCAAACCTGGTTTATCCGAAGGAAATAGGGTGGAGTACCATTCGGTTTGGCAGTTTTGCGCAAGTGCAGGAGGAGTTAAAAGCGCTTGGGGTATCTGTAGATGCGACGAGCGGTTATTAAACGAACCAGCTTGCGCGTTTTAAAAAATGGGGAGACGGGAATATCCGGCTCCCTATTTTTGATGCCAGGAGATATTGCTTAAAATCTATTTGAAAAACGGCTTGCTTCACAAAAAAATCACAAACCGTACGCGGATAAAACACATTTTTTCATTATGATGATAAACAGAAATAGCAAACGTTTCCCTGCGTTTATCAATCCGGCACAGACGGAAATACCGCAGGGATCGTTTGTGAGTATGGGAAAGTTTTCTAATAAAGGAAACATTAAGGAAACATTCCGGAAGAAATGGGAGGATTATTTTGATAGAGATCAGTCATCTGACAAAAAAATATGGAGACCATACAGCAGTCGACGACCTGACGCTGAATATTGAGCCTGGCAGGATCTACGGCTTTCTTGGGCCGAACGGCGCCGGAAAATCGACGACGATGAATCTGATTACCGGATACCTGGCGGCTACTTCAGGGACTGTGCAGATCGATGGTTACGATATTTTCAAACAGCCGGAGCAGGCGAGGAAATGTGTCGGCTACCTGCCGGAGCTGCCGCCATTATATATGGAAATGACAGTTGCGGAATATTTGAAATTTGCCGCGGATTTGAAAAAACTTCCCAAAGAGAAAAAACGCCAGTATATCGATGAAGCGATGGAGCTTACAAAGATTACGGATATGAAAAACCGTCTGATACGAAATCTGTCCAAAGGCTACCGCCAGAGGGTTGGATTTGCGCAGGCGGTTTTAGGTTATCCGCAAGTTATTATTCTGGATGAACCGACGGTCGGTTTAGACCCGCAGCAGATGATTGAGATCCGGGAGCTGATTAAAAGCCTGGGAGAACGGCATACGGTGATTTTAAGTTCACATATCTTAACCGAAGTGAAAGAAATCTGCGGGCATATTTTTATTATTTCCAAAGGGCGGCTGGCAGCCAGTGACACGACGCAGAATCTGATTGCCAAAATGTCCGGGGCGCAGGAAATAAACCTTTTGCTGAAAGGCGAAGAGGAAGCGGTTACGAAAATACTGCAGGAAATACCAGGAGCTGTATCCGCATCGGCTGTGCCGGACGAGGAAGACGGATGTCTGCGGGCTCTGCTGCAGGCAGAAAAAGGCGGGGATATCAGAGAACAGGTCTTTGATGCGTTTGCGCAGGCGCAGATTCCGATTCTGGAGATGTCTGTCGCCAGCAAGTCGCTGGAACAGGTATTTTTAGAGCTGACCGATCAGAGCAGTGAAAGAAAGACAGTAGAAGGGGAGGATCAGACGAAATGAGGGCGATCTGGAAAAGAGAATGGAACGCATGCTTCCAGTCTGTGATTGGATGGTTGTTTTTAGCTGCCACGCTGGCATTTTATTTTCTGTATTTTTATGTATATAATCTTTCCTATGGGTATCCGTATATCTCGTATTCTCTGAACGCAATTGCTTTTCTGTTTTTGGTAACGATTCCGGTTCTTACGATGCGTGTGCTTGCGGAGGAGCGTCATGCGAAAACAGACCAGCTTTTACTGACGGCGCCTGTCAGCATTGGTAAAATCGTACTTGGCAAGTATCTGGCGCTGGCGTCCGTATTTTCCGCGGCAATGCTGGTGATCTGCCTGTCGCCGCTGCTGCTGGGCCGTTTTGGAACTGTACCGTATGCGGAAAGCTATGCGGCAGTGCTTGGATTCTGGCTGTATGGACTTGCGTGTATCGCGATTGGCGTGTTTGTATCTTCGCTGACGGAAAGCCAGGTGATTGCGGCTGTACTGACGTTTGTATTTTTGTTTCTGGGCTATATGATGAGCGGAATTACGCAGATTCTTTCGTCCAGCGAAAATTTGCTGACCAGAATTTTGAGCTGTTATGATCTGACGGCGGGATTAGACCGTCTGACCAATGGACAGCTGGATTTGACGGCAGTTGTCTACTATATCAGTATTACAGCATTGTTTTTATTTCTTACGGTACAGTCGATTCAGAAACGCCGTTGGTCTGTCAGCATCCGCAAGCCGGGGCTTGGCATTTTTAACGCTGGTTTTTCTGCAGCTGCGGTCGCGGCTGTGGTGATTTTGAATCTGGTCGCCGATACGCTGCCAACGACACTGACGAATCTGGACTGCACGGCATCCAAGCTGTATTCCATTACGGACGATACAAAGAAAATTCTGGCTTCCTTAAACGAGAAGGTGGATTTATATGTAATTGCCAACGAAGATAACAGTGACGAACAGCTAAAGTCTACGCTGGTCAAATATGAGGAGCTTTCTTCTGATATCCAGGTAACTTATGTAGACCCGGCGGTATCTCCGAATTTTTATCAAAATTATACAACGGAACAGATTTCAGCGAATAGTGTGATTGCAGTGTGTGGAGAGCGTTCCAAAGTGATTGATTACAGTGATCTGTATGAAACGTCAGTCGATTACCAGACGTATTCGCAGCAGACTACAGGCTACGACGGCGAAGGCCAGCTTACCAGCGCGATTCAGTATGTAACAAATCAGGAAATGCAGGCAATTTATGAGATTACCGGACATGACGAGCTGCCAGTCAGTGGCCGTTTTCTGGAAGCCATTGAAAAAATGAACCTGCAGCTGCAGCAGTTAAACCTTCTGGAAACAGATACGATCCCGCAAGACTGTGAAGCAGTGATCATTCACGGCCCGCAGTCAGACTTTTCCAAAGATGACGCCGATAAAATGATCCAATACCTTGCTGACGGCGGAAAAGTGTTGATTACGACGCAATATACGACAGAGCCGATGACTAATTTTAAACGCATTCTGGAGGAATATGACCTGCAGTTACAGGATGGCATGGTCGTTGAGGCCAATGAAGCGAATTATTACCAGAACCCGTTGTTTTTGCTGCCTGATATTTCTTATGATACAGTTACGGCAGAGATTTCTGATGAATATGTATTTTTGCCGTATGCGCAGGGGCTTTTGCCGACACAGGAAGATCAGGATACAATTTCTTATACAAAACTGCTGGGGACTTCTGACCAGGCATTTCTTAAGACAGATGTGCGGAATATGATGAGCCTGGAAAAAGAAGACGGTGATGAGCAAGGGCCGTTTACCCTTGGAATATCCGTAGCAGATACCGCTTCACAGGCGCAGCTTTTTGTCTATACATCAGCGAATTTGTTCACCGATGAAGCAGACCAGAGCGTATCCGGCAATAATGCGGCGCTGTTTGCCGCTTCGATCCGCAGCCTTGTGGGAGAAGCCGATACAGGGAATTTAATTGTTATTCCGGTGAAGCCTTATACGCTGGAATCTATTACCATTGCGCAAGGGACGATTTTGCTGACAGGGTTTTTCAGCGTGCTGTTCTTCCCGGTCCTGTTAGTTGTATGCGGGATTGTGATCTGGCTGCGCAGAAGAAAAGCATAGGAAAAGCATAAAAAAGTATAAAATGTCTGCTGCAAATGGCAAACAACTGATTCAATGAAGGAGGAATGATGATGCAGAAAAAACAAGTGATACAATTTGCAGTCCTGCTTTTGGTGATACTTGCACTGTCAGGTGCATATTTTGGAATCCGTTCTTATAACAGCAAACAGGAAGAACAGAAAAAACGACAGGAGGAGGCATCCGAAATTACACTTACATCTTTCCAGCCGGAAAGTGTTACAGCGATCAGCTATGATTATAATGGAACCAGGTATTCTTTTATTCTGGAAGACGATCAGTGGAAGGATAAAGAAAACACAGAAATCACGCTGGATCAGGACGCATTTCAGCAATTTCTAAAAACGGCAGGCTCAATGACTTCGGATACCCAGGTACAGACGCAGGAAGGTGAAGACTACGGCTTTGACACACCTTCCCGTGTGGTTACAATTACGACTACGAGCGGGACATCATCTCTGACATTTGGAATGAAAAACGAAATGCTGGAACAGTATTATGTAAAAACAAGTGAAAGCAGTAAGATTTACCTGGTTGATTCGCAGATCTATACAACCTTTGACAAAACGACGGATGATTTTAAAAAGGCGGAGACGGATTCTGAGACAGATTCTGATACAGACGCAGAGACAGATCTGGATGAATCGTAACAGTTTCAGAATGATCCGAACAGCTGCCATGAAAAATATTTTATATCCAGCTTCTCAAACCTTCTATTGACTTCATTTCGCTGAACTGCTATTATAATGAAGTGCTGGTAGAACAGCATTTGTTTCTGCCAGCACACTTTGAAAAATTGTAATCGTTCATACGGTCAGCGCAGTAAGTGCGCGGATCTGCCTGAATTATTACGAAAAATTACATATTATAATAAGGAAGGAAAGAGGAGACTTTTACCATGAAAAAATTAATTGCATTATCACTTACTATGATGTTGTCCATCTCACTTACTGCCTGCGGCAGTTCAGACGATTCAAAAAAGCAGTCAGACCAGTCCGTATCTGCCGGTGATGATACCGGCGCAGACAGTTCTGCATCCAACGATACAGATACTGCTAATGACGATACCCCAGAGAATTCCGATGACGGGCAGTCATCCGGCGATGCGGCTTCTGCAGACAGTGATTCCGCTTATGTCAAAGGCAAAGGTTCACTGGTAGTTGGTATTACCAATTTTGAACCAATGGATTATAAAGACGCAGACGGCAACTGGGTTGGATTTGACGCTGATATGGCAAAGGCATTTGCAGAAAGCCTCGGGGTTACTGCAGAATTTGTAGAAATTGACTGGGATAATAAGATTTTTGAGCTGGATGGCAAAACGATTGACTGCGTATGGAATGGCATGACGCTGACCGATGAAGTGACCAGTTCCATGGAATGTTCTAAAGCCTATTGCAATAACGCGCAGGTTGTAATTGTTCATGCAGATCAGGCGGAGCTGTATCAGGATGTGGAAAGTTTAAAAGAGCTGAACTTTGCTGTAGAAGCAGGCAGCGCCGGTGAAGCACAGGCGAAAAGCAATAATTTCAGCTATACTCCGGTGCAGCAGCAATCAGCCGCGCTTATGGAAGTCGCTGCAGGGACTGCGGATGCTGCGATTATTGATTCCCTGATGGCTGCGGCTATGGTCGGTGAAGGCACAGGTTATGCAGATCTGACATATACGGTTGGGCTGAACAGTGAAGAATATGGCGTTGGTTTCCGCAAAGGTTCGGATCTTGCCAATGCCTTAAATGAGTTCTTTGCTTCTGCTTACGCAGACGGCAGCATGATGGAATGCGCTGAGACTTATGGTGTGCAGGCTGCCGTTGTAAAACAGTAGATTTTGCTATTTTTAGAGAAAGCAGGATAAGGAAATGGAACTTTTTCTGGAACAGTTTCCCATCGTTGTCAAAGCGCTGAATGTCGGCTTTTTACAGACACTAAAGCTGTTTGTGGTCACTCTGGTCGGGGCATTTCCGCTGGGTCTTGTGATTGCATTCGGCTCCATGAGCCGTTTTGCGCCTTTACGTTATGTTACCAGGCTGCTTGTCTGGATTATCCGCGGGACTCCGCTGATGATCCAGCTGCTGATTATTTTTTATTTTCCAAGTCTGGCACTGCATAAACCGATCTGGGGCGGTACCCAGTCCGGCCGTTTTTTAGCTGCTTCTGTATCGTTTATTCTGAATTATGCCTGCTATTTTTCAGAAATCTATCGCGGCGGCATTCAGGGAATTCCTGTGGGGCAGACAGAAGCAGGACTCGTACTTGGCATGACCCGCGGCCAGATCTTCTTCAAGGTCACGCTGCTGCAGATGATCAAACGCATCGTGCCTCCGATGTCGAATGAGATTATTACACTGGTAAAAGACACTTCACTCGCACAGATTATTGCCCTGCAGGAATTGATTTGGGCAGGCGAAGCGTTTATGAAAGGCTCCCATGGCATTTCGGGTGCGATTTGGCCGTTATTTTTTACTGCTGTCTATTACCTGATTTTTAACGGTATCCTGTCAATTTTACTTGGACAGCTGGAGAAAAAACTGGATTATTTCCGATAAAAATCCTGACATAATCATCAGGCATTATATTCGGACAGGATTTGGAGGAAAATTTAATGTCGATTTTAGAGGTAGAACATATCCGCAAAACATTTGATCATACACAGGTGCTGCAGGATATCAGCTTTTCCTTGGAACAGGGACAGGTCGTATCCATCATCGGCTCTTCAGGAAGCGGCAAGACGACTTTGCTGCGGTGCCTGAATTTCCTGGAGCGGCCGGATGGCGGGATTATTCGTGTTAATGGTGAGACGCTGTTTGACGCGGATCATTTGTTGTCTCAGAGCGAACGGGATATCCGCAGGAAACGCCTGCATTTTGGGCTGGTATTCCAGTCCTTTAACCTGTTTCCGCAGTATACGGCGCTTCAAAATGTTATGTTAGCCAAAGAACTGCTTGCGAAAGACGAGCCGAATTACAAAGCGCGCAAGAAGGAAATCCAAAAAGAAATTACTGCACAGGCTGAATCGCTGCTGCAGCAGATGGGGCTGAAAGACCGGATGCAAAATTATCCGCACCAGCTTTCCGGCGGTCAGTGCCAGCGTGTCGCAATCGCACGCGCCCTGGCGCTGACGCCTGATATCCTCTGCTTCGATGAACCAACATCCGCACTCGACCCGGAGCTGACCGGAGAGGTACTCAAAGTCATCCGGGAACTTGCCGACCGGCAGACGACGATGATTATTGTAACGCATGAAATGGCGTTTGCCAGGGATGTTGCAAACCATGTGATCTTTATGGATGACGGATGCATTCTGGAACAAGGCGATCCGCATGAAGTTATGGAGCATCCAAAGGAAGAACGTACCAAACAGTTTTTATCCCGGTTTAGACAGGGGTAACAGACCATGGGCGAAAGGATCGTATATGAAACAAATCAAACGCATACTCGCAATGATCGGGATCGTGCTGCTGGTGATGATGTATCTGGTTACGCTGTTTAGCGCTGTTTTTGATATCGGCAGCAGTATGGCTTTGTTCCGCGCTTCGGTGATCTGTACGATACTGGTTCCGATTCTGCTTTGGGGGTACCTGGTCATTTACCAGATTGCAAAAGGAAAGAACGAGAAGGAGCTGCAGGAGACATTACAGCGGATGGAGGATGAAAAAGAAGATTTGCAGACGGATCTGCATCATAAGTAATGTGGCGGCTTCGATCAAATCTAAAATTACAAAAAAATAAAATTGAGATGAATATCTTTTTTAAAAGCGTCTATACTATAAGTAATCCGAAGATGAATTACCCCCAAAGAAATTTTCGGATTGCATGCAAAAGATACAATAAATACTTTATCCTCCCCCAATAGAAAAGCCGCCATATGATTATGGCGGCTTTTCTGATCTTAATGTCTTTATGCTGATGTAATGCCTGCAGAATCGTCCGCAGATCCCAAATAAGTCCGACTTCCAGGCGAAGAGTTCAAAGTATTGCAAAAAAAGACTTGGAAAACAGCAGCAGATAGGTTATAATGAGTCTTGGAAAATCTAAGAAAAAATACACTTCTGTTTTTCAGAAGAAAAAAGGATGGGATACAGATATGGCGTTATTAGAAGAGTGGAAGAAAATTGTTTACAATGAGAAAACAAATAAAGGTGAGCTGGAAAGGCTTTGGAACAGATATTTTAAACTGGAGCAGGGCGTTTATGAAAAACTGCTGGTAAATCCGGATGAAGAAGTCGTTGGGACAGTCAAAGAACTGGCGGATAAATATGACCTGACGATACTGGAAATGACAGGTTTTTTGGATGGTATCAACGACAGCTTAAAAAAGCCAAACCCGATCGATACGATGGAAGAAGATACGGTTGTCAGCCTTGCATTTGATAAAGAAAAGCTGTATAAAAATATGGTTGACGCAAAAGCAGATTGGCTATACAATCTGCCAATGTGGGATGAAATCTTTGACGCTGATACGAAAAAGGCATTGTATCTGGAGCAGAAAAAGTCAGGCACCGTCATTGTAGGGAAAAAAATCGGCCGCAACGATCCATGTCCTTGCGGCAGTGGTAAAAAGTATAAATTCTGCTGCTTAAACAAAAAATAAAATGCGGATTTTAGATTCCTTGGCAATTTCATAAAAAGTTGCCAGGGAATTTTTATTGTGTTTGCCGGACAGATCGTTTATACTATAAAAAACAAAACGGAGGAATTGCTATGAATTTCAAAATGATTCACGAAAATTATAACGTCTTTGATCTTGGTAAATCGCTGGATTTTTACCGGGAAGCATTAGGTTTAACAGAAAAGCGCAGGAAAGAAGCACAGGATGGTTCTTTTATTATTGTCTATCTTGCTGACGGGCAGTCCGATTTTGAACTGGAACTGACCTGGATGCGTGATATGGACCGGCCGTATCATCTGGGAGACTGTGAATTTCATCTTGCTTTTTGTGTAGATGACTATGAAGCCTCTCATCAGCGGCATGAACAAATGGGATGCATTTGTTATGAAAATCCGCAGATGGGCATTTACTTTATTCAGGACCCGGATGGATATTGGCTTGAGATTATTCCGCAGCAGCCGGATCACATTTGAAATCATAAATTTATGCCTTGCGCTGAAAGGTAAAAAGTAATACAATATTGTTATGGGGAACAAAAATGGCAGCCCGTAGGGGAGAGGGGGAACTTTATATGAAAAAGCAAAAGGATGCGGGGATGCATCCGAAGAAAAAAATTGCGGATGAGATTTTACGGCAGATTGGGCAGAGTGTTTTACTTGTATTTGTAGTAGTGGCGATAATAGCGATTGTGATTGTACGTTCAGTAATCGCTACAGCGAAGGAAAACGAATTAAAACTTGAATCGGAATCTGCCCTTTTTGAGCTGACCGGTTTTTTAGGAAAATACGAAAAGGTTGCTGAACAGCTGGCTGTAAATCCGGAGATCCGTTCGATTCTGGCTGAGACAAAGCCTGGGGATCATGTGAATGATCATGAGGAAATGGAGTGTACCCGTGATTTTTTGGATAATGTCGTGCAGACAGATCCTGAGAATTTCCTCTCGGCATGGATTGCGGATTTGGATACCAGCGTGCTTACACAGTCGGATGGCTTTACTTCAGATGAAACGTGGGTATTTACCGAGCGCATCTGGTATCCGTGTGTGGCGGCGCACGAACCAGTACTCACAGATCCTTACATAGATCCGAGCAGCGGAAAGATTATTATCAGTGCGGTAGCTCCGGTCTATGATGAAGCAGGCGCAGAGCCGCTTGGCGTGGCGGGTGTGGATATTTCTCTGGAACGTATGTCACAGGTTTTGAGCCATTATACGGTAGGAGAGAACGGATATATTCTGCTTGTATCAGGGGAAGGCAAGATTATTTACCATCCACAGGCAGATTTGATTGACCAGAATCTGCAGGATGTAAATGTATCAGAAAATGTAAAAGAAGCAGTTGCAAAAGGAGAAGATCAGTTTTTAAAATATAAGATTAACGGAGAAAGTAAATTTGGCGTCGTAACATTCAGTGAAGAAACCGGGTATACGGTAATCAGCAATATGCCATGGAACGAATTCTATTCTCTGATTCTGATTTTAATCGCGGTTTTGATTGGGGTATTTATCCTTGGGATTATTTTGATTGTATGGAGAATCCGAAGGAGCGCTGCAAATCTGACAAAACCGATTTTAGAGTTAAATCATTCTGCACAGCAGCTTGCAGCCGGCGATTTGGATGTACATCTGCAAATTTCAGCTGAAGATGAAATCGGAGAGCTTGGACATTCGTTCGGGCAGACGGTTGACAGGTTAAAACAATATATCGTTTATATCGACGAAATGGCGGAAGTGCTGACAGATCTTGCACATGGAAAACTGGACGTTCAGCTGAAAAATGATTACCAGGGTGAGTTCCAGAAATTAAAAGTTGCTTTATTAAATATTTCAGAGTCTATGAACGATGTGATGGAGAATATTTCAAACAGCGCAGACCAGGTATCGACGGGCGCCGGGGAACTTGCGAATGCTTCCCAGACACTTGCGGAAGGAGCCAGCACGCAGGCGCTGGCGGCTGACGGACTGGCGTCGTCTGCGGCAATGATTGACGAACAGGTGCAGCAAAGCCGCAAAGATGCAGAGGTTTCTGCAGATGCAACGACGCGCGTGACAAAGATGATCGAACAGAACCAGGAAAAGATGACCATGATGATGGAAGCTGTCGGCAAGATTCATGAGACTTCCCAGCAGGTCGTTGGTATTATTCAGACGATTGAAGAGATTGCAGACCAGACTAATCTGCTGTCTTTAAATGCATCCATCGAAGCGGCCCGCGCAGGAGAAGCAGGCAAAGGCTTTGCGGTTGTAGCGGATGAAATTGGCAAGCTTGCGATGGAAAGTTCCAAAGCCGCCAATATGACCAGGGATTTGATTGGCATTTCTATGGATGAGATCAATAAAGGAAGTTCCATTGCCAACGGCGTGATGGCTTCCCTGGAAGAATCTGTATCAGCGGTTGTCAAAGTCAATGAAATGATTGGCAAGACTGCTCAGAATGCGGCTGTACAGGCACAGAATATGGAGCAGATCCGCACAGGCATTGAAGAGATTGTGCAGGGTGTGCAGGATAATTCAGCAGCTGCGCAGCAGACATCCGCGACTTCGGAAGAACTTGCGTCCCAGGCAGTTGTGTTAAATGAACTGGTGCAGCGGTTTGAATTAAAACATGAGAGAGCATAAAATATTGGAAAGAAAAGAGGGAAAATCAATGAAAAAAATAAAAGTCTTTTGGGAATCTTTGGAAGATTTTGCAACCGTATCTAAGCGGGAATTATTTTTAGAAGTTGTATGCTGCCTGTTGGCGGGGTTTGCGCTTGGGATCTTATTTAGTCCAAGGAAAACGACGATAATTGGAAGTAATAATAGAAACGGACGTCTGAATACAGAGGAAGATGCGGAAGAATAACAGGAAATTAGGATAAACAGGAGATTTGATAAAAATGCAGATTAAGTTAAAAGATGGTTCCGTCAGAACGTATGACAGAACGGTATCCGTATATGAAATTGCAAAAGATCTCAGTGACGGCCTTGCCCGCGTGGCTTGTGCCGGAGAACTGAACGGGGAAATTGTAGATTTAAGAACAGAGATTACGGCTGACTGCGAGTTGAATATCGTTACAGCGTCTGATGCAGAAGGGCTAAAGGTGATCCGCCATACCGCTTCTCATGTTATGGCGGAAGCAGTTAAACGGCTGTTCCCGGATGCGAAGGTTGCGATTGGTCCGGCAATTGAAGATGGATTTTATTATGATTTTGATCATACGCCTTTTTCCAGAGAGGATTTGGACAAAATTGAATCAGAAATGAAGAAAATTATTAAAGAAGGACATGAGATCAAAAGATTTACGCTGCCAAGAGAAGAAGCCATTGCATGTATGCGGGAACGCGGCGAACCTTATAAAGTAGAACTGATCGAAGATCTGCCGGAAGGCTCGGAAATCTCGTTTTATGATCAGGGCGGTTTTACGGATCTGTGTGCCGGGCCGCATCTGATGTCTGCCAAAGGCATTAAGGCATTTAAGCTGATCTCTTCTTCTATGGCATATTGGAGAGGAGACGAGCATAAAGCGCAGCTGCAGCGTATTTATGCGACTGCATTCAACAAAAAGGATGAATTGGCTGCTTATCTGGAACATCTGGAAGATATTAAAAAGCGCGCCAACAATAAACTGGGACGTGAAAGGGAAGTATTTACGACTGTAGATGTGGTTGGGCAGGGA
>VSNY01000108.1 GCA_009774535.1 Lachnospiraceae bacterium
ATTGGCATATGTCTGTGGGGGGGGGGGTAAAGCGCTCTTTAATAATCCAATCTTTGCTTTGAAGGAGTTGTATGCGTCCATCAACACACAGGAATACAATTTGTTTCTGGCGTGGATTTTGATGATTCCGTTAAAATTGCTTGGGAACAGTTATTTGGCGTTTGTGTTGCTGACAGCTGGGATGTTTTTTCTGCCTGCTATGTTTTTGATTGCAGTACTGGGTTATCAGATGCATCAGAAATATAGCTCGGAATGTTTGCCGCTTGTTTCGGTTGTTCTGATGGTTTTGAGCATTACCGTACCGCTGTTTCCGCTGCTGTCCGGGTATGTGGATTCTGCTGCGCTGCTGCCGTTGTCGCTTTGCGTTCTGCTTGCTGTCAGCACGGAATATGCGAAAAAGATGGAATGGAAGAAAAGCATAGAGATTGGGATTTTGCTTGTTATGGCGCTGCTCATGCGCAGATATTATGGTTTTGCGGTTGTTGGGTTTGTGGTTTTCCTTGCCTGTTATGTGGTTTTTGGCGAAGGAGCCGCTGGCTGGAAAAGCGGTTTGAAATATAAGGTGGGAAATGTGGCTGTTACCGGCGTGACGTCTGCGGTGATTCTGCTTTGTTTTTTTCGGGGATTTTTGGTGCAGTCGCTGTTTTCCCATTATCAGGATGCTTATGCGGCTTATCAGATCCAGCCGTTTGCAGATAAATGGAAATCGTTCTGCCTGTACTATGGAATGGCCATTATTGTTTTAGCGGCTTGTCCGGTTGTTTTTGCATGGAAATGTAAAGTGCGGTATGTCTCCCTGCCTTTGCTGCTGTCGCTGGTAGTATCGATGCTTTTGTTTTACCGGATTCAGGATTTTGGGGAACACCATTATTATATTACGGCGATTCCGGTGATGGTGCTGGCTGTGTTGGGATATGGGCTGCTGCGGGATGTGATGAAAAGGATATACAAGAGCTTTGCAGTGGTTTTTACGGTTGTTGCAGCAGGGATTTGTATCTTAAATTTCGGATTTTCTTTGGGCTTGATAAAAAGGCCGCAAAACAATATCTGGTTTATCCAAAGAACGTATTCACCCAAAATCAGACATGACCGGGCATCGCTGCTCTTGCTGGAACAGGAACTGGAGCGGCTGGATGCAAAAGGGTATCGGGGCGTATATGTGGTGGCGTCTTCAGGGGTTTTGAATGACGATATTTTAGGAAAATTGCATGCACCGTCCATGGACCGAAAGTACGAGATCTGTCAGACGGCACATGTGGATTTGCGGGATGGGTTTTGTACGGATTTTTTTGATGCGGATGTGGTGGTCGTATGTGATCCGCTCCAGGTACATCTTGCCGCAAAAGATCAGTGTGTGATCGCTTTGCTCCAGGGACTGTTTACCGGGGATGATGCCGGGCGGTTTAAGCGGAAGTATGCGCTTACGGCCAGTTATGTTCTGGATGGCGGGGTAACGGCGTCTGTATATGTAAAGCAGCAGAAGCTGGATCTGGCAGATGTTCAGTATGTGAAGCAGTTATTTGAAGAACGGTATCCTGGAGATCAGGAATTGTTTGGAGATCGTTTTGATGTTTATAACAATTCGCAAGCACAGTAAATGAGACGCCACTGCCACTTGAAACTTGACAAGTGTAGTAATCTTACTATGTTACTGTTCGCAGTACAGAGGTTTTTTGCTGAGATGTGAACAGTAACCTTTGGAGTCAGCCGGAAGTGGATGCGCAGGCGCAGCTGAGGGGAATCAATGTGATCTTGCTTATTTTAAGGCTGCTGTAAGAGAATCGTTCTTGTTCTATTCGATTGTTCCATATAAAAAGGCATTTAAAATATTCTGCGGAGCATCATAATAAAAGCTGCTGTTAAAATCTTCGATTTTTTCGCTTACAAAAGACTGATAGGCGGCAAATAAAGCATCTATTGTAGTAAGATGCTTTTCTTTTGTTATGCCAAGAACCAGTCGTTTGAAAACCTTGCCGATATCCCAGTGGCTTGGCACCGCGTATCTGGTATTGGCGTCGCTGTCAAAATTTCCTTGTGTAATGCCGCAGGATGCAATAAAATCATCGCTGACACGGTCAATATTATCACTGTGGTATACATCGGCGAGATCATAGATCCTGGCAACCGCATCTTTTCCGAGCATCGTTACGATGTCAGCACGTTTGTTTTTTGTCTTTCTTGCGATATAGTCGATCAGGCTGCATGTAAAAAATAAATCGTTTTCTTTACGGTCTTCGCGTCCGGTCATTATTTTGGCACCTCCTCACTGGATATGAATTCCAGACATTTTAGCGCGGCGTTGGAGCAAAAATTAATTTGATGGGTCGGATATTTGAACTTTGCCAGCACCCAGAATTGTTCTCTTGTCAGTATCCCGTCCATATAGTCGGCGACAAAATTATAAATTTGGTCGTTTGCCATAGCGCCAATAACAATATCATGCTTGTGCGGCTTCCCATAACGGCAGTCGATAATAAAATCAAGCCATGCATCCGTCATTTCTTTAAATTCCAGTATATCCAACGATGTATCCAGGCGTACCGTATATTTATTTACAATGCTTTGGGTGTAACGTTTTGCCCATCTTAGCGCTTGTTCATGGATGGTGGTGCAGTAAAAGCCTGCTCCGAAATCCTTGGTATTTTTTCCGATTCGTATTTCCGGTTTTTGAATGGCTGTGTAGCTGCCGTGATAGACGGTCATTTTTCCCATAGCCTTTCTCCTTTAAAAAATTTAATATTAAAGTTTTGTTTATAGAAGTTTCCAAATATGATTTGGTTATATTGTAATCGAATAAAAGATAGTGGTCAAGCATTTATGTTACAAATAATGAGAAAGCCATCCAGCCATTGGAAGTTCGCCAACGGCGGCCTTTACATCTGTGTGAGATCATGATAAAATAAACGAAAGAGATGAGAGAAACGGAGCTTTATAAAGCGTCGCTGCAGGATAAGAACCAGTTTTAACCGGAATAAAACGGCTGTTGTTCGGGAGGTTCCAATTGGCGATAAAGCGATGATTGAAGTAGTTGCATAACTAATGATCCAAACATTCAGAAAGGAATCAAACAGGAAAAAGAAAGGATGATTCGTATGGAACAGTGGTTTTTCAATCTGATCCGTAAGGCAGAGCAGATGCATTTGTTTTCCAGTATCCTGCGGCTCTCCCTTTCGATTTTGTGTGGAGGAATCCTTGGTATTGAGCGCGGCAAGGCAAACCGTTCGGCTGGGATGCGCACATATTCGCTTGTATGCATGAGTGCGGCGCTTGTGATGCTGACGGGAGAATATATGTACGAAGCGTTCGGCACGGGAGATCCGGCCAGGCTGGGCGCACAGGTTGTCAGCGGCATCGGCTTTCTGGGAGCAGGCAGTATTATCATTGAAGGAAATACAAAAATCAGAGGTCTGACAACAGCGGCAGGCTTGTGGTCTGCCGCATGTATCGGCCTGGCGATCGGGATCGGTTTTTATGTGGGAGGCGTCCTGGCCACAGGGGCGGTATATATTGTCGTAACCAAGTTCCGCGGCATTTCCGATCACTTTACGCACAATGATCTGTGGATGCGCGTCTATGTCGAATTTCATGAAGTGGCAAATATTCAGGAGATTCGGTCTGCCGCGCAGGCATTTGGAATAAAGGTAGGAAATGTCATATTAAACGAGCCAAAAGACGGCAGTGTGTACAATGCGGTAATTTCCTTAAGACTCCCGGAAGGCTGCAGCAGTGCGCAGGTCGTGTATGATCTGGAAAAGATGCCGGGTGTTTGTACGGTAAAGCAGATTTACTAAAACACATAAATTTTTTCATTTGTTGCGATTACAGCTTGCTGTCAGCACGGAATATGCCAAAAAGATGGAATGGAAGAAAAGTGTAGGGATTATTATATTGTCGATTGAAATTAAAATGAAAAGATGATATTCTACAATCAGAATAGAAAAAGGGGCGGACAAATGGGAAATCTGTATGACGGGGCGTTCCGGACAATCTTAAATGACTGCCAAAAGCTGATCATTCCTGTAATCAATGAAATATTCGGAGAAACGTATACAGGGGAGGAAGAAATCCGCTTTTTTCCGAACGAACATTTCTTAAACCAGCAGGACGAAGCAAATAAAGAACGGATTACGGACACAAATTTTACGGTTTTCGGAAAGATACCAAAAAAATACCATGTAGAGTGTGAGAGTAGTCTGCCGGATGGGAAAATAGCGATCAGGCTTTTTGAATATGACGCGCAAATAGCGCTTGATGAAGGAGAAGTAACAGAGGAAACATTGACTGTGACATTTCCAAATACGGCAGTACTGTATCTAAGGACATACAAAAAAACACCTGATAAAATGAAGTATGTGATTGTAACGCCGGGCGGGACGGTACAGTATGATGTGCCAGTTATGAAAGTGCAGGCGTATTTACTGGATGATATTTTTGAAAAACGCCTGCTGATGCTGCTTCCGTTTTATATTTTTACGCATGAAAAAAATTTTGCGGAGTATAACAGGAATGAGCATAAGCTGATGGAGCTGAAGGCAGAGTATCAAGAAATCTTAGACAGACTGGATGTATTGGAACAGCAGGGAGTGATCGGAGCGTTTGACAAACGTACGATTATTGATTTGTCGGGTGATGTGATTAAAGAGCTTGCGCAAAAGTATGAAAATGTGCAGAAAGGTGTAGGTGATCTGATGAGAGGTGCATTGATTGAAACAAGTGCAAGGACGATTTTAAATCAGGGGATTCGTCAGGGGATCAGTCAGGGGATCAGTCAGGGGATTCGTCAGGGAATCAGTCAAAATCAACAGAAAACGGCGCTGCGAATGCTGAAAAGAGGAAAAATGACTGTTGAGGAAATTGCGGAAGATACAGGTCTTTGTATTGCGGAAGTGGAGCAGCTTGCGGAAAGTCTGTGAAGATTGGAAGTAACCGTTTTATAGGTGATCTGAGCGGTTATCCAAAGTCTGATTCTTCACAAAAATAATCTTGCGGACAGGTTGTAAAATTTTCCAAAGCATGTTAAAATAGAACAATCTTATGTATGAAGAGGAGGATCAATATGTCTTTGAAGCTTAAAAAAGGACTGGCATTATTTTTAGCAGTGATGCTTATGCTGGCAGGAATACCGGTTACGGCAAAAGCAGCCGCAGCTCCGGCATTCCAGGAAACTTTTTCAACCTTTTATGAAAACCGCGCCAACCAGGGCATTTACGATATCCAGGTTAATAACGTACAAAAAGGCTACATATTAAAATGGCATATTACAGGAAAAGGTAAAAAATATGCGTCTTTCGATACCCAGAAGACAATTGCAAGCGGCACGACAGTTAAGAACAAGCTGACCATTGACAGCAACGGCGAAATGGCATTTGCGGCTGGGGAGCGGATTCGTATTACTGTCAATGTATATACAGCAAAATGGAAACTTGTCAATAAGATCACATTTGCAGGAAAATTGCAGTGCAAGGCAAAAGGAATTAATATTGATACCACAGCGGCAGGCGATTTAAAACAGCTGAAAGCCGGACAGGCATATACGTTCCGCGCAGTGATGACTCCGGCAAACGCGACAAGTAAAGTATACTGGCAGGTAAAAGACGCCAAAGGTACGGACTGTTCATCCCAGATCACGGAAGAAGGCGTATGGACGCCGCAGCAGTCCGGGGAATATACGATTACCGCTACTGCCAGAAATTCGGCAAAAGGCGCGGCGCTCTGCACCAAGCAGATCCAGGCTACGGTTGGTACATTTATTGAAAAAATAGAGCAGACAGCGTCCAACGCTTTCCGGCTGACCTTTGGCCAGGTTCCGGCTGTTGAGTTTAAAGAAGCTGATTTTTCTATTAAATCTGGAGAAACTACAATCGTTGTAAAGAAGCTGAAATATTCAGAAGACAAAAAGACGGTAGACGTTACAACAGCAACCGGATTTTTGGATGCAAAAACTTATACGGTTACGTGCGCCGGATATACCAAAGATTTTACAGCAAGCGTAGGCAAGCCTGCAAGGCTGCAGATTACAACGGCGTCCGCGCAGGCGGGGAAATATACGAAGATTGAATATGCGTTTTTTGATGCAAAAGGAATTGACGTAACGGAAACGATTAAAAACGGCACCTTCCGTTATTCCGGAAATGTAACAAACGGATTGATCGACCAGCAGACAAATCAGCTGTTTATGACAACCGTTGGAAGCATTGCGAACGTAACGCTTGAATATACCGGATTAGACAGCACCCGTCTGGAAGATACCAAAACGATTGTCTGTGTCGAGCAGCGAGCGGAAGAAGCAGCAGAAACGAAATTTACGCTTACAAACAGCATGTCCATACCGACTTTTAAAGATGCAGACGTGCGGGAAATTGCCATTGGCGATACGATGTATGCGCATTTTGCAGCATTTAATGAAAATGGAAACGCTATTACTTATGACAGCATCAGCTATTCTTCCTCAGATCCGGACAGCCTGATTGTCAATCCGGATGGAAAACTGACGCCGATTAAGGCAGGGAAGGTTACTGTTGTCGTGCTGGCTATGCAGGGCAATGTTCCGGTTAATTATACTTATGAAGTAACGATTAAGGCAGGCCGTTATCTGGCATCCATTCAGATGAAAGAGACAGCCATTGCTATGTCCAATGTGAATGAGGCAGGATATCAGAAGGAAATTCCGATTACTGCTATGGATCAGTACGGCGAACCGCTTGCGTTGACAAACGCGTCGGGAGTAATTACAGAGGCGTATGGACGTTCGGTAGCAACGTATATTCCGGAGAATAACAGTGTATTAATCAGAACGCAGGGGCTGTCCGCGAATATTTATAACTGCGTGCTGGCGCTTACCGTAAATGGAATCACATTAAATCAGAATTTTACAGTTATCGTATCAGCGCCGCCAACCAGCGGAGCATATACTTATCAGATTGAGACGAGCGCCAGCTCCATGGATTTGGCTGTTGATGAAAATACAGACAAATCAAAGGTAAAATCGATTAAGGTACGCCTGGCGGAATATCGCGGCGGAGTGTTTACCGGATATGTGAATTTTATTTCCGCGCAGATCCGCAAAGGAAATATTACTTATACGCAGGATATGATCCCGTCATCCGGAAGCGCGATTACAGGATCGTCTATGAGCCAGCTGGAGATCCGGCCGCTGGAAATCGCAGATAATACGGATAATAACGGGGCTGCGATGTGCAGGAAAGCGGAACCGGGCATTTATACAATTACGCTGGAATATAACCAGCCGTATTGGTATGGCACGACTGGGTCCAGTAAAAAGTCGGTTACCGCGAATATTGAGATTACGGATTCACAAAAGGCGCCGGAATATAATATCAAGAGCCTGACAACAAACGCAACGATGCAGACAGCGTTGCAGATGGCGATGGATTGTATCCAGATGACCAATAACGACGCAATTACCGCTTGTACCGTAACCGGAACGACCCAGCAGGGAGCGTCTGTTTTAGTAAAGAGCGGAGAACAGGTACATATCAGCACAATTACCGTACGTTCGATTGTTACGATCCGCAACGGATTAAAGGTATATGTGGAGCATGTAGTGCCAATTGGAAGGACTTTTACGAACCGTTAAGTAAAGAGGACTTTGGTGCAAATGGCGGCAATACTTGATAAAGGAAAAGTCTGGAAGAAGCAGTAATTTTGGATTATCATTGAATTGTAAAAAAAGCATTCTGTAATGGAATGCTTTTTTTATTTTATGGCTCTGGCGGAATGCAGATTCTGCCGCAATTTATACGTTACAGTTCGATGGGCTGTCTGAACTGTTGCAATTTATTCAACTTGAAAGTGAAAAATTCTCACACTTTCACTTTACAAAAAACAGAGACGTCATTATAATAGAGTTCGGTGAAGAATCAGATCAACATCCGCAAAATCGTTACAGAAAAAGGAGATTTAGGAAAATGAACCATGGACTTGAAATCAGATGGCACGGCAGAGGCGGCCAGGGAGCGAAGACAGCGGCATTATTATTGGCTGACGCAGCATTTAAAACCGGACAATATGTACAAGGATTTCCGGAATACGGCCCGGAACGTATGGGCGCGCCGATTACGGCATATAACAGGATTGGCAGGGAACCGATCCGCGTACATTCCAATATCTATACACCGGACTTGGTAATGGTCGTTGATGAGACGCTGCTGCATGCGGTGGATGTGACAGCGGGCTTGAAAGAAAAAGGTGCGGTGATCATTAATACACCGAAAACAAGAGAAGAAATGATGCCATTATTAAACGGATATAAGGGAAATGTGTATACGATTGACGCCAGAAAGATCTCGGAAGATACACTGGGCAAAAATTTCCCGAATTCCCCTATGCTTGCGGCAGCGGTTGCAGTCAGCGGCGTGATGGAACGAGATGCGTTTTTAAAGGAAATGCAGGGATTGTTTGAACACAAATTTGCGAAGAAACCAGAAGTAGTCAAAGGAAATATGCAGGCATTGTGCCAGACACTTGACTTGATGGAAAAGACGCTAAAACAGAATATAAAAAAGAGCGCTTAATTTCATGGGAATGATAAGCGAAAACACGAAATATGTAATGAAAATGGAGAATTTACCAATGCAATTTATGCAGTCGAAATCTAATCCTGATTCTAATTACAATTCTAATTGCAATTGCATTAGAACAGATGTACATAAGATCCATGAGCAGACCAGGCATCAGGACTTAACCGAAGGACTTATGATGTTTGCTGCCGGGACGTCGAAATATTTTCACACCGGGGAATGGAGGACAAGTACGCCGGTCTTTCATGCGGATTTGTGCAGACAATGCATGCTGTGCGTGCCGGTATGTCCGGATTCCAGCATTCCGGTAACGGACGGCGTACGCGGGGACTTTGACTATGATCACTGCAAAGGATGCGGGATTTGTGCCAATGTCTGCCCGTTTGACGCGATTACGATGAAGGAGGGAAGAGAGTAATGTCGATCAAAGACCGTATGTCAGGCAATGAAGCGGTGTCGTATGCGATCCGCCAGATCAATCCGGACGTTATGCCTGCTTTTCCGATTACGCCTTCGACGGAAATCCCGCAGATGGTGTCTTCTTATATCGCCAACGGCGAAATTGATACAGAGTTTATCCCGGTCGAAAGCGAACATTCTGCGATGAGCGCGGCAATCGGAGCGGAAGCTGCGGGAGCCAGAAGCCTGACGGCGACTTCCTCTGCCGGGCTGGCGCTGATGTGGGAAGAACTGCTGTTAGCCGCTTCTAATCGGATGCCGCTTGTCCTGGCGCTTGTGAACCGTACGCTGTCCGGCCCGATTAATATTAACTGTGACCATACAGACGGCATGGGCGCGCGGGATACCGGATGGATTCAGATCTATGCGGAAAATAACCAGGAAGCTTACGATAATTTTATCCAGGCATATCCGATTGCGGAGCATGCAGACGTACACCTGCCGGTTATGATCTGCCAGGACGGCTTTATTACCAGCCATGCGGTGGAAAATATCGAGCTGCTCGATGACGAGACGGTAAAGCAGTTTGTCGGCGAGTATCATCCGCAGCAGTACTTGCTGAATCCGGGAAACCCGGTTGCGGTAGGGCCTTATTCGGCTTCTGCTTATGTGATGGAGGCCCGGAAAAACCAGGAAACAGCGATGGAACATGCGAAAGCAGTGATTCTTAAGGTGGCACAGGAATTTGCAAAAATAGCAGGCAGAAGTTACGGCCTGTTTGAAGAATACCGGACAGAAGACGCGGAGTATCTTATGCTGCTGATCGGCTCCGCGGCCGGAACAGCGAAGCAGGCCGCAGACGATCTGCGCGGCAGAGGCGTGAAGGCAGGTGTGATCAAATTAAGGGTATTTCGTCCGTTTCCGGCGAAAGAGCTGGCAGAGGCTATGAAAAACTGTAAAATGGCTGCGATTATGGACCGCTGTGAAAGCTATAACGGCAACGGCGGGCCGCTGGGATGCGAAGTTGACGCGGCGTTGTTCCGGAATAAAATCGGGATTGAAACCGTGAATTATATCTATGGCCTGGGCGGACGGGATTTTACAGTTGAAGACGTATATGCCGTATTTCAGGAAATGGAAGATGCCGTCAAGAACCAAACCGCCATGGAACCATTTCAATATATTGGTCTACGGAAATAGGAGGATACAGTGGAAAATCAGACAGTTTCATCAGAGAAAACCAGCCGGCTGACAGACGGCTGGAACACACAGGCAGGCAGCGCGGAAGTACAAAATCAGAAATCGGCAGACAGTGTGCAGCATGCAGAGACAGCGGACAGCGCCGAGTCAGGGAAAGAGAATGTCTATCGCCTGAAAGACTGGGCCGGACGTCCGGAACGCCTGGCGCCCGGACACCGTATGTGTGCAGGCTGCGGCGCGACGATCGGTGTGCGTGCAGTATTGCGCGCCCTGCATCCGCAGGACCGTGCCGTGATCGGAAACGCGACCGGATGTCTGGAAGTTTCTTCTTATATGTATCCGTATACCGCATGGGAAGACAGCTATATACACAATGCATTTGAAAATGCCGGAGCAACATTAAGCGGCGTGGAAACGGCGTATCGTGCTTTAAAAAAGCGCGGCAGGCTGCCGGAACAGGAGAACTTTAAATTTATTACATTCGGCGGCGACGGGGGAACTTATGATATCGGCTTCCAGTCGTTATCAGGCGCTATGGAACGCGGGCATGATATGGTCTATGTCTGCTACGACAACGGCGCGTATATGAATACAGGCATCCAGCGTTCCTCCGCGACGCCTATGTATGCGGACACTACGACAACGCCGGCCGGCTCCGTATCCAATGGAAAGATGCAAAACCGCAAAGATCTGTCTTCCATTATCGCTGACCATCATGTACCTTATGTGGCGCAGACGACTTTGACCCAGGATTTTAAAGACCTGCACGTAAAAGCGGAAAAAGCGATCTATACCGAAGGCGCATGCTTTTTAAATATCCTGACCCCATGTCCGAGAGGCTGGCGTTATGATACGCCGGAGATTATGAAAATCTGCAGGCTGGCAGTGGAGACTTGCTACTGGCCGCTGTTTGAGGTCGATCATGGGAAATGGACGCTTAGTTATAAGCCGAAAAAGAAGCTGCCGATTGAAGATTTCTTACGGCCGCAGGGCAGGTTCCGGCATTTATTCAAGCCAGGCAACGAACATCTGATCGTACAATTTCAGGAAGAAGTTGACAGACGGTGGGAAGAGCTGCTGTATCAGTGTATGCGCTGACCGATCAGGAATGGTTACGGCCGCTTATCCGGACAGGAGCAAAGAACGATGACTTTACTGACTTACCAGGTATTTCAGACAGCAGCCAGCATAGGAAGCTTCCATAAAGCAGCCGAGATTCTTGGGCTGACCCCTTCCGCAATCAGCCACGCCATTGCATCTATGGAAAATGAGCTTGGCTTTACCGTGCTGACCCGCAGCAAATCCGGTATTTCGCTGACGAATTATGGGGAACATCTGCTGCCGTATGTCAATGCGGTTCTGAACAGTGATGAAAGTCTGCAGCAGGCGATTGCAGAGTTAAACGGATTAAAGCAGGGAAAAGTTAAGATCGCGGTATTTTCCAGTGTATGTACAAACTGGCTGCCGGATATTCTGCATTCGTTTCAAAAAAAGTATTCTGAAATTACGATGGAAGTATTTCAAGGTACTTATGATGATGTATCGTATTGGATCAAAAACGGGGTGGCAGATCTTGGATTTTTGTCCGTATCCAGCGCGAAAGACATTCCGATTGAACCGCTGTACAAAGACCCGCTGCTGTGCGTAATTCCAAAAGGCGCGCGCAAAGGCAGCGGGAAGCCGTATATGGATATCGAGGAAATGCGCGAGTATCAGTTTGTGACGCAGAGGGAATGCACAGATGCCGATATTCAGAACTTTTTAAAAGAAAATTCTCTGCGTATCCAGTCGCATTATCATGTAGTAGATGACTTGTCAACGGTCGCGCTTGTGGAAAAAGGGTTTGGGATCTGCCTGATGCCGGAACTGGTGATGCGGGATATTCCTTACCAGGTGGAATGCTATCCGGTCTATCCGCAGGCGTGCCGGATTATCGGGATTGCGGCGCTCCATCCGGAATTTATGGCTCCGGCGGTGCGTACGCTGTATAACCATATTTTAGAAAAATACCGGTTTACAGATGCTGATCCTTCCTGAGCGGCAATTACCATGGTAACAGTTCCGTGGGGTATCTGAACGGTTACTTACGATGTAAGTAACCAGGAGATTTTCAAATAATTTTGTCTTCCTATCTGGCGCCTGCAGTGTTATAATAGACTTATCAGTGCATCAGAAAAAGGAGGATTTAAGATTGGCTGCAGAAAAGACAAAAACTTATAGGATCAGTTATAAAGAATATGACTCTGGTGAGAAATCAGCAAAAGATCTGGTTCCGGATATGCTGGCAGATCCGGAATTTCCGGACTTGACAGAACTGGTAATCGGCGACTGGGGTGGTACCTGGGAAGACAGCTGCCAGGCGGTGCTGGATGGGATGATCGAACACGCAGAGCAGTTTTCCCATATCCGCAGGCTGTTTGTCGGGGATATGGATTATGAAGAATGTGAAGTGTCCTGGATTATACAGGGGAATTACTCCAAACTGTGGGCGGCGCTGCCGAATCTGAAAGCGCTGACGATCAAAGGCAGCACAGATCTGGAGCTTGGGGAGATCTGCCACGAGGGGCTGGAAGAGCTGACGATTATCTGCGGCGGCCTGGGTTCAGATGTGATCAAATCCATTCAAAATGCAAAGCTGCCAAATCTGAAAAAGCTGCTGCTTTATATTGGCA
>VSNY01000109.1 GCA_009774535.1 Lachnospiraceae bacterium
CAATACTACGATGCATGGCTGCAATATAATAATGTGTACGAAGAATGGGCAAAAGCACACGGGCTGTCCGTCAACTGCCTGTTAGTATTGTGCGCAATTTACGATAGCGGGAACGGCTGTACACAGAAAAAGATCAGCGGGCAGTGGCTCATACCCAAGCAGACAATCAACATGGTTTCCAAAGATTTGCAGCGCAAAGGGTTCGTGGAACTGTCCCCGCTGCCAGAGGATAAGAGGAATAAAATAATCCGTTTTACAAAGGAAGGAAAAGAATATGCGGACACCATCGTAAACGCGCTGCGGAAGGTGGAACTCTCTGTCATAGAGGAAATTGGCATGGAACGTATGCAGCAGCTAAACGATAGTATGGCTTTATTTGCAAAACTTTTCTACAAAGCAGGAGGCATAAATAACAATGAAACAAACCCATGATATCAGAATTTTCTTTCAATACGTCATCCCGTCCGTATTGTCTTTTGCCTTGTCGGGAGTCTACGCCATTGTGGACGGATTTTTTATTGGGAACAGCATAGGTGATCTGGGGCTTTCAGCCGTCAATATCGCTTATCCAATCGTTGGCGTAATCCAGGCGCTCGGCACAGGAATCGGAATGGGCGGTGCGATTTATTATTCCATTTATAAGGCAGAGAAAAAAGAAGATCAGGCAAAAAATTTTATAGCCGGCGCGTTATGGGTGCTGATCATTTCAAGCGTCCTTGCGACAATCCTGGCTTTCCTTTTGAATGGCACGCTGTTACGATTGTTAGGTGCGGACAGTGAACTGCTTGCATTGGGAGAAGAATATATCGCTGTTATCGCTCTGGGAGCTTCCACGCAGGTGATTGGCACAGGGCTGGTGCCTTTTATCCGCAATCAGGGAGGCTCCTTATACGCAATGGTTTCCATGATTGCAGGCTTTGTCACCAATATCTTTTTGGATTACCTGTTCGTATGGATATTAGGACAGGGAGTTTCAGGTGCGGCATGGGCTACGGTCATCGGGCAGGGTGTTACCATGCTGACTGCGCTAGCCTGGCTGCTGCGCAAAAAGCAGTTTACGCTGAGCATTCCTTTTTCCAAATTTGGAAAGGTGGCTGCGTCCATACTGAAAATCGGGATTGCCCCCTTTGGGCTTACGATGTCCCCTAACATTTCGCTGACTATCATAAACCGTTTCTCCGTGTCCTATGGCGGAGAACAGGCAGTCGCTGTTTATGCCTGTATCGCTTATGCGATCTGTATTGTTTATCTGATATTACAGGGAGTAGGCGACGGAAGCCAGCCCCTGCTCAGCTGGTATTATGGAGAAGGAAATTATGACAAGCTGAAAAGTACAAGAAAACTGGCGTATATATTTGCTTTGTTCCTGTCCCTGATTAGCTGTATCATCATGTACCTGACAAAGGGAAGCCTCGGCGCATTATTCGGGGCATCGAATGTTGTGAATGCGGAAATTGCCGAAATAATGCCTGTTTTCCTGATTTCCGTTCCTTTTGTTGCGGTTCTCCGTATCACAACCGCAAGTTTTTATGCCACAGAAAAAAGTGTGTTCTCCTACGTTTTGAATTTTATGGAACCGCTGCTTATGTTCGTACTTATGCTTGTTCTGCCGCCTTTGTTCGGCGGGCAGATCATGATCTGGTGGAGCACGGTTTTTGCACGGATTCTATCAGCAGTGTCAGCATTTATCCTGAAGCGCCATGTAGATAAAAGGGAATAGCAATCATCTGTTTTTCTCAATATCCTGCCAGTTGGAGTTGCTAAGGATTTCTGCATCTTCACCAATAAGCGCTTTACCGGCTTCTTCATCTCCCTGTAACTGGTACAGCATCCAGGCCGTCATATATCCGTCGGTCTTCATCTGCATTTCCACATGTTCCGCACCGGCAGCCCTTGCACGGAGTTTAAATACATTGTCCGGCATGGCATCATAATTCTCAACCAGTGATGAAAGCGGTGCAACGCCAAGCCACTCTGTGGCCGCGTCCGTTGCACCGGTATCGTCAGATGTTCCGGCAGCGGCAGTCATAAACCACGGAATATTTTGTTATTTTTTATCATACACAAAATAGTATAGATTGCAACTGCCAGCTCTGTAATCGGCATGACCCACCATAGAAGTTTCGCGCCAAACAGCGCCGGAAGCACAAACACTAATACGCCGCATATGCAGGCCGCTCTTCATTGAAAAATTATATATATGCGCCCATTTCTTCCTCAATATTTTCTCCCTGCAGATGAAAAGCTGTAAATTGTTCGGATTTCATCCATCCGTTAATCGATTCCATTGCTGCATTGTCTGCAGGCGTTCCGGAACGTGACATGTCATCTTTTTGTCCGATTCGCAACTTTGTAAAAATTCTATGATTCTCTCTCCACGCCCGACCGCCTCAATATGGTCTTTTAACGGCTTGGCTATCCGATTTACCCCTTCCAGCGCGTGCCTTAAAAATACTTTCTGCCTTATGATCTTCCCCGTCTTTAAACCTTTGCATCTGAAAAAAGAATCAGAACTTTCCTCCTCCGCCTCCATGCGTCGTGCCTGAAGACGATGTATGTGTATGGGAACCGCCTGGAGCCGCGTGATTCAGCTGTCCGGAACTGTTATTCTGCTTCGGCCGTTCCCTGCGTTGGATCTGCCGGTATAAAAACAAATCCGTCTCTTTCGTCAGCTTCATACTTCCTTTTTTTACATAACTGTCTGCTGTCGTCTGATGACGCACTGTTTTCAGACGGCTTCTCATAATTTCTGCTGCAAACAGTGCGATTAAGAATCCGATCCCAAAGGCAGCGGCCAGCCTTGAGGCAAACGGAAACGGCTTCTTTGGGAGATAGTCTGCGTCATACGGCCTACCTTTCTTCGCCTGTGTCAGATAATCATCACACATCCGGGCAAATATCATAAATGCCGCCATATATTCTCCTTCTGTAAGATCCTCTGTAAATTGATCTGACAGATACTCTAACCCGGCATCCGTTACCGCCGTGATCCCAAAACCGCTTGTTGTTATGTACCAGTCCCTTTCCTCCATGCTGATTAAAAAAAGAATTCCGTCTTTTCCATCTCCCAATCCGTAACCGTTTTCGTCATAAAAATCATCGGCATATTCCCTAGCTGATTTCCCGTCCAATGATTTTTTCGTAACTACTACAAGATCTGCCTGCTGTCTTTGACTGATTTCATCCAGCTGATCCAGCAGCTGCGTTTCTTCCCCGCCCGAAAGCAAATCCGCCTCATCGATCAGTCTTGGCGGTGTACTGCCTGCTGCGTATACAGGATATATTGGAAGAACAGCCAGCAGCAGCAAAAGTACAAGATACCGTCTCTTTTTTCTGTTATGCATGATCTCCCCTCCTACAGCATCCAGATCAAATAAAACAGGGCGAACAGCGCTATCCCTGTAATTCCCGTCAGTCCAAACAGCCACCTTGCGTACGCGGCCCGGTCCAGCGGCAGATCCCCCGCCATCTTTCCGCTCTGGCCGTTCATGGCAAACAGATAATTCTGTCCGTTCCACGTCGTATGCAGCAGCCAGAACGGAAACAGGGCATATTTGACTCTGCCGTTCTGCAGCTGGATATTGCCCGCTTCTTTGATGACGGTCGTATAGCCTTGTACGGTTGCGCCGAACGCTTCTGCGGCGCTTTTTTGGATTCGCTCGTTTGCGCGCCCGATGCTTTCTTTGCTGTCCACATCATATTTATCCGCCAGGTACCCCGCCAGGTACGCCGTCTGAAAGTCCACGGCCTTTGAACAGTCAAAAGGCTCTAACGATTCCATAAGATCGTCCGGCATCTTTTTGGAACCGTCTACCGGGACCTGCTGAAATCTCATATTTCCGCTTCTGCTGACATGATAATAACTGGTTTCGGTATAATCATACCTGCTGTCGCTCCATACCCTGACCTTGGTCGCCCGATAGCGTATATTTACATCCGCACCCGCGTCGAACAGCCAGAACGGAACATAGATCCCCTTTACTTCGTTGATATGGCTGCTGTCTTTAAACGCTTTTGGCAGCAGGCGCTTTCCTGTGTAAAAATTTTTCAGCGCCTGTTTTGCCGCTTTTTGATCCAGCTGGAACGGAATCACGTAATCCGGCTTTAAGGAACCCGAAAGCCGCCCCGTCAAAACAACCGGATTCCCGCAGAACGGGCAGGAAGCGGAAGCCGTATTTTCATCGCACACGATTTCGCCGCCGCAGGATCTGCAGATATAAGAACACAGCCCGCCCGTCTCGCCGTCCTGCCACGCTTGCGCGGGCGTCTCCCAGTTCATAGTATCCGGCCGATCCTCTTTTAATTCACTGTCATAGCCTGCCAGTGTCTCCATTTCAAACTCGGTATCGCAATAGGGACACTTCATTTTCTGCAAGGTACTGTCAAAAGCAATGGCACCGCCGCAGCATGGACATTTATATTCTTGTATTGCCGCCATCTTTCTTCCTCTTTAACTTCATATTTGAACTGCATGTTAAGTCTATCTTATATCATTTTCATCAAAAATATCCCCGCATTCCGGGCAGAATTTCGGCGGGTGCGCAGGATCTTCCGGTTCCCATCCGCATTTGTCACATCGGTAAAGCGCTGCTCCTGCTGGTTTCTTTGCGCCGCAGTTTTGACAGAACTTTCCTTTGTTTACCTCTCCGCACGCACAAGTCCACCCTGCGCTGTTTCCTGGTCTCTTTGCGCCGCATTCCGGACAGAAATTACCGGCCGCCGCCGCGCCGCATGCACAAGTCCATGCGTTTGTACTGCCCGCATTTGGCTGCTGTGGAGCCGCGGACTGGTTCTGTGTCTGCCGCCCCATCGCAAACAGACTCTGCGCGTTCGTGCCGCCTCCGGCCTGCATCGTCATACCCATGCCTACAAAGCCATTCATCGCCCCGGCAGGATTCGACGCCGCTGCTTTCATAGCGTCCGCCTGAGCGCCTGCTAAAGTGGCCGCCGCCATATTTGGATTTTGCAGCACGGCTGTACGCTGCAGCTGCCTGATCATTTCCGCGTCTTCTTCCGGCAGTGTCACGGAGCCAAGCGCTATGCTGACTACTTTCAGTCCGCGCAGTTCTCCCCACTTTGCCGAAAGCGCGGTATTCATCGCCTGCTCCAATTCTGCCGTATGAGACACGATCTGATTCGGACGCATTTCCAGATCCGAAAGCCTGCCAAACGCGGGCTGCAGGGCGCTGATAAATTCTGTCTTTAACTGCCTGTCTAATGCTTCACGTGTGTAATCCTCTTCCACATTGCCGCAGACATTCGTATAAAATAACAGCGGATCAGCAATTTTATACGAATATACACCAGAACAACGTACAGAAACGTCCACATCCAGGCCAATTTTCGTATCTGCAACCCGAAACGGAATCGGATTCGGCGTCCCAAATTTATTGTCCAGCAATTCCTTTGTATTGAAATAATACACACGCTGGTCCCTGCCCGTATCGCCGCCAAACGCAAACCGTTTTCCAATTGTCTGAAACGTATTTCGGATGCCTTTTCCAAGCCCTCCCGTAAAAATACTTGGCTCCGTAGACGTATCGTACCGGAATTCGCCAGGCTCCGCGCAGATCTCCGCTACTTTTCCCTGCTCCACAATAATCATACACTGACCGTCCGCCACAGCAATCCCGCTTCCATTTGAGATGATGTTGTCGTTTCCTTTTTTATTCGACGAACGGGAACCGACGCGCTTCCTGCCCTTCGTAACCAACACGTCCTGATCCATTGCGTCACAGTAAAAAAACTCTTTCCACTGATCTGCAAGCGTTCCTCCGATTGAACCCAATCCTGCTTTTATAAGTCCCATAATCCAGTCTCCTCTCTCATCTTTTGAAACTTTCTTGTCCGCAGCGCTGTTCATCCATCCTTTACGGATCATTTTTCGTTTTTATTATATTCTCAAACACCTGTTTTTTCAATCAAAAAATGATCTCGCTTTTCTACTGGATTTTTCCCTGCATCTATGCTATAATCCATACAACGAACACAAATACATGCTGCAAAACCCCGCCCATTTTGTTTTGCAGTATTTTTTGAGGATAAAACTATGAAAATAGCAATTTGCGACGACAGTATGAAGGATTTGATCTTACTAGAAGGACTGCTCGAACAATACCATCAATTGAATCCGACTGCAGACTTTCAAGTAGAAAAATTTTCAAATTCCTCAGAACTGCAAGAGAAAATACAGCAGCAGGAACTGGCAGATATTTACATCTTAGACATCCTGATGAACCAGGCCAACGGGATTGACCTTGGCAATGAGATTCGCAAAAACAGCAGTGAAAGCGCCATTATTTACATTACTTCGTCAGATGATTTTGCTCTGGACGCTTTTCAAATCCACGCAGTACGTTATCTGTTAAAACCCGTGCAGGAAAAATTGTTTTTTGAAGCGCTGGATTATGCCTGTTCTTATGCGGAACTGAAAAAAGGCCCCATGTACCCGATCAAAACGAAAAACGGCCTGCAGTCGGTGCCATGTTCCAGAATTGAATATGTGGAAAACGCTTCCAGAATGTTAAACGTCCACCTGACAGACGGGCGCGTCATTACAAGTATCTTTATCCGCAAATCATTTGAAGATGAACTGGGAGAACTGCTGCACAACAAATGTTTTCTGCAGGTACACAAATCATTTCTGATTAATTTAAACCACGTGAAAAAACTGGACGGGAATAGTATGATTATGAGCAGCGGCGACAATATCCCGATCAGTAAGAAAAATACGGCTAATGTAAAAAGACAGTACCTTTTATTTGTCTCTGAACAGTACCAATAGGAAGGAATCTGTAATGATCTATTTTAGTAATGTCTCCTATTTAATCAGTCATCTGTTTCTCATGCTGTTTTTGTATCTGTTCATTACACATCGCTACAGTAAAACAGTTACCAGATGGATTTGCATCTCTTCTTTTCTGATTCTGACAGTGACGGATATCATAAAATTAAATATGTATCCCGACAGCGACGCATGTTATTTTTTTGTGACGGTTTTCCAGATCGTGGTTACACAATCGACGGGTATTCTGATTTCCAAAAAAAGAAACACAAAAGTGTTGTTTATGGGACTTAGCGCTTCCAATTATGTCATTATCGGAAGCGTTTTTGCAGCGATCCTAAATATTTATACCGGGCAGATGTTCCCGGCGCTGGCCGTCAGTTTTGTGGTACATACGATTTTACTGTATATCCTTTATAAAAATATCCACGAGATCTGGATTCGGCAATACGAAAAAGAATATACCAAAGGCTGGTGGAAACTGTGTCTGATCCCGGTATTTTTTTACTGCAGTTTTTCCTTTGTCGCATTTTTTCCACGCACGCTTTACGAAGATCCGGAAAATATCCCAGGCATCCTGTTTTTTACCATGACGATGCTTGTCTCTTATGTCGTCGTGCTGCAGTATGTCGAGACGGAATCGGATCAGAAAAATATTTATCTGAAAAACGTGCTGTTTGAATCGTATATCAAAGGTCTGGAAAACCAGTTTTACCTGGTCGAACAGTCGGAACAGAATTTAAAAATCATGCGTCACGACATGCGCCATTTTTCCAGTATGATCAGCCATCTGCTGGACCAGGAAGAATACGACGAGATCCGCAAAACTTTATGTTATATCGACGATGTAACCGATGAAAACAAAGTTGAAAAATACTGCAGCAATCTGATGGTCAATACCATTATCTCGAAAATGATGAAGCGGGCGGCTTCGTACGCGATTCAAGTCCGTCTGGACGTGGCCGTTGAAAAAGAGATCCCCGTCAACACTTATGAATTTGCGGCCGTCATTGCAAACTTATTTGAAAATGCCTTGATCTGTGTCAAAGATTTCAGGCCCAGCGAACGGACGGTAACGATCAAGATCCATTGTTCACAGGAGCAATTATTTATTCAGAGTAAAAATGCATACAAAGAACACATTGCATTCGACTCACAGACGGGCCTTCCCAAAAGCCAAAAAGGGGAAAGCCACGGCCTTGGCATGCAGAGTATCCTGGCATTTTCTGATAAAATCGACGGCACGATCGACTGTTTCTGCGAAAGCGGGATCTTTCATATTATCCTGTTTGCAAAATTTTAACCATCTTTATGCAGAGCAGTAATTTTTTCCACAATCTGGCGGATTTCCAAATGTTCCACGTCGATGGTTCTATGTGCGCAGACTTCGTACAAGGGGCAACGGATGTCCATCAGTTCCCTGAGCGTCTGACCGGGTTTCATGACCACGCCCCGCTCCCGCAAATCCCCCAGACGCTCTTCCAGACTTAGGTAAGACAGCTTTAAATAGACAACCGTCGAAATATTCCGCAGATGTTCCATTGCTTCTTTTCCATAAACCGCGCTGCCGCCTGTGGCAATCACCGTCCGGCTGACGATAAGCCCTGCGTTGACTTCGTTTTCTATTTTTAAAAACCCTTCTTCTCCATAAGCAGAGATCAGTTCGTGCAGCAGCTTTTGGGTCTGTTCCTGAATCACAAGATCGCTGTCCAGAAATTGGTAGCCCAAGACTTTCGCAAGTACAACGCCAACTGTACTTTTTCCAACGCCGGGCATACCGATCAGTGTAATATTGTCTTTATTCATCATCTTTTCACCTTTCTCTTCCACCCTTTCATCCTTTCATCCTTATAGTAACAGTTCAGATACCCCATGGAACTGTTACTTCATTATAACCGCTTCTTCCCGGTTTTTCAAACACAGGATTGCATTTCTGCTGATTTTGGAATACAATACTTACTGGATACATCCATGTACAGATTGTCAAAACTACATTCAGGAGGAAAACTATTATGAAACGCATCGGCCGTTTTTTATTTTGTCTGCTGCCGCTGATCATCACCATCGTCCTGCAGAACCTGATTATCATTCCGATCTGCGGAATTACTCTGATTGTGCTTGCATTGAAAAATAAGCATACCGGAATATCGTTGGAAGCATTGATGCAGGAACTGTTCTCGCTATGGTCGACCAGCTCGTTTATTATTTTTGTCTCTATGGTCTATGCCATTGCCGCACTGGCTATATTCGCATTCTGGTACCGGAAAAAAACAGCTCCCCTGCAGGAGAGGGTTTCCCTAAAATCTGCCTTTAACCCATGGATTGTATGTGCGCTGCTCTTACTGTCTATCGGGCTGCAGTATGTCATCTCTTATCTGATGAATTTTATCGGTATGCTGCGGCCGGACTGGATGCAGTCCTATTCGGATCTGATTCATACGGCGGGCGTCGATACTCCTTCAGCGCTTACGCTTTTGTATGCCGTAATCATCGCTCCAATTTCGGAAGAACTGATTTTCCGGGGAGTTACGTTTGGGTATGCCAAAAAAGCGCTTCCGCTGGTCGGCGCTGTCTGCCTGCAGGCAGTTTTATTCGGCATCTTTCATTTAAATATGATCCAGGGTATTTACGCTGCCTTTTTAGGGCTGTTTATCGGCTATTTGTGCGAAGCAGGCGGTTCCATTGCGATCCCGATCCTGTTCCATGCCTTTTTTAATACCTTTGGCTCGCTGGCAGGCGCAAGTATGTATCATATGGAACAGCCGTTTTTCTTCCTGCTCTGGCTGACTGTCGGCGTACTGCTGACCTATGCGGGTATTTTTATGTTCCAGCATGGCGTCCGGATACGTGATATGCGTTCCGCAGGCGACAGCGTATAGGCTGGCATGTCACCAATGGACACATAAGTCCTCTTCTGGCTGGTTAAGAAATTACCAAAACCTTCCGATAATCCATTTAGTACAAGGATTGTAAGACAAATCAAAACCACGGACGGTAGATCGTTCAGGCATCCGCAGCTTACTTGCAGCTGCGGCCTGAATGGACTGCCGTTTTTTGTATGCAGTCCATTTCACTTTTTTATCAAGGAGGTTGTGTCTATGATTATTTCATCCAGCGCGGTAAAAATGAACGCGCAAAGAAATTTCCGCTCCATGTCCATGTGGAGGGCCAACGTAGGATTTGTAGGGCAGCTTTCAAATACTGCCTCTTCTTCCGAAAAAAACAAAGTCAACCGGGACCCGGACAAAAATCCAAAGCAGCAAAATCTGCCGGACTCCCAAGCTGACCTGATGGCGCGGTTTTCCCAAAGCCGCAGTATCCGCGGCTCCGGCCTGGAAAGCATGCGCGGCCTGCGGGCGATGCACCAGATCCGCAGTCAGTCGATCGGCTATATGCTGCACCAAATGTTCTGGAGAGGCAGCCAGCAGCTGGACCCGCTATCCGCCCTATTTAACGATTATTCCGGCAGCAGCTTTTTATCATTCGGGCATCAAACAAGCTATTTTGAATCCGAAAAAACCAGTTTTGCAACCGAAGGCAAAGTCGTGACAGCATCCGGCAAGGAGATCAGTTTTAACGTGGAAGTATCGATGTCCCGTTCGTTTTATGAGCAGACTTCCACCGTCATCGATATGAGCGCTGTCAAACTGACTGACCCGTTAGTAATTAACCTGGACACGGACGCCGTATCCGTATCTGACCAGAAATTCTATTTTGACCTGGACGCGGACGGCCACCAGGAACAAATTTCCCGCCTGAACGCCGGAAGCTGATTTCTGGCGCTGGATAAAAACGGCGACGGCATCATCAATGACGGCAGCGAATTGTTTGGCACTACAAGCGGAAACGGCTTTGCAGATCTTGCGCAATATGATCAGGACGGAAACGGATGGATCGATGAGGCGGATGAAATCTTTGACAAGCTGCTGATTTGGCAAAAAGACGAAAACGGCAACGATGTGTTGCGCGGACTGGGCGCAGCGGGTGTTGGTGCGATCTATCTGGGGAATGTGAATACTGAATTTTCTCTGAATTCGCAGGCGGATAATAAGACGAATGCGGTGGTGCGGCAGACGGGAATGTTTTTATATGAAAATGGAAATGCGGGAACTGTGCAGCAGATTGATTTGGCGCAGTAGATTGATTTAAGGGCTGCGATATGGAAATGGCTTCCCGGACGTGGGAGGGGCTGCGGGAACGGGCGGCGGGCAGCCCCTCCCACTGGCTCTTTCTAGTTTTTTATGTTGTAGTTTGATTTTTTTGATGTAAGCTCTATTTTACGGCCATCTTTTTTCCATGGCTTCAGCCAATAAAATCTTATTCATTGTCTGATTCCTCCTGATCTCTTTTCTTAAAACGCCCCGGACAATCCCCATTTTTTAGCCGTTTCTTTTACATTCATGTCATCAAACATGCTTCATCCCTTCTGTCATGGATATTATAAATCGTTAAAACGAATCATACAATCAAGAAAATGCTTCGATGAACAAGAGTCGTTCTTCTTTAAAAAGCGGCAGGATTTTGATATCCTACCGCTTCTTTACTCATGATAAATGATTTTTTGAATCAGAATTTCTCTCGCACAAACTCTGATGTTATTTAGCCGTCCTGTCCATTCTAAGACATTTTCCCTTTCGTCATTGCCGTGTGCCTGTTTCATGCCCTTTATGAACCTTAGAAAGACATCCTACAATTTCTTCAAAACTTCCACAGCCGCATCCAGCCCCGCATGCTCTTTCTCATAAAAAATCCCCCGATCTGCAGCCAGCGCCATCTCCGGATCAAGCGGAATTTTTCCCAGCACCGGAATCCCAAGCTCACGGGCTGCTTCATCTACATGGCTTTCCCCAAACAGACGAATTTCCTTTCCGCAGTCCGGGCATTTCAAATAGCTGAAATTCTCCACAACACCAAGCACTGGGATATTCATCATAGACGCCATACGAAATGCTTTTTGAACAATCATCCGCACCAGTTCCTGCGGGGATGTAACTACAATAATGCCATCCACCGGAAGAGACTGAAACACTGTCAATGGCACGTCGCCGGTTCCCGGAGGCATATCGATCAGTAAATAATCCAGATCCCCCCAGACAACATCTGTCCAGAACTGCCGGACTGCGCCGCCGATGACCGGGCCGCGCCAAATTACCGGGTCCTGCGGGTTTTCCATTAAAAGGCTGATCGAAATCAGGGGGATGCCTTCCTTTGTCTCGACCGGAAGGATCATGCCTTCCGCATTGCCGTATGCTTCGCCCTGCACGCCGAACATTTTTGGGATTGACGGGCCTGTAATATCTGCGTCCATAATGCCTGTCGGATGTCCGGCTTTTTTCATGGCCGCTGCAAGGGAAGCGGTGACAAACGATTTGCCGACGCCTCCTTTTCCGCTGACAATGCCAATCACTTTTTTGATCTTTGAATATTTATTTGCTGGTTCCAGCATGCTCTGCGGCTCTTGTCCCGCGCTGCAGCTGGCACGCTGCTCAGATGAACAGTTGGATGCGCTTGGACATCCGCTGCACTGACTTTCTGCCATTTGATTTTCCTCCTAATCAGATACTGTTACATGCTATTTTGCTGTCTGTGCAATGGTACCCCCGCCAAGCAAATCGTCCTCCTGATAAAGTACGACTGCCTGTCCGGGTGTTATGGCGCGTACCGGACGGTCAAACTGCAGTTCTATACAGCCGCCGTTGTCTGAAACATGTGTGACCACGCATGTTTCACCGGAATGGGAATAACGGATTTTTGCAAGTGCGCGCTGCCCTGGTTTTAGGCGGTCTGCTGCCATATAATTCATATTTTCTGCTGTCAGCCGGTCCGTCATCAGATCTTCCCTGCTGCCGATCACCACTTCATTCGTATCCGCACAGATACGTGTCACAAAAACCGGCCTGCCCAGCGCCAGGCCCAGCCCTTTGCGCTGCCCAATCGTATAATGGGTAATCCCTTTATGCTCCGCCAATAAGGTACCGTCTGCTGTCACAAAGATTACGGGCGGTTAGCACTGGTGGGTACTGCGG
>VSNY01000011.1 GCA_009774535.1 Lachnospiraceae bacterium
TTTTATCTAAATATTTAAAAACATATGGAACCTTGGATAATATTTGAAAATGGCGCGGCCAATCATTTCGTCTTTTTGAACATACGTATAGCGCTCTGCCTCTTCCAGATTCGATGCCACTCCGTCGTCGACGGCGCACTGCGCCCATTGTCTTGCGTCTTCCGAAACGTTTCGGTTATCGCCAAGCATCAGATAACAGTCTTTTGGCACCTTAAACAGATAGCCGTCGTTTGCGTCTACCCATGGTTCCGGCAGATAATCTTCTTCGATCGGCGTACTGGAACCGTCAATATAGATTTTGCTGTCTTTGATTTCCACTGTTTCGCCCGGAAGACCGATGACGCGTTTGATATAAATCGTTTCCCCATCGACCGGATATTTGAACATTACCACATCGTACCGCTTGGGATCTTCAAACAAATAAGAGAGCCTGCATCCAAAGATCCGGTCATTTACTTTCAGAAGATTTTCCATGGATACGGACGGGATCTTTGCGTTAATCAGCACATAGCGGTTGACAGCTCCTGCCAGGATACAGGCAAATGCAATGATCCACACATAACTTAACAGTTCTTTCCACCAGGGGCGTTTCTCTTCCTGGAGCTGTTCGTTGTTTTCCCGGAGTGGTTTTTTATGTTTTCTCATCTTAGTTACCTCCATCTGCGAATACTAATAATCTAAAAGTGACTGGAAATGCGGGTAATATTTCAGCATAGCCCTTCCAAGGATCTGGTCTTCATGTACATACGTATACTGCTTCGCATCGGTTTCATTTTTGGCAATGCCGTCCTCCAGCGCCTGGTCTGCCCAAAACCTTGCGTCCAGGGAAATATTGCGGTTATCCCCAAGCATCAGGTAACAATCGTCAGGTACCCGGAAGATATAGCCGTCATTGTCATCTGTCCAGGCTTCAGGCAGATAGGGTTCGGAAAGCGGCACGGCGCCGTCATCAATATAGATCCTGCCTTCGCGTATCTCTACTTTTTCACCAGGAAGCCCGATCACACGCTTGATAAAATTCTGCGATTCATCTACCGGATATCGGAATATTACGATATCAAACCGATCTGGTTCGTCCAGCATATACGCCAGACGAAATCCGAATAGCCGGTCTCCTGGTTCTATAATCCGTTCCATAGACTCTGACGGGACTTCGGCGTTGATCAGCACAAAATGTGTCATGACCTGCGCCAGCAGAAAGGCTACTACAAAGATCTCTGCCAGTCCAAACAGTTCCCGCAGCAGAGACCTTTTTTTGCTTGTTTCCTGCTCCTGCGGCGCTTCTTCCTGCGTCTCCTGCAGCGTATCAAAATATCCTTTCTCTTCCATTTTATACCTCGTTTTCCTTTTTTAATCTTTGATCATTTCCTTATTATAAACGTATGCGGCTGTTTTTGCAATCAATAAAAATCGAAAAAGGACTTGACATTTGCAGAAAATATTTTTATAATACTTAGGAAGCTAAATAATAAACGGGGAGGAGGGATAGACGCATGATTTCACTCAGGCAAAGCGCAGCAAGAAGTATCGGCAGGCTGAACAATCAGCTGCGCCGGAGAATTGAGCTGCTTTCGGCAAAAAAGGAATTCAGCGGTTCACAGGGCAGGACGCTTCATTTTCTGCTTGCCCAAACGGATGATGTCTTCCAAAAGGATATTGAGGAAGAATATGGGATACGTCCGCCGACAGCTACGGAATTGCTCAAACAGATGGAGAAAAAGGGACTGCTGACAAGGGAGCCGGTGCCTTATGATAACAGGCTGAAAAAAATTGTTCTGACCGATAAGGCGCTGCAGTACCAGGAACAGGTAGTAGCGGATCTGACGGAGCTGGAGGAAACACTGACCAGAGATATTCCGGAAGAGAAGATGAAGGTTTTTTTTGAAGTGATGCGCAAAATGATGGATAACCTGTCTGCATAAATGGATGGGTTATGCTGATTTTTGGCCAAATACTTAGTTAACTAAATGTTAGGAACCAAAGTGAATGTTTTATAATAAATTTGTGAAGAGAAAGTAGAAAATCAGGAAAAAGGAGAGTAAAGTTTTATGACAAGTGATTTTTCAAAAGGGAAATTATTTCCTATGATTTTAAAGTATTCCGTCCCGGCGGCAGTTTCTTTACTGATCACCGCAATTTATAATATTGTAGACCGGATTTTTGTAGGAAATTATAACGGCACATCCGCATTGGCGGGATTATCGATTTGTTTTCCGTTATCATATTTAATGATTGCGTTCGGACTTACATGCAGTGCGGGCGGTTCGTCTTTGTTTAGTCTGTTTGCGGGCAGAAAGGAACAAAAGCAGATGAACCGTTCGTTTGGAAATGCGTTGGTTCTCGCCGTTGTATCAGAGCTGATACTGACAGTGCTTTTGCTTGTGTGGATGGACCCGGTGCTTCGTATATTTGGCGTGACGCAGACGGCGTATGCATATGCGGCGGACTATTACCGGATTGTAGCGCTGGGGTGTCTGTTTCAGGGGCTTACGTTTGTATTTTGTGATTTTGTGCGTGTGTCTGGAAGACCGCTGCTTGGCATGTGTGTAACCGGAATCGGAGCAGTGACGAATATTGTTTTGGATGCGGTGTTTGTGGCTGGCCTTGGGATGGGAGTGACAGGCGCGGCCTGGGCGACCGTGGCAGGGCAGGTCGCTTCGGCGCTGTTTGGAGGGTATCTTGTTTTGCGTGGTTATACGCTGGCAGAGATCAGAAAAGAAACGTTTCAGCCGGATGCAGCGTTGTGCGGAAAGATTATTTCCTGCGGGTTCGCATTTTGGATTGCGCAGATAGCCATGGGACTGACCAGCCTTGTTTATAACAGCCAGCTTGGAACGTACGGAGGAGATACGGCGATCAGTGTATATGCGGTCGCAGCCAGTATTATGACGTTTGTGATTATGCCCGCAAGCGGCATCAGCCAGGGTATCCAGCCAATTATCGGCAACAACTATGGCGCAAGGAATTACAAACGGGTTATGGATACGTTTTACCAGGCGGCTGGTTTGTCTGTGGGAGTGACCTGCGTGATCTGGCTGATCGTTATGGTATTTCCAAAAGCGATTTTTCTGTCGTTTGGAGCGACGGAAGAAATGCTGCAAATTGGGATTCCGGGTCTGCGGATGAACTTTTGCGTAACGCCGGCGCTGGGGTTCGTGATGCTGGTAACAACGTTTTTCCAGTCGATTGCCAAACCAGCGCCGTCCATTGTACTTACGGTATTCAGACAGATTTTATTTTTGATTCCGTTTCTTTATGTGCTGCCTGCGGTATGGCAGGTGCAGGGCATTTTTGCTGCGCAGCCTGTAAGTGACCTGATCGCGGTAGTAATTGCTGCCGTCCTGATTCTAAGGGAGCAGAAGAGACTATTGCATGGTGATTGAAATGATCTGCAACAATCAGCTGTCCGGATTTCCATATAAATAGCGGTGCGTCTGGATGGTTTTCGCAATGGTTTCTAACAGCACGGGAACATCAATAGGTTTTGGCAGATGTGCGTCCATGCCGCTTTCAATGGATTTGCGTTTGTCGCTTTCATACGCGTCTGCGGAGAGCGCAATAATCGGGATACGCGATAACGTCTGATTTTCCAGTTTGCGGATGGCCTTTGTGGCCTGGCGTCCGTTCATAACCGGCATCTGTATATCCATCAGGATCAGGGCGTATTCTTTCGCAGAGTCTTTTTGCATCATTTCCAACGCAATGCTGCCGTTTGCAGCTGTATCAACGACAAATCCGAGACCTTCGAGAATGGCTGTCTCGATCTCCAGGTTAATCTCGTTGTCTTCCACGAGCAGGATTTTGTGGCGGGACAGGTATTCGATGGTTTCGTCTGTACTCATGCAAAGTGGGATCGGATGGTTCTGTGTCCGGAAGTGGAATGTTACGGTAAATGTCGTGCCTTTTCCTACAGCGCTTTGCACTTCAATTGTCCCGCCCAGTACGGATACAATATTTTTTACAATGGTAAGCCCCAGTCCGGTGCCGAGTACACCGCTGAAAGTAGTATTTTTTTCTCGTTCAAACGGTTCATAAATATGCCCGAGAAATTCAGGACCGATTCCGATACCGTTATCTGCTACTATAAACTGGTAGACGGCATGGTCGTTTGGCAGGGCGTCCGGTTCGGTGGCTCTGAGCGTTACGCGGCCGCCGTCCGGCGTATATTTGATCGCATTGTGCGTCAGGTAAATCAGGAGTTTTTCCAGTTTGTACGGGTCGCTGAAAATATCACGATGCGATAAGCCTGATGTGTCCAGTACAATTTCGATCTTTTTTTCGCTGGATAGCGGAAGCAAGGCATGCTTTACGTTTTCCAGTATTTTTGGCAGATTGCACTCTTCTTCTGTAATATGGGTATCCGCAGAATCGGTGCTTGCAATTTCCAATATTTTATCAATCAGATCCAGCAGCTGTTCACTGGAAGAGTTGATCCGGTTTAAGTAATATTTCAGGTTGTCCCGGTTATGCAGGTTGTCCCTGGCAAGCGCCGTAAATCCGAATATCGCATTCAGCGGCGTACGCATATCGTGGGACATATTGGATAAGAAAATATTTTTTGCCGTAATCGCAAGTTTCGCATTGTTCAGCGCTTCCTTTAACAGCTGCTTTTGCTCCATCTCGCGCCGCACCTCGTCGTCGACTCTGCGGTATCCGAGTACGATCTGAGAGACCTGGCCGCTGTTTCCGACGTTGACGATACGCAGCTGCAGATATTGGATCTCGCCGTCTTTCATCACCTTGTAATTAATATAGTAGGTTTTGCTGACCAGCAGCTGTTCCCGGATATACGCCGGTGCTGTCTGCATCGCTACGGCTTCACGGTCTTCCGGGTGTACCCATATACGGATATAATCCGCGGTATACCATGTAAAACTGCGCGGCTGCTCGGTATTTTCAAACTGCTGCAGCGTCCGGTTGCTCAGGCGGTAGGGCTGGATACGGTCATGGTCTAAGTCTGCGTAAAGAATAGATTCGTAATTAATACTCAGCCCTTCAATTACCTCCAGGCGGCGCAGATGTTCCTGGCTGATCATTTTGATTTCGTTGTGGTAATGGTCAATCAGGTTTTTTAAAGCCTGTTCCTTTTTGACCTGTTCAGCCAGAATTGCCTGCTGCATCTGTTTTTTCTCTGTGGCGTCCCCGATAAATACGTAAAAAATATCGCCCGCGGCGTCGCTTTGAATGAAATGTCCGTAATCTTCCACCCACAGAATTTCTCCATCCTTGCGCCGGACGCGGTATTCTACATAGTCCAGGTCGTACTGGCTGTCTGCGACCTGTTCCCGGATGCTTCGTTCTACCGTTGCAAGATCGTCGGGATGAACAAAACCCTGAAACGAATTTCCAGTCATCTCTCGGAATTCTTCCAGTGTATCGCATTGGCAGATACGCAGCAGCGCTTTGTTGGCGTAGATGATCTGTTCTTCTTGATTGGCATGGTAGATTAAAAATCCGCCCGGCATCTCATCCATAAACCGGATCATGCCATAGGCCTGGCTGGGATCTGCGGTGCCGCCCGCAGGGCTGTTTAACAGAGTCAGAATATATGCAAGCAAGGTGTGGTCTATTTTTCGTTCTTTCATACGAAACAATCTCCCCTGGAATCTGTCAGTTGTGTTTTTTATATTTCATCAGTTTACCATAAAAAAGATGCCGTGTCATCAGAATCGCTTATTTTTTCCGAAATAATTGGCTCCCTGTATTTCTGCTTAAAAATTTTAGTGACAGCCCTACGTAACTGTGATAAAATAGAATTTAACATTTTTTGTTAATTCTATCATAACAGGAGGTACTAATTATGCCGATTAATTTATCAAAAGGCCAGAAAGTAGATCTGACAAAAGGCAATCCAGGCTTAAAGAACATTATGGTCGGCCTGGGATGGGATGTGAACGCGTTTGATTCCGGGGCGGATTTTGACCTGGACGCGGCAGCTTTTATGGTTGGCGCGAATGGGAAATGTCCGACAGAAAAAGAATTTGTCTTTTACGGCAATCTCGAGCATGCAAGCGGCGCCATCAAGCATATGGGCGATAATCTGACCGGGGCTGGTGAAGGTGATGACGAACAGATCGAAGTTGATCTGACAAAAATCCCTGCAAATGTGGAAAAAGTGGCGTTTACTGTGACGATCTATGATTCCGACGTCCGAAGGCAGAATTTTGGACAGGTATCCAATGCGTTTATCCGGATTGTGGATGAAGCGACCAATACGGAACTGATCCGGTATGACCTCGGAGAAGATTTTTCGATTGAAACGGCCGTTGTTGTTGGTGAATTATACCGGCATAGCGGGGAATGGAAATTTAACGCGATCGGAAGCGGCTTCCAGGGCGGTCTGGCGGCGCTTTGCGCGCATTATGGAATAGAAGTGGCTTAAGGAGGTAGAAAATGCCAATAAGTTTACAAAAAGGACAGAAAGTAAGCCTTACAAAAGGAAATCCAGGGTTAAAAAACGTTGTGGTCGGCCTTGGCTGGGATGTGAACCAGTTTGATACCGGTGGGGATTTTGACTTGGATGCGGCAGCGTTTATGCTGACAGATGCCGGAAAAGTATCCAGGCAGGAGGATTTTGTATTTTTCGGAAATCTGACGCATCCGTCCGGCAGTGTGCAGCATATGGGCGACAACCTGACCGGAGCCGGGGAAGGCGACGATGAACAGATCAAGATTGATTTGTCTAAAGTTCCGGAAAATATTACGAAGATCGCTTTTACCGTTACGATTTACGAACCGGAAAAAAGACGTCAGAATTTCGGGCAGATCAACAATGCGTTTATCCGCATTTATAATGAAGATACAGGTGAAGAAATGCTGCGTTATGACCTGGGTGAAGATTTTTCCATCGAGACGGCCGCAGTGTTTGGCGAAGTTTATAAAAACGGCAGCGAGTGGAAGTTCAACGCGATCGGCAGCGGTTACCAGGGCGGCCTGGCAGCGCTCTGTGCGCAGTATGGCGTGGAAGTAGAATAAAGGAGGCATTTTATGTCAGTAAGTTTGCAAAAGGGCCAGAAGGTCAGCTTATCAAAAGAACATGCGGGTCTTTCCAAAATGATGGTCGGCCTTGGCTGGGATGAGGCGCAGAAGGCAAAAGGCGGATTTTTCGCGCCGAAGCCAAAGCCAATCGACTGCGACGCGTCTGCGCTGCTGTTAAAAAACGGCAGGCTGTGTGATAAGAGCGATATTATTTATTTTGGAAACCTTGGCCATAAGACAGGCGCGATCCAGCATATGGGCGATAACCTGACCGGAGCCGGCGACGGTGATGATGAACAGATCCTGGTGGATCTTGACCGGATTCCGGCTGAATATGACCGGATTGTGATTGTAGTCAATATTTATCAGGCCGTGCAGCGCAAACAGCATTTCGGTATGATCCAAAACGCGTTTATCCGTCTGGTAGATCAGCGCAACAACGGTGAAATGTGCAAATACAACCTCACCGACAATTATTCCGGCATGACGGCCCTGATCTTCGGCGAGATTTACCGCCATAACGGCGAATGGAAATTCAGCGCCGTCGGCCAGGGGACGACAGACCCAGGGCTTGGGGAACTTGCGAACAGATATGTGTAGGCGGCATACCGAACCAGTCACAGGATAAAACTGCATAATCACGTAACAATAAAATAAAATCCGTGTATAAGATCGCGTGATTGCAGCAACAATATATATATCGCATGTTACTGTCCATGAGAAAGCAAAGTCTGGCAGCCGTTCAGATGATCTATGGAACTGCTGCGAAGTCCGCGGCTCCGCCGCAGGATGTTCACTGGCTTCGCATGGACAGTAACTGCCGGATAGAAGAAACTGGAGGAAATATTACTTATGAAATATAACGGGCTGACCGATCAGGAGGCGGAAGCGTCAAGAAAAAAATACGGGTCCAACGAAATTCCGGATTCCGAACCGACGACCTTCTGGGATGAGTTCAAGGAAACATTTGAAGACCCTATGATCCGGGTGCTGCTGGCGATTGCGGCGCTTATGATCGTCATGTTTTGCTTTGGATATGCTGAGATCTATGAGCCGTTAGGAACTATTGTGGCAGTGCTGATCGTAGCCTTTGTGTCAGCAAAAACAGGCGTAGCGAGCGATACAAAGTATAGGGAACTCAAAGACGGTACAAAAAAAGATGAATGTAAAGTATACCGCAACGGCGTAGTCACAGTGATTGATGTGGATGACGTGGTAACCGGTGATAAAGTGCTGCTGCAGTCCGGCAACAAGATTCCGGCTGACGGCATTCTGGTCTCCGGTTCGCTGCGGGTAGATAATTCCGCGCTGAACGGGGAAGCGGAAGAATGCAAAAAGACCGAAGCAGAGGAAAGTTTTCAGCTTCCGGAAGATATTACCGGGGATACGTTTGTCGACGCGCATTCTTTGTTCCGCGGCGCGGTTGTATTTGACGGGGAAGGCGTGCTGGATGTCCGCAAAGTCGGCTTAAAGACGATGATGGGCAAGATGGCCGAAGAAATGCAGGAAGACGAACCGGATTCGCCGTTAAAAGTAAAGCTGGCAAAGCTGGCAAAACAGATCTCGACGTTTGGATATATCGGCGCTGCCGCGATCTCCATCTTATACTTTGTACATTTTATTTCCCTGGCAGGCGGCGTTTCCGCTTATTTTGACAACGGAATCCAGACGATTTTACAGGATGTGATCCGTGCGGTTTCGCTTGCAGTCGTAATTATCGTCTGCGCTGTGCCGGAAGGGCTGCCGCTGATGATCTCTCTCGTGCTGATGCAGAATACGAGCAAGATGTTAGATCATAACGTATTGGTCAGAAAGGCGGAAGGAATCGAGACGGCAGGTTCTTTAAATATTTTGTTCAGCGATAAAACAGGAACGATTACAAAGGGCAGGCTGGAAGTTGTGGATTTCTTTACCGCAGACGGAACGTCCATTCCGATCCCGGAACTTGGCAGTCATACAGAAATTAAAAAAATGCTGGATCTGGCCATCGGCAAAAATACGCAGTCGTTATTTGACGCTTCCCATCAGGTAATCGGCGGCAATGCAACAGATCAGGCGCTGATGAAATTTATGGGCGAAGAAGCGTTTAACGCGGTAAATGCCGATCAGAGCCTTGTAATTACAGCCAGCCAGGGCTTTAACTCCGCCAACAAATTCAGTCAGGCCAGGATTGATTCTGTGGGCAGGACTTTCTACAAAGGCGCGCCGGAAAAACTGCTTGCACAGGCAGTAAACTTTTTAGACAGCGACGGCAGGGAAAAAGCAATTGACCAGGCGGCGTTAAATAAAAAGATCGATGAACTGGCATCCAAAGCGATGCGTGTGCTGGCATTCGGTTATTCCAAAAAGCCTATGAAAGAAAATACGATCCACAATGACCTTGTCATTATCGGGCTGGTCGGCATCCGCGACGACGTCAGGCCGGAAGCCAGGGATGCGATTCATCAGGTACAGGAAGCAGGCATCCAGGTCGTTATGATTACCGGCGACCGTCTGGAGACAGCCGTTGCGATTGCCAAAGATGCAGGACTTTTAAAAAGCGACAAAGACCGCGCGTTATCTTCTGCGCAGTTAAATGAAATGTCCGACGAGGAAGTCAAAAAAATCATTCCGGAAATCCGTGTGATCGCACGTGCGCTTCCGACGGATAAATCCAGGATGGTACGCTTATGCCAGGAAATGAACCTGGTAGTCGGCATGACCGGCGACGGCGTGAACGATTCCCCGGCACTGAAGCGGGCGGACGTCGGCTTTGCGATGGGCAGCGGTACCGAAGCGGCAAAAGAAGCCGGAAAGATCGTAATTTTGGATGATAATTTTAAATCCATCAAGGATGCGATCTGGTATGGGCGAACCATTTACCACAATATTTTAAAATTCTGCAAATTCCAGCTGGTCATTAACGTGGCAGCTGTTATCGTCAGTGCGATCGCGCCGTTTTTAGGCGTGGAAGAGCCGTTAAAGGTAACGCATTTGTTATTTGTCAACCTGGTTATGGACAGTCTGGGTGCAATTATGCTCGGCAACGAGCCGGCGCTTGAGAAATATATGACTGAAAAACCAAGGCGGAGAGATGAAAGCATTGTCAGCAAAAAGATGATGGCGCAGATTGTGACAATGGGCGCCTGGCTGACGGTACTGAGTTTTATATATCTGAAACATCCGTTTTTTATCGGTTTATTTGCAGATGAAGAGCAGCATCTGACAGGATATTTTGTGCTGTTTATTGTAAGCGCATTGTTTAACGGATTTAATGTCAGGGATGATTCCTTTGCGATTTTTAAAGGACTAAATGAGAATACCGGATTTTTGAAAGTATTTTTCACGATTATTCTGGTGCAGGCGCTGATTGTTAACGCAGCGTTGATTCCATTCCCGCTGTTTACATGGATTGGAAATATGTTTAGCTGTAAGCCGTTTGGATGGATCGGATGGGTGACAGTTGTGATCCTTGGCGCAACGATGATCCCGGCAGATATGATCCGCAAAGCGGTAACGGGCAGCGGAAAAGAATAAACGGATTCAGGATAAGTTTTAAAATTATGATGCCAGCTTTGCGGGTCTGTCAGGGTCTGCGGAGCTGGCATTTTTAGGGGGATGAGTTACCCGGACGACTCTGCGGGCCTGGTTCACTAAGACTAAGGATTCAGCGGTTTAAAGATTTCTCAATAAATTTTCCAATTTATCTTGACAGGAACAAGTGTTCTTAGTATAATCAGAATATACGTTCGATACAAAAGGAAAGCAGGAGGTATCTAAATGGAATTGCACCTGTCTACCAAAATGACGCTGATGGAAAAACTGCAAATACTTACAGATGCGGCTAAATATGATGTGGCCTGTACTTCCAGCGGCATTGATCGTTCTGGTGACGGTACCGGGATGGGGAATACGAAGCTGGCTGGAATTTGTCATAGTTTTTCTACGGACGGACGCTGCATTTCCCTGTTGAAAATACTGTTTACCAATGAATGTATCTTTGACTGCCGCTATTGTCAGAACCGCAGCTCCAATGACGTGCCGCGGGCTTCGTTTACGCCGGATGAAATCTGTGAGCTGACGATGCAGTTTTACCGGAGAAATTATATTGAAGGGCTGTTTTTAAGCTCTGGTATTCTGCATAATCCGAATTATACAATGGAGCTGATTTGTGAGGCGGTTCGGAAACTGCGCGTGGTGTATCGGTTTCAAGGGTATATCCATGTTAAGGCAATTCCGGGCGCTGATCTTAAGCTGGTTTTTCAGACGGGGCTGTATGCAGACCGTATGAGCATTAATCTGGAATTGCCGACAGCCGAAGGACTGCAGATGCTGGCGCCGCATAAAAGCCGCAAAAAAATATTGGAGCCAATGCGCATGATTCAAAATGTCCGGGAAGAAAACCAAAATGAGCTGATGCTGTACCGTCATACGCCAAAGTTTGTTCCTGCCGGCCAGTCTACGCAGATGATTATCGGAGCGACACCGGAAAGCGATTATCAGATTCTGTCCGTGGCGGAGAATTTGTATCAGAAATTTGGACTAAAGCGGGTTTTTTATTCTGCATTTGTTCGTGTAAATGACGATGCGATGCTGCCTGTGCTGCCGGGCGGCCCGCCGCTTCTGCGTGAACACAGGCTGTATCAGGCGGATTTTCTGCTCCGTTATTATGGTTTTTCGGCAGCAGAGCTGTTAAGTGAACAGCGGCCGCATTTTAATGTGCTGCTGGACCCCAAATGTGACTGGGCTGTCCGTCATCTGGAACAGTTTCCAGTTGAAATCAACCGTGCAGATTATGAGACGCTTCTGCGTGTTCCGGGTATTGGAGTAAAAAGTGCGCGCAGAATTATCGGAGCCAGAAAAAGCGCCGTCCTGGATTTTGATGACCTGAAAAAAATCGGTGTTGTATTAAAGCGGGCATTGTACTTTGTTACGTGCAGCGGCAGGATGATGTACCGGACGAAGCTGGAAGAAGATTATATTGTACGCAATCTGACAGATCCTGGAGAAAATTTTCCATTTTCCAAAGACGGGATGACTTATCAGCAGTTGTCTTTGTTTGATACAAATTTGACTTTATGATCTGATTTTAGAATTTGACAGAAAGGAAAGAGCCATATTATGGAAGAGAACATTATCATGTGCGAAGATTCCATTGAGGGGATTCTGACAGGTGTCTATCATGCCTGCGAACTCCGCAAAGATCCGGAAACCATCCATCTGCAGACGGAAGAAGTGGACAATTACCGTCTGTTTGCCGTTTATCATGAAGTAAAGGCAGATGAAAAAAAGAGCGCGAAAGTCCTTCATACCATTTACCGCAAATTTGGAGAAGATGCTTATACGCAGATCTGTCAGGCTATGGTATCTTATGACACAGCAAAAGCGGATGCCGTCTACCATACAATTGCAACTGGAATATCCGGCCATTACCGCGGAAAACTGATGGAGCATTTAAGCAACCATTATGTGAATAAGGTATTTCGTCTAAGCCGCAACACCGGAATCGAAATTCACCATCTGCTTGGATTCCTTCGTTTCCGGGAACTTTCAGATGGAATACTGCTGGCCAGATATCATCCGAAAAATGACATTACAACTATGATTATGCCGCATTTTGCAAACCGTCTGCCAAATGAAGACTTTGCAGTGTATGATGAGCGGAGAAACTATTATGCCGTACATCCTAAGGGAAAACAATGGTACTTGGTACGCGGCGGGCTGCCTTTTACACAAGAACAGGAAACGTATTCCCAAACCGAAGCAGAATATCAGATGCTGTATCGGCATTTCTGCCAGACGATTGCGATTCAGGAGCGCAAGAATCTGGGACTGCAGAAAAATATGCTGCCATTGCGGTTTCGTAAGTATATGACGGAATTTCAAGATACGGATGAATAGAATAAAGAATGTGCGCTGCATTTTATTAGCAATCCGGACGTAACCATGATATACACCCGTCTTTGACAGAAAAAAGAAAGAAGGATACCTATGAAAAGTAATCAGACAACCCTCTGCTATATCGAACAGAATGGAAAATATCTGATGATGCACAGAGTCAAAAAGGAAAAAGATATTAACAAAGACAAATGGGTCGGTGTAGGCGGTCACTTTGAGGCAGATGAATCGCCGGAAGAATGTCTGTTTCGCGAAGTAAAAGAAGAAACCGGGCTTACATTGACTTCCTGGCAGCTGCGGGGGATTATTACATTTATTTGCGACAGGCAGGATACGGAATATATGTTTCTCTATACAGCGGACGGATTTTACGGAACATTGACAGAATGTGAAGAAGGCGACCTGGAATGGGTGGAGAAATCCCGTGTATGCGATTTGCCAATTTGGGAAGGAGATCGGATTTTTTTCCGTCTTATCGAAGAAAACCATCCGTTTTTTTCTTTAAAGCTGAGATATGAAAATAATGTGCTTGTGGAACAGTCATTAAATGGAAAATAAGAGGGGCTATTATGTCAAAAGAAAAAGTAAAGATGCTGTTAAAGGAAAATTTGATTTCAACTGCGCAAAATCGGATGAAAGAAGTGGGAGCAGTACTGCTTTTGTCTTTGCTGACGCTGGCTGCGGGCTGCTGCGGGGCAGCTGATGATGCGCCAGTAAGCAGTACAGAGAATAATAAGGGCAGCCAGATTACTGAAGATTTGGACGCCGGGCAACCAGATCATGTGCAGAGACAGGAAGTACCGGAACTTAAGACACTGGGACAAGAAATACAAGAGCAAAAAGCACAGGATCAGGAAGTGCAGAGTCAGGAAATGCAGGAACAAAAAGCGCAGGAAGTGCAGAAGCAAAAAGCACAGGATCGGGAAGCGCAGAATCAGGCAGTGCAGGAACATGCAGCGCGGGAGCAGCAGGATGAGGAACTGGAATTGTATTATGAAAAGGACGGCAGACAATATCAGCTTGTACCGGATCTCGTTACAGGGGAATACATATGGGCCAGTGTGCTGACAAATGGGATACAGGTGAAAGACAGCCATGGACATGACAGAACAGATTATTACTCACAGGAACATACATTTGAAAAGCGGGATGCAAAAGTGTCTTATCCGGTACGGCGCTGGGATAACCTGATGTATTCGGCGGGGGAATATTTGGTTTTTGAATATGATGGCATAGTCCATGTTTCTGAACATACGGATTTGTACCATCCGGTTCTTAGTTATGACTATGGTGGTACTTACGGCATAATCATAAAAGTGCCGCGGGGATATATGGTTTCAGACAGTAATGCCTATGAAATTCGTTTTTATAATGAAAAGTTTCAGGAAAAACTGGTGAAAACGGGCCTGCGTGCTGGTGAGAGCGGGGTTTATTTCGAGAATGGCCGGATGGCGGTTCGAGATATGAAAACGGGTCTGATGGGATTTATGGATGAGAGAGGGGAACTTGTGATTCCTTGTAAGTATGCAATTGTCAGCGATTTTTCTAATGGCTATGCTTCGGTGCTGACGGATGCCGAGGTAGTGTCATATACGGAGGATGCGGGTACGGTGCAGATGTTTTGTGGAAAAGGCGGGCAATGGGGGATTATTGATGAGAAAGGCAGCTTTGTGATTGAACCTTGTGAGCGGTTTGCGAATCAGAGCCAGGATCAGACAGATGTGGCGTATGATGCGGGCGTGCGCCGCTTTGGGCTGGTGCGTGAGGACGGGACGGTGGATTTTATTGCATCTGACCAAAACGAACGGGTGCTGGAAACGGTAAGTTTGCGTTGACAGATGGTAAGGTGTCTGTTACGGATGATCTGGTTTTTGTTGAAATCTTTCAAAACTGTTAGATTTGGCTGAAATTTGGACAGAATGTGGAAAGATTTGTCTGTTAAAGTCTGTATTGTAAGTAACGGGGAAGAACCTGGAACGGTTATGTTTAGTGGTAACGGGGAAGGAATCAGACCGTTGCAAGCGTGAAAAGACAGAGACAGGAGGGCATTTCAAGTGACAATTTTAGAAACCAGAAATCTGAAAAAGGTATATGGTACAGGCGATACTGCAGTCCATGCGCTGCGTGGTGTCAGTCTTACGGTAGAAAAAGGGGAATTTGTGGCGATTGTCGGTACTTCCGGCAGCGGCAAATCTACGCTGCTGCATATGCTGGGCGGTTTGGACCGTCCGACAGCAGGGGAAGTGCTGGTGGATGGAAAATCGATTTTTTCGTTTCGGGATGAAGAGCTGACTATTTTCCGGCGCAGGAAAATCGGATTTATTTTTCAAAGCTACAACCTGGTTCCGGTACTGAATGTTTATGATAACATTGTGCTTCCGATCCAGTTAGACGGAAATGAGCCGAACAAACAGTATATGGATATGGTGATCAGAGCGCTTGGTATGGAGAGCAAGCTGGACAGCCTGCCGAACAACCTTTCCGGCGGACAGCAGCAGCGTGTCGCGATCGCGCGGGCGCTTGCCACCAAGCCGGCGATTATCCTGGCAGATGAGCCGACCGGGAACCTGGACAGCCGTACGAGTCAGGATGTGATGGGGCTTTTGAAGGTGACCAGTCAGAAACTCGGGCAGACGATTGTCATGATTACGCATAATGAAGAAATCGCGCAGCTTGCAGACCGAATGATCCGTATTGAAGACGGTAATATTACAGGAGGTGGGCAGGCATGATCCGGGTCAGAAATCAAAAAGTGATTACCAGGCTTTCGCAAAAAACTTTGAAAGCAAATCGTGTCCGCAACCTGGTGGCAGTTTTTGCGATCGCGCTGACAACAACGCTGTTTATGGCGTTGTTTACGATTGCCGGGACACTTGTAGATACGTTTCAAAAACAGACGTTTCGGCAGGTAGGCAGCAGCGGGCATGGAGTGTTTAAGGACCTGACGCTGGAAGAAAAGGAGCTTCTGGAAAAAGATCCGATGATCAAAGAGGCTGGCGGGCGCATGATGCTTGGCATGGGAAGCGGAGAAAAATTTCGTAAGATTCATGCAGAGTTTTCTTATATGGAGCCAGTTTATCAAAAACATACCTTTTGTGAGACGCAGCAGGGCCGTGTACCTCGGGAGGGTACCAAAGAAATTGCCTGTGATACCAGAATTTTAAACTATATCGGAGTAGAACCTAAGATCGGGGCGGAAGTGACCGTTACGTATCAGCTGGGCGGTATACAGAAGACGGAAATTACAGATACGTTTACCTTAAGCGGCTGGTGGGAGTACGATCCGGCAAGTCAGGCAAGTATGGGTATTGTGCCAAAATCCTATGTGGAAGATATCGTCAGGCAGCATCCAAGAGAGGAAGAGGACAGTACGGATATCACCGGATTGTGGACACTGGACATTATGCTGGACAGCAGCAGACATATCGAGGAAGATCTGCAGAAGATCCTTGCAGCTTACGGATGTCAGAGTACGAATCCTTCGGAAGATCATTTTATTAATATCGGCGTCAATTGGGCTTATGTAGGCGCGCAGCTGTCGGCAAATGCAGATCCGGAAATGATATTTGCGATTATAACGATGCTTGTATTGATCAGCTTTACCGGATATCTGATTATTTATAATATTTTTCAGATTTCGGTCAGCGAGGATATCCGCTTTTACGGGCTGCTGAAAACGATTGGGACAACGGGAAAGCAGATCCGGCGTATGATCCGCAGGCAGGCGTTATTTCTGTCGGTAGCCGGAATTCCGCTGGGCCTTGTAGCCGGAAGTCTGTCGGGCATTGCGATTACTCCTATAATTATAAATACAATGTCGATTGGGAAATCCACACAGGCGTTCAGTCCCTGGTTTTTTGCTGTTGCAGTCGCGTTTTCCATTGTGACGGTACTGATCTCCTGTGCAAAGCCGGGCAGGATCGCAGCCAGGGTATCTCCGGTGGAAGCGGTTCGCTATACAGATACGGCAATAGGTGCCAGGAAACAGAAAAAAAGCAGGGCTGCAGGAAAGCCATTACGTATGGCAAAGGCTAATCTGGGCAGGAATAAAAAGAAAACGGTTCTGGTTGTCGTATCCATGACATTGGCTGTCGTATTGCTGCAGCTGACGGTTACGTTTGTAGATGGATTTGACATGGATAAATATCTGGCAAAGTGGGTGGTTTCGGATTTTATTTTGGGAGATGCTTCTTATTTTCAGCCAGGTGCGGATCGTTCCGGCCCGATGCCTGCGGTGGCTGCTGAGGATATCAGCAGACTGGAAAAAACCGGCAATATTACAGAAAACGGGCGTGTTTACGGACATCGTGGTGATTTTTCAGTCTATGCGCCTAAGGATGCCAGCAGGGATCTGTATAAAGAATGGATGTCAGATGATCAAATCAAGGAGATGCTAAGCTGGCGGGAGCAGGATGCGGATGGGAATTATGCCATGGACCTTAATCTGTACGGCCTGGAGGACTATGCGATGGATCAGCTGCAGGTGATTGACGGAGATCTTGCAGATGTGTATGATCCGAACCAGCGCGCGATCGCTGCAGTTTATTTGGTGGATGACTACGATAAACCGATGAATCATACCCAATGGGCAAAAGTCGGGGATACGGTTACGATACACTATGTTTATGCGTATGAATATATTGACAATGAAACCGGAGAGAAGATCCCGGAAGAAGAAATACAGACGTATCAGCTGCCTTATTCGGTCAAAGAAACAGAAGCTTGTGATATCGAATACCGGGTAGCGGCATGTGTGACGATGAAGCACGCCATGTCTTACCGTTATACAGGAGCTTTTGAGTATGTGCTGAACGCACAGACATTTCAAAAGGACAGCCATACGGATGACGTCATGATCTGGCTGTTTCAGACAGAACCGGAAAAGAATGCGGTTATGTACGATTTTCTGCAGGACTATACGGTTCATACAAATCCAAACCTGGACTTTGAATCCAAACAAAGTTATGTGCAGCAGTTTGAACAATACCGCAGTATGTTTCTGCTGATCGGCAGTGCTTTAAGCTTTGTGGTAGGAATCGTCGGCGTGCTGAATTATTTTAATGCAGTGCTGACGTCGATTTATTCCAGAAGACGGGAATTTGCCATGCTTCAGTCGATCGGGATGACGGGCAGGCAGTTAAAGCGGATGCTGATTTGTGAAGGGATGATCTATGGGGCGGCTGCCATTGCGCTGTCGCTTGTGCTGAGCTTTTTGATGATCCCGCTTATGGATCATGCACTGGGAGGACCTTTCTGGTTTTTCACGTATCAATTTACAATAGTGCCGATACTTTTCATGATTCCGGTGTTTGCAGCGCTGGGAGTTGCGCTGCCGCTGGTCAGCTACTGGAGGACCGCTGGTCAGACGATTGTAGAAAGGCTGCGGGAAAGCGAATAGGCAGTTGGCAATTCTGCTGTGTGACAGGAACGCGCGGAACGGTATTTGTTTTGGAGGGAAAAAGAATGACTGAGATTTATGCGACGTTAGGGCCTGCCTGTGAACAGGCGGATATATTGGAAAAGATGTTTGCGGAAGGAATGACCGGGATGCGGCTGAATCTGTCACACAGCGGATTGAAAGAAAGTGAAGCGCTGATCCAACGTTTTTGGCAGGCGGCACAGCACGCGGGCGTCCGCGCGGAACTTTTGATTGATTTGCAGGGACCAGAGGTCAGAATCGGAGAACTGTATGCGCCGCTTTTGCTGCAGGAAGCAGGAAAAGTGATGTTTGTCTGCCAGGAGCAGAGCGGAGACGCAAGCATTACGTCTGTAAGACAGGGGCAGAAAGAAATTGGTTCGTATGACGGCCGGGTTCCTGTAGCGGAGCAGATTCTCATTGCGTTAGAGGCTGGCGACCATATATTGCTGGATGATGGGAAGATAGAACTGGCAGTTACATCTGTAAGGCCGGAAATTACCGCTCAGGTGCTGCGGGGAGGTATGCTGCGAAGCAGAAAGAGCCTGAAAATTGCAGGCAAACCCCTTGCAGGTCCGGTTCTGACCGATCAGGACCTGCATCAGATCCGGCTGGCCAAAGATTATGGCGTAACGGCTCTGATGCAGCCGTTTGTGACGGATGCGGCACAGTTAAAAGAGGTCAGACAGCAGCTTATCAGCAGCCATGGAGAACACATCCGCATTTTTGCAAAAATCGAAAACAGGCTAGGGATGGACAAGATCCGGGAGCTGCTGCCGGAGGCGGATATGATTGTGATTGCCAGGGGCGATCTTGGAAATGATATGCCGCTGTGGGAACTTCCGTCTGCGCAGCATCGGTTATCAGAAATATGCAGAAACGAAGGGAAACCGTTTCTGGTCGTGACGCAGATGCTGGCATCCATGGTGCGTCATCCATACCCGACCAGGGCGGAGGTATCGGATATTTTTCATGCAGTTTTGGACGGCGCGGCAGCGGTTATGGTAACAAATGAAACAGCAGTAGGACAATATCCGATAGAAGCAGTCCGGTATCTGTATCGTACGGTGCAGGAAGCAGAACGGTTCCTGCCGCGGTATTAAGGAAACTAGAATTAAAATTATAATAGAAAATAGGAATAAAATTCGGAGATACTATGGAAATCGATAATAATAGAAACAGCGGTACCTATGAGAAGCTGCACAGCAATATAAATAGCAATACAAATAATAAAATAAATAGTAACGTCAGTCAGATCAATCTGATCCAGGTAAAAGACTATGTTACGAAGTCCAGCCTTCCTTCCAGCGACTTTGTGATCAATCCGTATGTCGGATGCCCGCATGGATGTAAGTATTGCTATGCGTCTTTTATGAAACGTTTTACCGGACACAAGGAAGCGTGGGGTACGTTTGTGGATGTGAAAATGTGTGCCAAACCGATCAGCAGGAAACGGCTGTGCGGCAAAAGCGTTTTTTTATCTTCGGTTACGGACTGCTACAACCCATATGAAGAACAGTATGGCATTACCCGCCAGATTCTGACACAGCTGGCGGAAATTGACTGCAGTGTAACAATTACTACAAAGTCGGATTTGATTCTCAGGGATATCGCCCTGCTGCAGAGATTTCCCCATTTAACCGTGGCTGTTTCCATAAATACTGCGGATGAAAATTTTAAAAATGATATGGATCGTGCAAGCAGCATTGCGGACAGGCTGCATGTGCTGAAAACGCTGCATGAACACGGGATTCGCACCGTTTTGTTTTTGTCGCCGATCTTTCCGGGCATTACGGATTTTCGGGAAATCGTAGAATTAAGCGCTGCGTTTACTGAGGAATACTGGTTTGAAAATCTGAATTTGCGCGGCAATTATAAGCATGTGATTCTTTCTTATATTTCTGAAAAATATCCGCATTTGACAGAGCTGTATCACGAGATCTACCAAAAGGGCAATCTGCGGTATTGGGAAGAGCAGGCTGCGGAAATCGAAGCATATTGCGGGGAGCATGCGGTCAGACATCAGAATTATTTTTATCATGAAAAACTGGTGCGGGAAACCAGACGTGGTCCATCAGGAGAAACGCCTGCTTCAGGCTTCAGAAGCGAAGGGGGCTGGTAAGAACCAGGCAGACCGGGGCAGCAGGCATTCCGGTCTGCCTGCCATAGAATACAGTTATTTGGCACAGCCCAATATTCCTGCGCAGCTTCAGTGTCAGCCATTCCATCATAAGTATTATTTGACGTTCATCGTAGTCTTGCGAAGCAACAGCTTCGGCTTAATTACAAGATGCTTCTGTAAATTTCCATCCCAAGTCATTTTCTTGTTTTCCTCCAGCTGCTGATCCAGCAGACGAACCGTCTGCGATACGATTCGGTTTACATTCTGGCCGACTGTTGTAATCGGTAAAATAGCCTGTTCAGACACTGGCGAATTGTCAAATCCGATAATCTCCAGCTGCTGCGGCACCAAAAATCCATTAGTCAGAGCGCTGTTTAGAAACAGATGAGCCATCGTATCATTACAGACAAAAGCGCCGATCCGTTTGTGCGGATATTCTTTATGCAATGTCTGGCAGATTTTGGAAAAGTATTCATACAGTTTCTGGACGTCCGTATGGATGTATTCCGGAATAATAAAACATTGGTGCGGGATACCGGTCTGGGACGCGACCTGTTCAAATACTTTGATCCGCGCATACGCCGGCAGCGCGGGAGAGGTGTTCGTATTGATGTGGATCAGCGCTTCGCAGCCGTCCTGCAGCAGCCGTCTGACCGCCTGCCTGGTGCCGGATACATTGTCTGTGTCCACACTGGAAATATACCCGGATTCCCGCTCAATGCCGATGACCGGAAACGGATACTGGCACAGTTCTTCAGAATGCAGCGTGTGGCTGAGAATAATCAGGCCCTCAATACGATAAGAAAGCAGTTCGGTCAAAAAGCTGCGTTCCATTTCCGCCGAGTTGTCGCTCGTAAATACAAGAAATTTATAAGGGCTTTTCGGGTAAGTCCGTATAAAGGAATCGATCAGGGCCGTATAAAAATTGTAAAAAAAGTTAGGCGTGATCATACCGATAATGCCGGATTTGCCGCTGGAAAGGGCTTTTGCAAATTTATTTTCGGTATAGTTGAGTTTTTTCAGCGCTTCTTCGATCTTACTTTTTGTCTCATCTGCCAGGGAGTCCGGTTGGTTAAAATAGCGCGAGATGGTCATTTTGGATAGATTGGTGTAACTGGCGATATCGCCGTAAGTTGTGTTCTTTTTCTTCATAGTTAAAATCCTTTAATTGCAGTTCAAAAAAATCCATGTCCTGAACGATAGTATAGCATAAATAAAAGATCGGTAGCAACTGAAAAAAAACTGCAAGGGTATTTTCATATATATTTATGCATAAGTAACAAAAACGAAATCTTATTATTGGTAAAAGTGGCGATATTCACGATTCCATATTGACAAAAAGTGGTTTAGCATATATGATTTTAATATGTTACCGATAACGTTATCAATAACATTACCGATAACATTATCGGAGCCTATCGGGAATCAAAATTTTTTTATTAAAAAAGAAAGAGAGGAAAGAAAACATGAAAATGAGTATCAGGAAACGAAACGGAATGGGCAGGACGAAAAACAAAAAGAACAAAAACACGATGAAGAAATGGACAGGACTGGCTTGTGCGGGTCTGGCATGTCTGGCGCTGGCAGCATGCGGCAGCGGAGGCGGAAAGGAACCAAAGGATATTTCAGAAGTAACGTTACATATTTTTAATACCAAAGGTGAGATTGCAGGCCAGTTTGAACAGATGTGCAAGGATTTTACGGCCGAGACAGGGATTCAGGCAGAACCGTTTACCGTCGGTTCCGGGGAAGATTCTATGGAACCGCTGCGGGCGCAGATGACGTCCAAGGAGCCTCCGGCGATCTTTAATACGGACTTTCGCGGCCTGCCGGAATGGGAAGAAAGCGGTGTGGCTTTTGATCTGAATGAGGCTGTGAATGAGGATTTGAAAAAGATCGTCAGTGAGATTCCGGAAAATATGCGGCTGACATCAGAAGACGGTGCAAAGAGCTATGGGATTCCTTATGGTGTGGAAGGATTTGGATTTATCGTGGATTCCCAGATGTTAACAGATCTTTTCGGGGAGAGCGGCGCGCAGGTGCTGGCGGAGCTTCGGACTTGTTCTTATGATGATTTTATCGCGTTTTGTGATGCGGTAACAGCATATATCGATCAGCCATCTGCGGCGGCTGTGACACTGAATGGAAATAACTATTCCTTTTTAGCGGAAAAGACTGGGCTGGCTGCCAATCTGAACGGTGTATTCGCAGTGGCAGGAGCGGAAAACTGGACGTATGGAAACCATCTGCTGTGTGTGCCGACAGCCACACTTGCAACGACGCTGCGCGACACGCAGGATTTGACCGATGAGCAGATCCTGAATGCAAAACCGGCTTACCAGGCATTTATGCAGGCGCTGTCGTATATGACAGATCATGCGGCAGGCTTAAAGGGCGCTGTCGGCAGAGGGCAGGAGCTGGTAAACAGCGCGAATTTCGGTTATGACCAGTCGATCCAGATGCTGACAGACGGCAACGCGTTATTCTTACAGCAGGGCAATTGGGCGTCTGCAAATATCGCGAAGATTAATGAAGAAGTATCCAAACGTATCAGTTTTATTCCGTTAAAGCAGCCGATCACGGATGATATGATCCAAAGCGGGATCAGCGCGCAGGATTTGAACGCTTCCATTCCGTTTTCCACAGGCAGCTACTGGCTGATCAATAATAAGATTTCTGATGTGGAAAAAGAAGCGGCGCAGACATTCCTTGCATGGATGATGAAGCCGGAAAATGTGCAGAAGTATATTGTGGAATCTTTTGTTGCTATTCCGTATAACGCGGACGATTCAGTAAAAATTGACGACGCGCTCGCAACATCGATTCAAAGCTATATGGCAGAAGGCAAGGTATACTATAACTGTGTGGAAGCAACGCCAAGCATCTGGGCGTCAGATTCCGTTGCAAAACCGCTGATGGAGCAGTTTTTGACAAAAGAAGAATGGACAGAGGACGAGACAGGGGCGTTTGTAGATACGATTCTGCAGGCATGGCTGGATCAAAGAGATGGTATTTAAGATGGAAACAGTCAATTAGATTTGAAAGAGGCGGGTGAATGTGAAATGGAAAAATTTTATAAAAGAAGGTTTTGGCCGCTTGTGCTGCCTGCGGTTGTATGTTACACACTGGTTCTTGTAATCCCGTTTTTTATTGGTATCTTATATTCATTTACTTCCTGGCGCGGCACCTATTTTGCGGGCGGAAGCCTGTTTGGGTCTTTTGTAGGGCTTGAAAATTATGCAAAGGTGTTCAGCGGAGGGAAATTCGGGTATTCGCTGGCTTATACGGCAGGATATGCAGTGATTGCGGTGATTTTGCTAAATGTAATCGCGCTTGGCATGGCGCTTTTGATTAACAGTATTACGAAAGGGGCCGGGGTGCTGCGTACGGTTCTGTTTATGCCGAAAATGCTGGGCGGGCTTGCTATGGGATTTGTATGGCAGTTTATTTTCCAGGTGATTTTTACGGATATTTTATTTGGAGAAGAAGGGGTACTGCACGCGGAATTTTTAACGTATATGACGCAGGACCCGAAAAAAGCGCTGTTTGCGCTGGCGATTATGAACACTTGGAGCATGGCTGGTTATTTGATGCTGATGTATGTCATCGGGCTGAATGCGATTCCTGGGGATGTGTTTGAAGCGGCATCCATTGACGGGGCTAATGCGCTGCAGACATTTTTTAAGATCAAACTGCCGCTTTTAATGCCGTCTATTACAATTTCTCTGTTTTTGGTTATTTCCGATTCTTTTAAGATGCTGGATCAGAACGTGGCTCTTACGAACGGGGATTATAATACAAGAATGCTGGCGCTGCAGATTCTGCGTACGATCCAGGACAGCAATCCGCCAAACTATGGGGTAGCACAGGCGCAGGCAGTTATTTTCTTTCTGATTGTGGCTACGATCTCGATTGTACAGGTATCTGTAACAAGGAGTAAGGAGGTGCAGATGTAATGGACAGCAGTATCAAAACGAACCGGATGATCGGCAAAGCAGTCGTCTATACGCTGTTAGCGCTGGCAGCCTTGTTTATCCTTTTGCCATTATTATTTCTGGTTATCAATTCCTTTAAAGGCCAGAGCGAGATTGTCCGCAATCCGCTGGCGCTGCCGGAAAGCTGGACGTTAGACTATATTAAAAATGCAATCGAAAGCATCCATTTTGGAAAAGCGGTGACGATTACGATTGCCATTACGGTCGGTTCTGTGGTTCCAACCGTGTTGTTTTCTTCCGTCTGCGCATGGATTATTACGCGCAACCATACAAAAGTATCTACGTTTATTTATATGGCTTTTGTATCGGCAATGCTTGTGCCGTTCCAGGTTATTATGTATCCTTTGATGAACGTAATGGATACGCTTGGACTGAAAAACCAGGTTGGCCTGGTTGTGATGTATACAGGATTTAATATGGCAATGTCCGTGTTTTTATACTCGAGCGCGATCCGCAGTGTGCCGGTTGCACTGGAAGAGGCGGCATTTATGGATGGGGCGAATGTATTCCAGATCTTTTTCCTGATTGTATTTCCGCTGATTAAGTCTTCGACGGTGACAGTTATGATCCTGACCGGGATCGGTATCTGGAACGACTATCTGCTGCCGTTTCTGACACTTGGCACGGCGTCCGGCAAAACGCTGGTGTTGGAGCTGTACTATGCCAAAATGACCGCCGGGCAGTATGGCAGCCCTTGGGAACTGATTTTCCCGGCAGTCCTTGTATGCTGTATACCTTTGATTATCGTATTTTTATGCCTGCAGAAATACTTTGTGGCTGGTATGACAGAAGGTGCAGTAAAATAAAATAAGTATTTAGGAGAGTAAGCTGATGAGACCAGAAATACATTTTACGCCGGAACGCAACTGGATGAACGACCCTGTGGGACTGATCTGTTATCAGGGGTATTATCATCTGTTTTACCAATACTTCCCTTATGAAAAGCGATGGGGGACGATGCACTGGGGGCATGCCATAAGCAAAGACCTGGTCAGCTGGCAGCATCTTCCTGTTGCGCTGTATCCATCCAGGCTGGAAGACTGCAACGGCTGTTTTTCGGGAAGTGCGGTGCAGGACGGCGGGAAAATGTATTTGTATTATACCGGCGTGCATTATGACAAAGTGAACCGGGAAAATATCCATGAGTCGGAAAACGGCCTGTTTACTTCCTGCCAGCTGGGCATTACGTCTTTGGATGGATTTACCTTTGACAGTCATGAAAAAAAACTGCTGATCCCGGCAATTACAGATCCATATCTGGGCAGCAGAGTACATACAAGGGACCCAAAAGTATGGAAAGACAAGGATGGATGGCATATGGTGCTGGGCAGCCAGTATGAACTGCCAGGGCGGCAGGGACAGTCCGGCGGGCAGCTGTTGTTTTATGAAAGCCAGGACGGAAAGTCCTGGTCGTATCAGAACCGCTGCCGGATGCCTGGGGAAATCATGGTGGAATGTCCGGATCTGTTCCAGGCGGACGGCAGCTGGGTTTTTATGGCTTCCTTGATGGGACGCGGCACAGGCGAAGAGCCGGAGCATCTTTCTTATGCGGGCGTCGCGGACTTTAATGCCAAAACGGGAGAGCTGCGGGCAGACAGCGCAAAGTTCGATCTGATGGATAACGGCATGGATCTGTATGCGGCACAGACGATGAAGGATGAGCAGGGACGGAATGTAATGTTTGCATGGGTGCGTATGCCGAAGGCGCTGGAAGGGGAACCGTGGATCGGAATGTATACGCTGCCAAGGGTGGTAAGCGTCCAAAACGGGCAGCTGCGGTATGCGGTGCATCCTTATGTAAAAGAGAAGCTGCAAACAGCCTGCAGACCGGAAGAATGCTTTCATACAGCGGTACGTATGGAGGCCGAGCTGGAAGAGGACGGTAAGATTCTGATCGGCGGGTATCAGATCCAAAGACGCGGCGGGATACTGAATACAGACCGTTCCCAGGTGTTCCCTAAGGAGGAAGAGCGCTGGCTGCGCCAGACGCATACAAAGCTGACGGATGGACGCTGCAGGCTTGAAATATATGTAGATCATGGGATTTTGGAGATTTTTGTGAATGGAGGGGAACGGGTAATCACGCAAGTGGTGTATGGGATGCAAGGAACGTTTTCGTGCGAGAAAGTGAAAGGGCTGCGCTGCTGGAAGAGATAAGCCAGTCAAAAATGGTGTCCGATTGATAGATCTGTGAGTCTTGAATCGGCCGAAGCTGAATGACTCTGCGGGATGCAGAGCGTAGGCTGCCTGGGCAGCTTATGTTCTGCATCCCGCAGAGTTTGGTTATGGAAAGTTTTCAGTTGTAAGATCTGGCATGTTAAAAAATTCCTGATATTTTTCCGATCCAGTATCCAAAACCGAGTATCCAGCTGGAAAAGATTCCAAATAAAATCACAGGCCCCGCAATTGTAAAGATCTTTGCGCCAATTCCGAATACCTGCCCTTCCTTCTGAAATTCAATCGCCGGAGCGGCCACGCTGTTTGCGAATCCGGTAATCGGCACGAGCGCGCCTGCCCCGCCCCATTTTGCAAAGGTCGGGTAAATATTCAGCCCGGTCAGCAAAATACTCAGAAAAATCAGGCTCAGACTGCACCAGCTGCCTGCCGTGTCTTGATCCAGTCCCATATTTTTGGCTGTGTTTAAAATCAGCTGTCCAATAATACAGATGATCCCGCCGACAATAAACGCCCGGCACATTGCCCATGCAAGATTTCTGGTAGGGGTCACTTGCTTGACATATTCGTTGTATTCCTGCTGCTGCCGTTGTTTTTCTTCTTCTTTCATACGAATCAGCTCCTGTCATATTCAAAATTTTCGTAACAGTTCAGATACTACATAGAACTACTCCATACAACTGTTGCAAATTTTCAGATATCAGTTCTGCCAGGCACTGCAAATAAAACGAACAGCGCTGGCGCTGCTGGTATACTTAGTTTTAGGATTGACAAATCAGAACTTTTTATACCGGAAAAGATTGACAAATTAGTCTACTTGCTGTAAACTGCAATAAAGGTCTACTAATAGTAAACTTAAAACGCGCGAAAACAAATACTTCAAAATAGATGCTGACAGCTGGAAAGCATCTTTTTGACAGCAGGAGTTCAAACAGAAAAGGGGGATATCTATGGCGGAATACAGGTTGGGCGAAATAGAGATGCGGTTTGCGGATATTATCTGGAACCACGAACCATTGCCCTCCGGGGAGCTGGTAAAGTTGTGTATACAGGAATTAGAATGGAAAAAATCCACTACGTATACGATTCTGCGCCGGGTATGCGAAAGAGGGCTGTTTCAAAATAACGGCGGTATCGTGCGTTCTCTTGTGTCCAAAGAGGAATTTTTAGCAGGACAGAGTGAAAAGTTTGTAGAAGACACATTTGCTGGTTCCCTGCCGGGATTTTTAGCAGCATTTACAAGACGAAGGAAACTATCGGACAGGGAAGCCGCACAGCTGCTTGCCATTATTGAATCGAACAGGAGGGAATCGTCATGAGGGAGGCATTATTTTTGATTGTGATACAAATGAGTCTTGCAGGCGGGACTGCGGTATTGGTTGTTATGTTTGCGCGGCTGCTGCTTAGCCGGGCGCCAAAAATATTCAGTTATTTGCTGTGGGGCATAGTATTGTTTCGCCTGCTTTGCCCGGTAACCGTTTCCACAGAGCTGTCGGCAGCAGGGCTGCCAGGTCGTCTCGCGGAGCATTCCGGCGGGCTGCCAGGGCAGGGAGTGGAAGGTGTGGATGCTGCCAGGGCAGATGGCCGGGAGAATAACAGAAAGAATGAAAGCGGCGCGGCACTGGAACATCGACAGCTTTGGCCTGGATTTGATATGAAATGGTATCCGAATAAGCATGCGGCAGGATTTTTGTTTTTTGGAGCCTGGATTTGGGTGGCTGGTATGTTTGGGATGGTTTTGTATAGCATAGTTTCGTTCCTTTGTTTTCGCAGACGGCTGGTCGGAGCCGTGCGGATGCGGGATAATATTTATCAGACGGATTATATCAGCTGTCCGTTTGTGATGGGGATTTTTAAGCCTCGGATTTATCTGCCTTCTTCGATTTTAGAGAAGGAGATGGGTTACATGCTTCTGCATGAGCAGGTGCATATCCGCCGGAAAGATCATTTATGGAAATTGCTGGCGTTTGCGGCGCTTTGTATACATTGGTTTCATCCGCTTGTCTGGCTGGCGTTTCTGACGGCGGGCAGGGATATGGAAATGTCTTGTGACGAAGCGGTGATCCGCCAGATCAGACAGGATATCCGCGCGGACTATGCGGCGTCGCTGCTGCGCCTTTCCGCGGGAAGGAAGATGCTGACAGGGACGCTGACAGCGTTTGGGGCAGGGGGAACAGGCGGCAGAATCCGGCATATTATGCGTTATCAGAAACCAGCGGCGGCAGTGCTTGCGACATCGGCAATCGTATTTGCCATAACCGCTGTTGTGGCGGGAAGCAGACCGGAAAAAATGAATGGGCAGGATAGTGGAAAGACGCAGGATGCAGGCCGTGAACGGGATCTAATAGAGCAGGGCAAGGAGCTGGAAACGGACAGGGGCATTTCAGATACAAGCAGCCAGTCGGTGGAAGGAGTTTTGTGGATGGACCGCTTTGGGCTGGACAGGGACTTTGCGCATCAGATGCAGTGCGCATTTCTGCGTTCTGTAACGGATGACATACTGGAAGCGGATCCCGCAGAGTATATCGACGCCGGAGATTTGGAGCGCATTAGGGAATTGGGGCTTTCTGTGGAAAATGACCTGATGGACGGCTATTATTTTCATAATCCGGATCAGCATACGGTGTTGTGGAAGCTGGCTTCGGATGCCGAGTTTATTTTTGTGGATTGGGGAGAAGACTTTGTACAAAGCGGTCATCCGGGGGACAGATTTGTGCGGACAACGGACAAGGATTTGTTTTTACAGTATCTCAAAACTTATGATCCGGCGCCAGGGATGCCGTTTTTCTTTGTGGTAGATCATGGGACGGTCCATCGGATTGTGGAAATGCCGTTTGCGTAAATTTATGATTTGACTCTGTAAAAATGGCATGGTAAGATTAGGTAATGATTCACGGTCCGGTACGATATTGCCGGCGTGTGAATAGCATGACTGACAGTAAATCGTTTGCTGGAAGTTGTGAGTTTGAATGTCTTAGGATCAGGAGGAAGGAAGAATGGAGAACGTATTTTACATGGATCACCCGTTAATTCAGCATAAGATTTCCATGCTGCGCGACAAACGGACAGGGACGAATGAATTCCGCAAACTGGTAGAGGAAATTGCGGTGCTGATGGGATATGAGGCGTTCCGCGATCTGCCGGTAGAACCGGTAGAGATTGAGACGCCTATGGAGACTTGTATGTCGCCGATGATTTCTGGTAAAAAACTGGCGGTAGTGCCGATCTTAAGGGCCGGACTTGGGATGGTCAACGGGATACTGACGCTGGTGCCAAGCGCCAAAGTCGGGCATATCGGCTTATGCCGCAATCACGAGACGCATGAACCGGAGGAGTATTACTGCAAGCTGCCAAGCCCGATTGAGGAACGCACCATTGCTGCGTTAGATCCAATGCTGGCAACCGGAGGCTCTGCGGAGGCGGCTGTTAACTTTATTAAGGAACATGGCGGGAAACATATCAAATTTCTGTGTATTATCGCGGCGCCGGAAGGCGTGGAGCGTCTGCATAAGGCGCATCCGGATGTACAGATTTACTGTGGGTGTCTGGACCGCTGTCTGAATGAAGACGCCTATATCTGCCCGGGGCTGGGGGATGCCGGGGACAGGATTTTCGGAACAAAATAGCAGTTTGTATGTTTGGAGCTTGTACAAATCCACAGCGGGATGCTTTTACAGAAAGGAAACACAGGAAATGGATATTGTTCACAATAAGGAAAAACTGGCCCAATACCGCGAAAAGGCCGCTTTTCTTGTTTCTCAGATGACATTGGAAGAGAAAGTCTCACAGACGCTTTATGCGTCTCCGGCGATTGCGCGTCTGGGGATCAAAGCTTATAACTGGTGGAATGAAGCGCTCCATGGGGTTGCCCGTTCCGGCACAGCGACGGTATTTCCACAGGCGATTGCCTTAGCTGCGACGTTTGACGAGGATCTGCTGGAGCAGGTCGGATGCGCGGTGTCTACGGAAGCACGGGCAAAATTCATGATGCAGCAAAAGCATAAGGATTCGGATATTTACAAAGGGCTGACGTTCTGGTCGCCGAATGTAAATATTTTCAGAGACCCGCGCTGGGGACGCGGACATGAGACGTTCGGCGAAGATCCCTATCTGTCCGGCAGGCTTGGCGTGCGTTATATCCAAGGGCTGCAGGGGCATGATGAACATTATTTAAAGGCGGCGGCCTGCGCCAAACATTTCGCGGTACATAGCGGGCCGGAAAGCCTGCGCCATACATTTAACGCTGCGGTAAGCGAGCAGGACTTGCGGGAAACGTATCTTCCGGCTTTTGAGGCATGTGTGAAAGAGGCTGGTGTGGAAGCTGTGATGGGCGCATATAACTGTTTGAACGGAGAACCGTGCTGCGCAAGCAGACGGCTGCTGCAGGAGATTCTGCGCACAGAATGGGGATTTCAGGGGCATGTGGTCTCAGACTGCTGGGCGATTCATGATATTCACGATGGCCATCAGATCACTTCCGGCGTTCTGGAGTCGGCAGCGCTTGCGATGAACCACGGCTGTGACTTAAACTGCGGAACTTCATTTCATTTTCTGGTACAGGCCGTGCAGCAAGGGCTTGTAGCAGAGCAGAGGCTGGATGAGGCAGTGACGGCGCTGCTTACCACGCGCATAAAGCTGGGCGTTCTCGATGAACAATGCAGTCATCCGTATGACCAGATTCCTTATTCTGCAGTGGATTCCAGTGAAATGGTCAGGCTCAATCGCAAGGCGGCGGAACGCTCTGTTGTGCTGTTAAAAAACCGGAACCAGATCCTGCCTTTGAAAAAAGAAAACCTGCATACCATCGGCGTTATTGGCCCGAACGCGGATAACCGAAAGGCGCTGATTGGCAACTATGAAGGAACCGCGTCCCGCTATGTAACAGTTCTGGAAGGTATTCAGGATTATGTGGGAGAAAAGATCCGTGTCTTATACTCCATGGGCTGTCATCTGTATAAGGACCGCACAAGCAGTCTGGCGCAGGCAAATGACAGAGAAGCGGAGGTACGGGCTGTCTGCGAAGAAAGCGACGTGGTAATCGCTGTTATGGGGCTGGATGCTACACTGGAAGGGGAAGAAGGCGATGTCGGCAACGAATACGGCAGCGGTGACAAACCAGATCTGAAACTGCCGGGCCTGCAGCATCAGATGATCCGGATCGCAAAAGAAAGCGGAAAGCCTGTGATTTTGATTCTTTTAACCGGCAGCGCTATGGCGGTCAGCTGGGAAGAACAGCATGTGGACGCGATTGTGCAGGGCTGGTATCCTGGCGCGCAGGGCGGTCATGCGATTGCCAGGGTGCTCTTCGGGGACGTCAATCCACAGGGAAAGCTTCCGGTGACATTTTACCGCACGAGCGAGGAACTGCCAGACTTTGAAGATTATTCGATGAAGGGCAGGACGTACCGCTATCTGGAACACGAGCCGCTCTTCCCATTTGGATACGGGCTGTCTTATACAACTTATACCTGCCGGAACCTGCGTCTGTATCAAACCGACGGATTAACGCCGCAGGGGCTGGATGTATCTGTGGAAGTGGAAAACAGCGGTCTGCGGGAAGGGACCGAAACGGTGCAGATTTATATCGGCGCCCCCGGGACAGACGCGCCGCACCCACAGCTCAAAGGGATTCGTAAAGTGCGTCTGCGTCCGGGCGAGTGCAGAGAGATCCGGTTTCATCTGGAATGGGAAGCGTTTCTGCTATATGACGAAGATGGAAAGCGGAGGCTGCGTACGGGGACATATTGTATTTATGCAGGCGGGCAGCAGCCGGATGAACGCAGCAGACAGCTGACAGGGATGGATGTGGCGCATCTCGAAATGGAAGTGTATTTTCCTCAAAAATCTATTGAAATGAATGATCAAAAGTAATAACATATAAGTCAGACAGATATTACCTGTAAACGCATCAGGAACGTTGTGCATTACAAAATAGAGGAGGAAAATCAGATGCTAAAAAAACTGGAAAGCATGAAAATGCAAAAAAAGCTGAATTTCGGCTATGCGGTAGTGATCGGTCTGATGATCTTTTCGGGGCTGGTCAGTATCGTAGGGCTGTCAAGCCTGTACTACGAACTGCAAAGTTACAGATATGCGCAAAAAGCGGATACTGCAGTGAAGATATGCAGGATCAATGTCAATGTAGCCGCCCGCAACATTATTCAGATGGCACTGGATGACGATGAGAGTACATATAGCAGCTATAAGGAAACAGTAGAGGCAAGACTGACAGAACTCGAACCGGAAGTTGTAATGTTAAATAAAACAGATGTAATCTCAGATGAATTGTCCAGTCGGTATGCCGAAGCGCTGAATGAGTGGAGACCGATGGGCTATCAAATTATGGATTTGGTGCAGGAAGGAAAAAAAGAAGAAGCTGTTACGAAGATTTTTACCGAAAGTGCGGCGGCGCTGGATAATCTGGTAGCCATATCCCAACAGATTGATGAGGAAATTGCGGCAGAAAAGCAAAGAGTCGTATGGCTCAGCCAGATTGTAGCTGTCGTAGGCTGTATATCGATTGTCGTATTTATTATTACGGCGTCTATGATGGCGGCCCGAATTGGAAAGCGCATTGTAACGTCTATTTTGACTCCGCTGCAGGAGCTGGAGTCATTTGCGGGCGAGCTTTCGGCTGGCAATCTGCATTTTGAGTTAAAACATCAGTCTGATGATGAATTTGGCAGCATGGCGGATCATCTGCGCACCGCTGTGGGGATTTTATCTTCTTATGTAGATGATATTTCCAATACGATGCAGGAATTTTCCGATGGTAATTTTGACGTCCGTCCGTCTGTAGAGTGGGAGGGAGATTTTAAAGGAATACAGGACTCGCTGATGCAGTTTGAAAAGAGCATGTCGGAGACGGTTAAAGGCATACAGCGTGTGGCGGACCGGGTATCTTATGATTCCCAGCAGGTAGCGCTCAGTTCTGAGGGGCTGGCACAGGGAGCTGCGGAACAGACGGCGATTACCGGAGATCTGTCGTCGACGCTGACTTCCGTTTCGGAACAGGTATCCAAGAATGCGGATAACGCGGATGCGATCAGCAAAAAAGTAGATGTACTTGGGCAGGAGATTATTAACAGCAATCAGAAAATGCAGGAAATGGTTGATTCGATGGGCGAGATCAACCAGGCGTCTGCGGAAATTGGCAAGATTATCGCAACGATTAACGATATTGCATCGCAGACGAATCTGCTGGCGCTGAATGCTTCCATCGAAGCGGCGCGTGCCGGAGAAGCGGGCAAAGGCTTTGCGGTCGTTGCGGACCAGGTATCTGTACTGGCGGCGCAAAGTTCTGAGGCGGCAAAGGAATCTACAGCGCTGATTGGTTCTTCTGTCAAAGCGGTAGAAAAAGGAATGGTGATCGCCGACGAGACGGCACAGCAGCTGAAACATGTTGTGGACGATTCCAAAGCTATTACAAAAGAAGTCAGCGAAGTGGCTGTTGCCCTGGAGTCGCAGACATCAGCAATTTCGCAAATAGATAATGGAGTCGAGCATATTAATGAAGTGGTTAAGACCAATTCTCAAGCTGCGGAAGAAAGCGCTGCAGCCAGCCGGGAGATGAGCAGCCAGGCCGAGAGCCTGGAAGGGCTGATCCGCAGATTTAAGGTTGGCAAATTTTAGAATATCGGGTATTTCCGGTGGGATGAAGCGCGGCAGCCGTTTTGTATGGATTACTGCCAGATGGCGTCCCGGTAAGCTTTGGGTGTCTTTCCGAGAACTTTTTTAAAGGTTCTGGTAAAATAATTGGCGTCCGAAAAGCCTACGCGGGAGGCGATCTCTCCGACAGACATCCGGGATACGTTTAAAAAGATCATGGACTGTCGGATGCGGGTGCCGTTGATATAGTCCGTGATCGTAATGCCTGCTTCTTTTTTAAATAAGGAAGACAGGTAGGACGGCGAGACATAGCACATTGCAGCCAGACCAGCGAGAGAAAGGTCGTTGCTGTAGTGAAAATCCACATAGTCCATACAGGTCTGCACAAGTGGGGAGTAGGAACGTCTGGAATAATTGTTCACAAGCATGCAGTATTTACGCAGCATCGTTGTGGACAGGGAATGCAGCTGTTCCACCGTCAGCGCGGTTTCGATCTGGACGGCAAACTGCCTGGACAGGTTGTCAATATGGAGCGGGTGGACTTTGGCCTGTTCTACGGCTTTGCGCAGCAATGTATTAAAGGTAAACATAATATTTTTACGATCGCGCACCGGATCGGCGGTACGCGGCAGCAGTTTATACTGTATGAACTGATAATGGGCTTCCAGCGCCTTTTGCATATTGCCTGCAGCGACTGCTTCCAGCATCTCGTTTTCCAGCTGGTAGCGCTGTTCGATCGTTTGGAGCGCTACATCCGGCATATCAGGGGCCAGGTACTGATAGTCAGAGACAGGATGAGTCCGGAACGTATCCGCATTAACCTGGCAAATGTCTTTCATCGTAATCTGGCACTGCTGCAGAAAAAAAGCGATCAGGTGGTTCCACAGGTCATAGTACGGTACGATCGGAATACGGTTAAAATATTCAATAAAATCCTGCTGGTAGCGTGCCGGGATTTTCATTTTTTCTACGAGTTCTATAGCAAAGCGGCGGCTAAGGGGCTGGTACAAAATCGGCCCGATGCAAAAGATCCGGGCGCTGACAGCCGCAGCATCTTCTTCGGTAAAGCGCAGCAGAGAATAGTGCAGGCTCATATCGTCTTCATATAAGTAACAGACGCCTGGTTCCATATGGTGTTCCATCTGCTGGACGATCTTCTGATAGTCATATCCGGTCAGCATTTTTTTCCGAAAACAAAAATCTATCTGTTCGATTTGGTCATAAGTTTCATCAAATAAAAGAGTCTGGATGCCAAGAAAACGGCACATCGATATCATGGATTCAAATTGTTCTACGTTCATACATTTACCTTCTTAACACTTTTCGCATAATTTTCCTGTAATGTAGCATAATTTTATTATAAAAATTATGGTAGCATAAATCCATGCTAAAATCAACAAAAATCGTCCTGGGAAAAAAACGGAAGTTCCGATACAATATGGCATAAGGAGGGCAATAGCTATGAGTGTATTAAACAGCTACAATAAGAACAGGGAGTTTTTGATCTGCATTGATTCCGACGGCTGTGCCATGGATACGATGGACTGCAAGCATTTCCACTGCTTTGGCCCGTGCATGGTGGATGAGTGGGAATTAAAGGAATGGACGGAGCCGATTCTGGCACATTGGAACCAGGTAAACTTGTATTCCATGACCCGCGGGATCAACCGTTTCCTGGCACTGGGAAAAGTGCTGCTGCATGTTGACGGGACGTATCATAAAATCCCGCAGGTGCAGGCATTCGTATCCTGGACCGAAACGGCGCCAGAGCTGTCCAATGCATCCGTAAAAGCAGCTTATGCGCAAAACGGTCAGGAGATTTTCCAAAAAGCGCTGGCATGGTCAGAAGCGGTTAATCTGGCGATCACAAAGCTTCCGGAAGAAATGAAAAAACCGTTTGACAAAGCAGCGGACGGGATCAAGACGGCGCATGGGGCAGCGGACGTTGCGATCGTTTCTTCTGCCAATTACGAAGCAGTCAGGGAAGAGTGGGAAAAATTCGGTCTGATGGGATCGGTGGATATCTGTCTGACACAGTCTGAGGGCAGCAAAGCTTTCTGCATTGGGGAGATGCTGAAAAAAGGTTATGACAAAGACCATGTGCTGATGGTCGGCGATGCGCCCGGGGACAAGGCGGCGGCAGAGAAAAATGGCGTTCTGTATTATCCCATTCTGGTAAAAAAAGAAGCGGCATCGTGGGAGAGGTTTGTAAAAGAAGCGCTTCCAAAGTTTTTGGAGGGCGCTTACAAAGGGGATTACCAGGAGCAGGTAAATCAGGAATTTTTAGATAATCTGTCCTGAGGAAACAAAAAAACGGGAGGTATTAGTTATGGCAGCTAAACAAACAACAGGGGTTCATCGTGCCAAGATATGGCAGATCGCGGGATTTGCGTTTAACAATACGGCTACAAATATGTATATGTTTTTTATGAATTTTATTACTTATTATATGGTTGGGGCAATCGGGGTCGGCGTTGTACTGGCGACTTCTTTTGTCACGATCATGCGGATCTGGGACGGCGTATCAGATCCATTTGTCGGCTATATGGTAGATAAGACCAACGGCAGATTCGGGAAAAACCGTCCGTTTATGGTGATCGGAAATCTGACTTTGATGTTGTCAACATTTATTATGTTCCATGTCAGTCATAATATGCCAAGCGCAATCCGGTTCGTATTCTTTGTTATCATCTATATGATCTATGTTGTCGGGTATACGTTCCAGTGCGTAGTTACCAAGTCTGCGCAGTCGTGTCTGACAAATGATCCGAAGCAGCGGCCGCTGTTTACCATTTTTGATGGTATTTATAATACGCTTGTATTTACGCTGTTGCCGATGTTCTTTACGGGATACCTTTTGAAAAAGCATGGGGATTTTACGCTGGATTATTTCCATGACGCATGGATGATGGTGGCTCCGGTTGCATTTATTCTGACTTGTATCGCAGTCTTTGCCATATCTGCCAAAGACCGTCCGGAATATTTTGGTACTGGGAAAGCTGCCAAGGTCGGCATTAAGGATTACTGGGAAGTATTAAAGGGCAACCGTGCGATTCAGATGCTTGTCGTATCCGCAGGTACGGATAAGCTGGCGCTGACAACACAGGGAAATGCAACCGTCAGCGTAATTGTATATGCGCTTATTTTTGGCAATGCGTCTTTGCAGGGTGCGGTATCCGCTTATACGAGTATTCCTACTATGCTGTTTCTGATGTTTGGCGCAGGCGTGATTGCGACCAGACTGGGACAGAAAAAAGCAATGATGTTCGGTACATATGGTTCTTTAATATGCTGTGTGCTGTCTGTTATGCTGTTTTATATGGCGGACCCGTCAACCATGTCCCTGCCGGGTGTGGAAGGGTTTACCGGATTTAACTTTTTTACTTTGGCATTTCTCGGACTCTGGCTTGGATTTAAAGGATTCAGCGGTATTTCCGGCAATATCGTAATTCCGATGACGGCGGACTGTGCGGATTATGAAGTTGCGCGTTCCGGGAAATATGTGCCGGGCCTGATGGGAACTTTGTTTAGCTTTGTAGATAAGATGATTTCTTCACTTGGTTCTACGATCGTAGGTCTGATGTGCGCAGCAATCGGATTTACAGAGACATTGCCAGGACCGAACACACCGTTAACGCCACAGCTGAAATTTATCGGCGTCTTCTGCTTATACGGACTGGTAATTATCGGTCTGATCTGTAATATTATTGCGATGAAGTTCTATCCGCTGACCAAGGAAAAGATGCAGGAGATCCAGGAAGAGATCGCAAGGATTAAATCGCAGGCGGCATAAGTGCAGTAATATAGAGCTGGAATTTAGTAGTGAAGGATAATAAGAAGAATTAAGTAATAAGACTTAAGAAATATAGATAAGGATAAAGGAAAGAAAGGTGGAAAAGATATGAAGCGTGCAGGACAGGAACTGGCCGATCCCAAACAACTGATCGCTCTGGAACAGGAACTGGCTGACCTGAAAGAGCAGTACGGCATCAAAGACCGTCCCAGACTGTGGGTGCGGATCGGAGACTGGCTGGTGGATAAAAAGGGCGGGCCAAGAACCGTGGAACGCAGGAAATATATCCGGCTCGCGCTGTGCTGCGGATGGCTCTGCGGGGCGCACCGATTTTATGCAAAGCAGTATATCCTGGGCGTTTTGTATCTTTTGCTGTGCTGGACCGGGGTTTCGTTTGCGATGACGCTGGTGGATCTGATGATCGTGCTGCCTATGCAGGCGGATGAACAGGGAATGGTACAGATCTGAGAAAGGAGAAGAGGTATGTTATATCCTGTAATTACATCATCGAGGAGCTTAATGGATTTAAGCGGAATTTGGGGTTTTAAGCTGGATGATGGGAGTGGTTTTGAGCAAAAATGGTATGAGGCGCCGCTTGCGGACGCGATGACGATGGCAGTGCCGTCTTCATACAACGACCTGAAAGAAGGGGAAGATTTCAGGGAGCATTACGGATGGGTATTTTACCAGCGTACAATCAGCGTTCCGGCGTTTATGCGTACGCAGAGGGTGATGCTGCGTCTGGCCGCGGTGACGCATATTGCCAAAGTCTATTTGAATGATCAGCTGATTTGTGAACATAAGGGCGGATTTTTGCCGTTTGAAGTGCAGCTGAATGAATATCTTAAAGACGGAGAGAATCTTTTGACGATCGCCGTAGACAACCGCATCGACCATTCGACGCTTCCGGTAGGCAGCGAAAGCGGCGGCGGACTGCTGGGCGGCGGTATGTTCCCGTCAAAAGAGAGCAAAAAACGCAATCATCCGAATTTTGACTTTTTTAATTACTGCGGAATTACCCGTCCGGTTAAGATCTATACGACGCCGGAAGCGTATGTCGCAGATGTTGCGTTGACTTCTGAAGTGGACGGAACGACAGCGCAGGTAGCGTATGAGATCGAGACTGTCGGGGAAGGCGAACCGCAGATCTGCATTCGTACCAGAAACGGGGAAGTCGTTGCGCAGGGGACGGGTGCGAAAGGCACGCTTACGATCGAAAACGTAACGTTGTGGCAGCCGCTGAAAGCATATTTATATGAAGTGCAAGTTACATTCGGCGAAGACGTATATGTGATGACTTACGGAGTACGTACGGTAAAGGTAGAAGGCGGTAAATTCCTGATCAACGGACAGCCGTTCTATTTTAAGGGCTACGGCAAGCATGAGGATACTTTCCCGGCCGGGCGCGGGCTGAACCTGCCGATGAACATCAAGGATCTGAGTCTGATCAAGTGGCAGGGAGCCAACAGTTTCCGTACCAGCCATTATCCGTACAGCGAAGAAATGATGCAGCTGTGCGATGAGGAAGGCATTGTTGTGATTGACGAAGTACCGGCAGTCGGCGTTCATTTAAACTTTGGCGGCGGGGCGAATTTTAAAAACGGCAAAAAAGTAGAGACGTTTGACCCGGTGGAAGAAGGGGGCATCCGTACATTTGAACATCACAAAGAAGTGATCCGTGACGTGATCTCCAGAGACCGCAACCGTGCCTGTGTTGTAATGTGGAGCATTGCGAACGAGTCGGATTCCGCTGGAAAAGGGGCTTATGAATATTTCAAGCCGCTGTATGAACTGGCGCGTTCACTGGACCCGCAGAAACGTCCGTGTACGATTGTCAGCGTGCAGATGGCAGATTATAAAAATGACTGCACACTCCGCTTAAGCGATGTATTCTGCTTAAACCGTTATTATGGCTGGTATACATGCGGCGGCGATCTGCAGGCGGCAGAGGATATGTGCCGGGAAGAAATGGAATTTTGGAACGCGCAGGGCAAGCCGTTTATGTTTACCGAATATGGGGCGGATACAATGACCGGGCTGCATGATACAACGCCTGTGATGTGGACAGAAGAATACCAGGTAGATTACTATAAGGCGAACCACCGCGTTGTGGATGCGATGGAGAATTTTGTCGGGGAACAGGTATGGAACTTTGCAGACTTCGCGACAAGTCAAGGGCTGATGCGCGTGCAGGGAAACAAGAAAGGATTATTTACCCGCGACCGCAGGCCGAAACTGGCAGCGCATTATTTCCGGGAGAGATGGACGAACATCCCGGATTTCGGATATAAAAAATAATTCAGATGCTGTAAAAAAGGAGAAGAGAGAATATGGTCGATTTAAAAGCAAAACCGTTTGCATTGAGTGATGAAGCCATCGAATGGGTAGAATCTACGATTGCTTCGATGAGTCTGGATGAAAAAGTCGGACAGCTGTTTGTGCAGATGCGCAAAAGCCTGGACGAGCAGGTCATTAAAGATACGCTGGCGAATTACCACCAGGGTGGTCTGCGCTGGCAGGGCGGCGATAAAGACCAGGTATACAATCAGAACAAAACATACCAGGAAAATACAAAGATTCCGCTGCTGATCGCGGCAAACTGCGACAACGGCGGCGACGGATGTCTGTCCGAAGGGACATTTGTGGCAACGGCAGCTGAAGCGGCAGCCGGAGAGGGGACTCAGACTGCTTACGATATGGGTTATGTAGCTGGCCGGGAAGCTTCTGCAGTCGGCGTAAACTGGATGTTTAATCCATGTGCAGACATTTATATGAACTGGCGCAATACGATCGTGAATACACGTTCTTTTGGCGAACATGCAGACCGTGTGATTGAAAATATCCGTGCTTATATTGATGGTATTCATCAGAGCAACATCGCCTGCTGCTGCAAGCATTTTCCGGGCGACGGCGTGGAAGAACGCGACCAGCATCTTGTACTGGGCGTCAATGACCTGAGCGTGGAAGACTGGGATGCGTCTTTCCGAAAGGTATACCAGACTATGATCGACGAAGGATTGGAAAGTATTATGGTCGGGCATATCGCACTGCCGGAGATGAGCCGTAAGCTGCGCCCGGGCATTAAAGACGAAGAAATTATGCCGGCAACACTGGCACCGGAACTGCTGACAGACCTGCTGCGCGGAGAAATGGGATTTAACGGCGTGGTAATTACCGATGCTTCCCATATGGCAGGAATTGCCTGTATGGAACGCCGCGCGGTTGCCGTACCAAAAGCGATTGCCAGCGGCTGTGATATGTTCCTGTTCAGCAACGATATGGCTGAAGATTTTGCCTATATGAAAGCAGGCGTTGAAAGCGGTGTGATTACACAGGAACGCTTAAGCGACGCGCTGCATCGGATTCTGGGCCTGAAAGCGAAACTGGGACTTTATAAAAAGGAAAATGTGATTGCAGCGCCGGAAGTAAAATATGAGATCGTCGGATGCGAAGAACATATCAAACTGGCCGAAGAAGCGGCCGAACGCTGCATTACGTTAGTAAAAGATACAAAGCATAACCTGCCGATCGATCCAAAGGTAAAAAAACGCGCAAAGCTGATCTTTATTCAGTCAACTCCTACGACAAAAGCATATACCGGAGATCCGGTTAAGCAGGTTGTCATCGAGGAACTGGAACGCGCCGGATTTACAGTAGACGTAGCGCCGAACTTCCATGACCTGGAAGCAGAGGAAGGGCCGAAGCCGGAGCATATGATGCGGATGATTCAGTGCGGTACGATGAAAGACTTTTCCGAATCGTATGATGTGGCATTTTTAGTGATTCATGTAAAAGGATATGCGCAGGAAAACAATGTAAGGCTGCGCTGGAGCTGCAACCATTCAAGCGAGCTGCCATGGTATTTAACGGAAGTGCCGACGGTTGGGATTAGCTTGAATTATACAAACCATTTAATTGATGTGCCACAGGTGCATACGTTTGTAAATGCGTATGGGAATACGAGGATTTCGATTCGCGCGGCAATTGAGAAGATCTGCGGAAAGAGCGAATTCCATGGAACGGCTGGTGATACGGTGTTCTGCGGAAAGTGGGATACAAGGCTGTAAGGTTTTCTTGACGGGGAAGCGGTAGCTATAGGATAGCTGCCGCTTTCTGATTTTATTTTACAGACTTCAAATATTTAACTGGCTGTTTGTTTGAAAAAACTTTTTGACCAAATTGCGATAACGATTGCAGTTGTAATAAAAAATTCTGCAAAGATTACAGGTTTTCCCAATGCTTCCCATTCTAAAGAGAAATAGAAGTAATGCTCTATGACAGACACTGCAAAGAACGTAAAATACGCAGCAGCCGAATATAAAATATTCTTATAAATCTTCGTTCGGGCTTGCTCTCTGTTCAATAAATGCTTTTGCTGCTGCTCCAACAGATCTGTCTTTATTAGTGGAAATTAAGAGCTTTTGTAAATCTTAATTGTCATTTCGCATAAAACAGCTGATTTTCTGATTCTAAATATTTTTCTTTTGCTTCGTCAGGCGAGGCTTCTGTATTCTGATGCTATTTTTATTTGTAACCATTCAGAGCTGGAAGAAACAGCAATTTCACTAAAAAATATGATATAACAGGCTAAAAAAACAGTAATTTAAGTAAAATTCACAAATTTATCCAAAAAGATTTCCTAATATTGACTAATTAGTAGCTAAAATATAT
>VSNY01000110.1 GCA_009774535.1 Lachnospiraceae bacterium
GTCTACCGCTACTACCAGCAGGGCAACTATATGGGTACGCCGCCGACTTTGCAGGACTTCCGTGAGGAACTGTTAAAACAGGACGAGCCAGAAGCACAGGAAATCGCCCTTGCGATTGAGCTTTTCACGGACGGCTCTCTCAATACCTTTGCCAAGCATACGAACGTGGACACCCACAGCCGTCTTATCTGCTATGACATCCTCGATTTGGGCAAGCAGTTACAGCCTATCGGTATGCTTGTTGTCCTCGACAGCATTTTAAACCGCATCACCCAGAACAGGGCGAAAGGCAGGAACACCTTTATTTTTATTGACGAGATTTATCTGCTGTTTCAGCATGAATACTCGGCAAATTTCCTCTTTACACTCTGGAAGCGTGTGCGTAAGTACGGGGCGTACTGCACGGGCATCACGCAGAACGTGGACGACCTCTTGCAGAGCCATACGGCGAGGACGATGCTTGCCAACAGCGAGTTCATCATCATGCTGAACCAAGCGTCTACGGACAGGATTGAGCTTGCGAAGCTCCTTAACATCTCCGATTTGCAGATGAGCTATATCACGAATGTCGGTGCGGGACAGGGGCTTTTGAAAGTCGGCAGCTCCCTTGTGCCGTTCGTCAACAAATTCCCACGCAATACGGAGCTGTATAAGCTGATGACGACGAAATTTGGGGAGTGTTAAGGAGGGATGCGCCATAAGGACAGATAATACGCTTTTGTTAGATGAAAGGCGGGAATTTTTTGTAAACCAAATCCACTGCATGGATTGCATGGGACTGTTTCCGCAAATACCAGACGGGTATGTGTCTATGATACTGACCGACCCGCCCTATGGGATTTCCTACCAAAACCATTTCACAAGGCGGCAGCATGATGTGCTTGTGGGGGATAACGGCATTGATTATGGACGCTTTGCAAAGGAAAGCTACCGTATTCTCACAGATAATGCCCATGCATATTTTTTTACACGGTTTGACTGTTACCCGTATCATTATGAATGTCTGAAAAAAGCGGGCTTCCAAGTAAAAAATTGTTTGGTTATAGAAAAAGGCAATATCGGGGGCATAGGCGACCTGCAAGGCAGTTATGCTAGTAATGCAGAATGGATTATATTTTGTCAAAAAGGGCGGCGGATATTTAACCGTACCATGCTGATGTTGAACAGATGCAACGGTTCAACTGCCAGCAAGCCCAATAAAAAATATAAGACAAGGTTTAACGCCTGTTGGTTTGGAGAGGAATACCCAAAGGCAACCTATAATGCTTCGTGGCTTCGGAAACACCAGATTTTTCATCCCACAGTTAAAAATGTAGAACTTTTATCATGGCTCATACAGATTTCAAGTCTGCCGGGGGAACTTGTCTTTGATGGATTTATAGGGACTGGGAGTACGGCATTGGCAGCTCTGATAAACGGCAGGAATTATTTAGGTGCGGAGATTAGCATTGATTACCATGCGCTTGCACAAAAACGGATTAAGGAGGTATTAGAAGATGTCAGAGATTAAATTTCGCAACGCAGCCCACCGTGATTTTTTTCTGGAAAGCATGATGAAATGTAGGGTAAACGACTGCTACCACAGGGCGTTTTTCTATGTGATGGGGATTGCGGGAGAAACAAGGCGGAACATCAACGCCATGTTTGATTTTAAGACGGACTGCATCAAGCCAGAGGGGATGCACGCAGGCTGGCAGACGAGCGGTACGGTCAAGGTCTGTCACCTTGCCTTTAACCTCTGGAACGGTTACGCCGAGGAAGGGCGTGAGAAACTCTTTACGCCAGAGGAATTGTTCTGCTGCGAGTTCGCCCCGTATTTCATGGAGGGCATCAAGGCACGGTATCCCGAATATTGCAGGGACTTACCCACGCCCAAGAAGCAGGCGGAGCATACACGTTAAAAATTAAAAATGAAATGCCTATGATTTTTAAAAACTATAAAACCATTCTCTGTACCGCCGCCGCTGTTACCTTTTTAGGAGCAGCGGTTTTTTGCGGCTTTAAGATTTACAGCCATTACCAGCAGATAGACGAGCAGACGGAAGCCTTTGCGGAGATTGCCGAGGTTGTGGAGAACGCCGAGCCAGAGGAAGAACCGCCCAGAGATAAGGATACGCCCGTCAGCGAGGGCGAGGATATATTGGCAAAATACAAAGAACTGTATTTGCAGAATGAGGATATGGTCGGGTGGATTGCCATTGACGGAACAAGCATTAACTACCCCGTCATGCAGAGCAAGAACAATCCCAACTTCTATCTGAAGCACAGCTTTGAAAAGGAATACAGCGACTTAGGAGTGCCGTATATCCAAGAGGACTGCGACCTTGCGGCAAGCGACAATCTGGTTATCTACGGGCACCACATCAAAGGCGGCAGGATGTTCGGGGCGTTGGAAGATTACAAATCCAAGAGCTTTTATGAGAAACACAGGAATATCCAGTTTGATACCCTCACGGAGCAGGCAGAGTATGAAATCATCGCCGTTTTTAAGACCGTGGCGTACAGCTCGGAGGGTTACCGCTACTATGATTTTGTCAATGCGGAAAATGAAAAAGAGTTTGATGATTATGTCGGGAAGTGTAAGGAGCTTGCCTTGTATGATACGGGCGTGACCGCTGAATATGGGGATAAGCTCATTACCCTCTCCACCTGCGAATACTCGGCACAGAACGGCAGGCTTGTCGTTGTGGCAAAAAAGGTAAACTGACATGACCGCAAATCTTCTGGGAAAGGAGGTCGGATTTTATGGCTGATATAAAGACCAGAGATGCGGTCAGAGGGACGATTAAGACTTTAGACAAAGCCGCCATAACAGGCAGACGAATGAAATCTGCTTACGCAAAGACAAAGGACAAGGCGGAGCAGGGATATTATGCGGAGGAAAATTCCCCCACGGAATATGCCGCCGACAAGGTTTCCCATGCTTCGGGACGTATCAGGGACGTGGGCATCCACCAATTCAATAAGCAGGGGCAGAAAAACGCCGAAGCCACAAGAGAGAATATCGGTAAGGCAAAGGATAAAATCGCCGACTTTAAGGCAAAGCGGGCGAAGAAAGACGCAGAGCAGAAAACAATGCGGAACAAGGCAGGAGAAAACGCTATGCGTACAATGGGACAGGACGGCTTGCAGGAAATACAAGGGACTGCAAGCCGTCCCGCTGTTTCTGCTACTCCTGTTGCCCCTGCCAAGACCGAAACGCCCCAGACGGCGGCAAACTCGCTGATAAAGACCAGACAGCAGGGAAAGCGGACGATAAAGACAACCGCCAGAAATGCGGAAAAAACCGTCAAGACCACAGCCAAAGGGACGGTCAAGGCGACGGAAAAGGGCGTGAAAACCGCAAAGGCGACATCCAAGACGGCGATTAAGACAACGGAACAGACCGCAAAAGCGGCGCAGAAAACGGCGAAAGCGTCTGCCAAAGCCGCCCAGAAAGCGGCACAGACGGCAAAAGCCACCGCAAAGGCGACAGCCGAAGCGACCAAAGCCACGGTCAAGGCGACCATTGCGGCGGTCAAGGCGATTATTGCAGGGACTAAGGCGTTGATTTCTGCCCTTATCGCAGGCGGCTGGATTGCCGTCGTGATAATCCTCATCGTCGTCCTGCTTGGGTGCGCCGTTTCCCTGTTCGGGGGCGGCAGCGACAGCACATCCTATACCCCTGTCAGTGCGGAGGTGGAAGCCTACACGCCGCTGATACAGAAGTATGCGAAGCAGTACGGAATCCCCGAATATGTGGAGCTTATCAAGGCGGTAATGATGCAGGAATCTGGCGGCAAAGGCAGCGACCCGATGCAGGCGGCGGAGGGGAGCTTCAACAAGAAATACCCCCATGAGCCGAACGGCATCAAAGACCCCGAATATTCCATCGAGTGCGGCGTGCAGGAATTAAAAGCTGCCCTTGTTTCAGCCGAGGTGGAGAACCCGATTGACATGGAGCGCATCAAGCTCGCCCTGCAGGGCTACAACTTCGGCAACGGGTATATCTCATGGGCAAAGACCAACTACGGCGGCTATTCCTATGCAAATGCGGTGGAGTTTTCCGCAATGCAGGCACAGCGGCTCGGTTGGGAGAAATACGGCGACACGCAGTATCCCGCCCATGTGCTGCGCTACTACCCATACGGGCGGGCGTTTACAAGCGGAGGAAATCAAGCCATTGTGGAGGTTGCCTTAACACAGCTCGGCAACGAGGGCGGTCAGCCTTATTGGAGTTGGTACGGCTTTGGCGGGCGTGTGGAATGGTGTGCCTGCTTCGCATCGTGGTGTGCCGACCAGTGCGGCTATCTGGAAAGCGGCATCATCCCGAAATTTTCCCTCTGCTCGGACGGCGTAAACTGGTTCAAGGGCAAAGGACAATGGCAGGACAAGAACTATGAGCCGCAGGCAGGCGACCTCATTTTCTTTGATTGGGGGAGCGACGGCTCAATCGACCATGTGGGAATTGTAGAGAAATGCGAGAATGGGACGGTCTATACCGTGGAGGGCAACTCTGGGGATGCCTGCAAACAGCAGAGCTATCCAGTCGGGAGCGGTTCAATCTACGGTTACGGATGCCCTAACTATTAGCAGGACAAAGCAAAAGGAAACCAGAGATTTACCCTCTGGCTCTTTTGCTTTACATATAAACATTTTTTTAGCATATACAAATACTTAATGTTGGTTTATGCGTACATCTAATTTTCTATTTTGACAGCAATAATTTTAAAGTTTGCATTTACAATAATCGGCAGTTGATTACTAAAGCAATCCTCTAAAATATTGGTGATTTTGGAAATATATTAGTTTGGTGATAGGTTTCTTAAAATAATTTAGAGCAAATGTGTATCACTCCAACTTTTCATATCTTTTAAAATTGGAATAAAACTCTTTCCTAATTCAGTCAAAGAATATTCTACTTTTGGCGGTACTTCTTGATATATGTATCTGGAAATAAAACCATCTTGCTCTAATTCACGGAGTTGCTTTGTTAAAGTTGATTGCGTAATATCACCTAACCGTCTTCTTAATTCTCCAAATCTTTGTACTTCATATTCAGCGATATACCACAATATTGTTATTTTCCATTTTCCACTTAAAATATTTTGAATTCTAACCATAGCAACACATTGGGGTAATGGTGCTTTCATATTGCTCATAAAATTCCTCCGTTTTTTAGTTGCATTATACTACGCAGTCGCATTTCTTTCAAGGTACTATTATTTTTGATACTGGTATCTTTTTTAGCACTATAAACAAAAAAAGACAGTACTTTTCTTTTCGTAAATGACTGCTATAATGTGATGCAAGAAAGGTGGTGAGAGAGATAAATACATCAGTAAATATAGCGGGAATATCTTTTAAGAATCCAATTATGCCTGCTTCTGGAACATTTGGCTCAGGACAAGAATATAGTGAATTTATTGATTTAAACCAATTAGGCGCTGTTGTTACAAAAGGTGTTTCTTACTATCCGTGGGAGGGAAATCCACCGCCCAGAATCATGGAAACAGCTAGTGGAATGATAAATGCTGTTGGTCTACAAAATCCAGGAATTGATGTTTTCATAGAGCGGGATATTCCATTCCTGCAAAAATTTAATACAAAGGTAATTGTTAATATTTGTGGTAATACAGTAAATGATTATATAAAAGTTGTGGAACGCTTATCTGAACAGGCAATAGATATGTTGGAAATCAATATATCATGCCCTAATGTAGAGCATGGAGGGATTGCTTTTGGTCAAGAGCCAAAAATGGTGGAATATATAACAAAGGAAATCAAAAAAGTAACTAATCAGCCTATCTCCATGAAATTAACACCAAATGTTACTGACATAACAGAAATTGCAAAAGCGGCTGAATGTGGCGGGGCAGATGCTCTTTCTCTAATAAATACGATTACGGGCATGAGAATTGATGTAAAGAAAAGAGATTTTAGTGTTGCAAATAAAACAGGTGGATTATCTGGTGCAGCTATTAAACCGATTGCACTTCGTATGGTCTATCAAGTTTATAAGGCAGTTCAGATTCCAATTATTGGAATGGGCGGAGTTTCAACAACGGAAGATGCATTGGAATTTATTATGGCAGGTGCGACAGGGGTTGCGATTGGAACTGCAAATTTTAACAATCCTTATGTTATGTTGGAAGTTATTAAAGGATTAAATAACTATATGGGAGAAAACAGTATTGAGGATTTAAAAGAAATCAGAGGTATTGTTGATTGAAAATATTACGAAAAGGAGAAATGATTATGCATTACACAGGAACGATTTGGCGTCCACCATATGAAGCATATTCTCTGCTTATCCAAGTGACAGCGGGGTGTACGCATCACTCTTGCAAATTTTGTACGCTTTATGAGGATTTGCCTTTTAAGTTTAAGTTATCGCCTTTTTCAGAGGTAGAACAGGATTTAGCGGAAGCCAGCAAATATTATCATAAAGTACCAAGAATATTTTTTACGGGCGCAAATCCATTTGTCTTAAATACGGAAAAACTAAAAGCATTAGCAAAAATGGTAAAAGAATATTATCCGAAATATGAAACGATTGGATGCTTTGCGAGAATTACAGATATAACACCTAAAACGATTGAGGAATTAAGAGAACTTCATGCATTGGGTTATGATGGAATCACAATAGGTGTTGAAACTGGCGATGATGAAATGCTTGCTTTTATGAACAAAGGCTTTCAATCAAAGGACACGATTGAACAATGCAAAAAGTTGGAAGAAGCTAATATTAGCTACAATTTCTTTTATCTGACGGGAATTTCAGGTGCAGGACGGGCAGAGATTGGAGCAAAAGAAACTGCTAAAGTTTTTAATCAGCTTCATCCGAGAATTATAGAATCTTCCATGCTTACAATTTATAAAAATTCAGAATTATATGAGGAAATACAAAAAGGAAATTGGAGGGAGGAAAACGAAATTGAAAAATTGATTGAGCTAAAGACACTTATCGAAAACCTAAAAATCACTACCCGTATTGTTACTGATGGTGCATCAAACTTAATACAGGTAAGGGGAAATCTTCCGAAAGACAAGGAAAAACTGATGAAACATTTGCAGTATCAAATTTCCAATGCGGATGAATCGGTATTAAGAGAATATCGTGTCAATTTAAGACATCTTTAAAATAGATGGACGATTTATAGCCGAAAAGCAAAAGAGAACCAGAGGTTAATCTTCTGGCTCTTTTGCTTTACATACCTGTTTCTACAAGTTATACAACAAAGCAGATATAATATTAGCGTTTTATATTATAGGACTATCTGCTCATACTTTCTCTTGAAGCTGGGGGAATAGAATTTACAATTAAAGAAACCACTATTCCTAATGATGTATCAACAATCCTGCTCCATGCAAAATATAGCGGATTCGTATCTCTTTCATGGGTTATAGTCACACATAAGAAAACAACACACATTAGAGCCGTTCCATTTTTTTGCTTTAAAAGCAGAGATAGGTAAATAAGGGGAATAAGCATTAACGATAAAACCAACTCTCTAAATAATTCTGGGTAAATGGAAGTAAACAGCCTTTCCAAAGTTAAAAAGAGCATCCCAGACATGCCGCCGATTATGGTTGATATTTCCCTGCTTTTTGCAATATGTAGACTATTTTCCATATCTGGCTGGGTGCATAGTATGGATGCGATTGCTGCGTAAAAAGGGGTGCTATCATGCCTGTAATTATCTATGAAAAAACATAGGAATACAGAAATTACCGTTTTAATAGTTCTTAGCCCGATTTTAAAGGATTTATTTTTCATAAATTCCCTTTAATATGGCTTCTTCGAGGATGTGTCCCTCCATTTTTTCATAAAGTTCGTTAAGGTAAAACTCGTTTTTTAAATCAAGCATCCCATCAAGTGCAAATATATGGAGTTCATATGTATGTGATTTATCTGGAGGTGTCATGCCGCCATAATAGCTTGCCTGCTCCCTTGTCTGTTGATTCCCTTGTATGCTTATCCAACTATTTGTCCCTTGTATGAAATCAGTTGCAGTCTGGCTTTCATTTTCTTCCAGTCCATTTCTTTTAAGATTGGCTCCCAACCAGTGAATCCATGTAAATCCAATAACGGGATAAGCGTCTTTATCTTCCAGTATAAATGCGAATGAAGCGGTATGCTCTGGCGCATTTTCGATTTTAAATGGTAAAGAATAAGACGGAACATGATTTTCATTAAATTGTGTCCCATACCCGCCATATTTTTTTTGAATAAATCCGTTAGTGATTCCTGCACTTGTAACAATCATTTCTATAATCTCCTGTCTGTTTATTTTATAAACATGATAACAGGGATATAGAAAGGCGTAAATTACCCACTTTTTTGTGGGTAATTAGTCGGGTACGACATTTTTACTGATTAGTTCCTGCTCTCTGCCATTGTTCTTTAGATACTCAATGCCAATATGCTGCATGATTCTCAATGCTTCTAAAATCTGTTTTCCCATTTGTTCCGTCAGAAAATATTCCACATGCAGCGGATAGCCAGAATGGGATTCTTTATCAACAAAGCCATACTCTATCAGTTCTTTTAAATGTTCTAATAGCATCTTTTGGGTGATTCCCTCAATATCCTGCTCTAACTTAGAAAGAGAGGTTGCTCCCAGCCGAAGCCGCCATAATATGATTGGTTTCCATTTGCCTTTAATCATGTCGTGAACCAGTTCTAAAGGGCAGGTATAGTCATCTCTCATTTTCATATGTCATCATCTCCTTCGGATATTTTACAACGATTTCTTTTTCTTTTCCATAGCTTGAAAGAACGGGGGTTTATGTTTTATGTTTTTTTCATGAGTAACTTGAAAATGAAAGGAAATATGTTATAATATCCATAAATATGTTTTAACATATTTATAGGAGGATGGATATGGATAACCAAACGATTGGAAAGCGGCTGAAGAAAACCCGTCAAAATCGTAATATGACTTTAGATGAATTAGCGGAAGTAACGGGTGTTAGTAAGCCGATGCTCGGTCAGATTGAAAGAGGGCAATCATCTCCGACAGTTACGACACTTTGGAAAATTGCAACTGGTATGAAAATACCGTTTTCGTCCTTTTTACAGGAGCAAGGGGCTGAATATACCGTAGTTGATTTGCAGGAACGGGATGTGCTGATAGAGGAAAATGGGGCAATGAAAGTATATACGCTTTTTGCATTTGACCCTATTCGCAGTTGTGAAGCATTTTATATTGAATTTGAATCTGGATGTGAACATATGTCTGACAAACATAACGATGGTGTTGAAGAATACATTTTTGTCATTCACGGAAAGTTGGATATGGTTTTGAATGGAACGGAGATTACATTAGGAGAAAGACAGGCAGTCCGTTTTGAAGCTAATATTCCACATTCGTATATGAACCCCTATAAAGATACTTGCAATATTTATAATTTTATATTTTATAAGGAATGAGAGGATTTAGAATGTTTGAATTAAATCAAGTCGGTGAAAGAAGCTATTATATTAACTGTCCTGCAAAAATTGGGATTTATAAGTCAAATGATACAGATGTCTATCTGATAGACAGCGGAAATGATAAAGATGCAGGCAGGAAAGTCCGTAAAATACTAAGCGAAAATGGGTGGAATTTAAAAGGAATTATCAACACACACTCGAATGCAGACCACATTGGAGGAAACAAATATTTACAGCAGCAAACAGGATGTAAAATATTTGCAGATGGCATTGAGGCGGCATTTACAAGGCATCCTATTTTGGAGCCGTCATTTCTGTATGGCGGATACCCTTGCAAAGATTTAAGACATAAATTTTTACTTGCATCTGAAAGTGATGTCAGTGAGATTACGGACTCCGACTTTCCAAAAGAATTAGAGGTCATTCCATTACACGGGCATTTTTTTGATATGATTGGCATCCGCACACCAGACGATGTTGTGTTTCTCGCTGATTGTATCAGCAGTAAAAATACTTTGGAAAAATATCAGATTGCTTTTATTTATGATGTTGCGGAATATCTAAATACACTGGATAAAGTTGAATCTATGGAAGCTGCTATGTTCGTGCCTGCCCATTCGGATGTTACGAGCAACATCACAGGCATAGTTCAGCTTAACCGTCAAAAAGTATTTGATATATCAAACGATATACAGTCCATCTTAAAAACGCCTATGTGTTTTGAAGAACTTTTAAAGCTGCTTTTTGATGAATACGGACTGGTAATGAATTTTGAACAGTATGTTTTAGTGGGAAGTACAGTGCGTTCCTATCTGGCATGGCTAAAAGATAACGATAAAATAAGGGCTGTTTTTACAGATAATCAGTTAATGTGGAGCAGTTTATAAAAATAGATTGATGTCTGCAAAATATTGTGATGAAAAGAACAGGTAAAGGTGTGTATTCCTCTGCCTGTTCTTTTGGTTATAGATATGTTTTTGGAAAATGAAGATATCTTACAAGAAATCAGCAGACATTCTGAGTATAATATAGAGTGCGAGGAGGTGTTATCAATGCAAAAAGAAATACGGACAGTCTGCTATGATGACGATTGTCATCTTGAAGCATATCGTTTTGAGGGAATAGTCCAGCCGTTTCCGAATCATTTTCATGACTACTATGTGATTGGCTTTATAGAAGCAGGGACACGTTGTTTATCCTGCAAAAATAAAGAATATACGGTAAGCCAGGGAAATATTCTTTTGTTTAATCCAAACGATAACCACAGTTGTGTGCAATGCGACGGCGGAACGCTTGATTACAGAGGTTTGAATATCCCAAAAGAAACGATGCTGTCATTAACAGAAGAAATAACAGGACAAAGGGTGCTACTTGGATTTTCGGAAAATGTCATTAAAAATGATGAGCTGAATCTTTATCTCCATTCTTTACATCAGATAATTATGAACGGTTCAAAAGAATTTGAAAAAGAAGAAATGCTCCTGCTCCTTATTTCATTACTCATCGAACAATACGGACAACCCTTTGAGAATTGTATTCCAGAGTGCGGCAAAGAAATAGAAAATGCCTGCATATTTATGTCAGAACATTTTGCAGAGCATATCACATTGGAAAACCTCTGTAAATGCAGCGGTCTTAGTAAATCGACCTTGCTCCGTGCGTTTACCAAGTCAAAAGGAGTTACGCCATATAGGTATCTTCAAACAATACGGGTAGGCAAAGCAAAGGAGCTGTTGGAAAAAGACGTATCCCCGATTGACGCCGCTATACAGACAGGCTTTTCAGACCAGAGCCACTTTTCTAATTTTTTTAATATGTTTATCGGATTGTCACCTGCCGCATACAGACGCATTTTCAAGGAGGGTGGCAAGAATCATGAATAAAAAAGCTACCGCAGGGCATATCACAGCTCTGATTACGATTGTGATATGGGGGACAACTTTCATATCCACCAAAATACTGCTTACGGATTTTACACCGATAGAAATACTGTTTTTCAGATTTTTGCTTGGATTACTTGTGCTGATAGCCGTTTATCCAAAACGATTGAGAATAAAGGATAAAAAGCAGGAGCTTACATTCGCTGCGGCGGGACTATGTGGGATATGCCTATACTACCTACTTGAAAATATAGCATTAACCTATACGATGGCTTCTAATGTTGGAGTTATTATTTCTGTCGCCCCGTTTTTTACTGCTGTTTTATCTCATGTATTTCTAAAGACAGAAGAAAAACTGAAAGTACAATTTTTTGTTGGTTTTGTAGTTGCTATGATAGGGATATGCCTTATCAGTTTTAACGGTAAGGAATTGGAGCTGAATCCCATTGGTGATATTTTGGCGGTTGTTGCGGCATTGGTATGGGCAGTTTATTCTCTGCTTACACGAAAAATCAGTAGCTATGGATTGAATACGATTGGGACTACAAGGAAGATATTTACATATGGAATACTTTTCATGCTTCTGTTTCTCTTTGTTTTTGATTTCAATTTGGATGTGCAAAAAGTTATAAAGTCAGAGTATGCCCTAAACCTTATCTATTTAGGTCTTGGAGCATCAGCCCTTTGTTTTGTTACTTGGAATTATGCTGTCAAAGTGCTTGGGGCTGTTAAGACAAGCGTGTATATTTATATAGTCCCTGTCATTACCGTTGTCACAGCCGTTATTGTGTTAAAGGAAGAAATTACATGGATGGCTGCGATAGGAATAGGGCTTACCTTAATCGGCTTGTTTCTATCGGAAAGTAAATTAAAATTTAGGAAAAGAGGAAAGTGAAAATGAATGTAGAGAATGAAAAATGTGTGATTGTTGTCGATGAAAATTTACCTCTTGGGATTATTGCGAATACCGCCGCTATCCTCGGCATCACTATGGGAATGAAAATGCCCGATGTTGTCGGGAATGATGTGCTTGATTTAGAGGGAAATGCCCACATGGGGATTATACAGTTCCCCGTACCGATATTAAAAGGAAATACCGATATACTTAAAAAACTAAGAACAAGGTTGTTTGAGCCGCAATTTTCTGAATTGACAGTTGTTGATTTTTCTGATTTAGCACAAAGATGTAAGACTTACAATGAGTTCATTGGTAAAATGGCGAATACCTCAGAAAGCAGATTAAATTATATTGGAATCGCTGTCTGCGGAAATAAAAAGCAGATTAACAAGCTGACGGGGAGTATGCCTTTGTTACGGTAAAACAGAGGAAGCAGAGGGCTTATCCTTTTGTTTCCTCTTTTACCTT